>JAIRKA010000073.1 GCA_031260345.1 Methanosarcinales archaeon
TGGAGCGAGCCGGCAGACCTTTTTGAAGCGAATATCACGATCAACGGTGTTCCGTACCAAATGATTACGGAAAATAATTCCTACCTCGTTTTCACGCACCCGCGCTTAAACGTCGTACATTCCGCGACAACAGGAGGGGAAATTAACGGGCAGACGATTCAGGCATCTGTTCGAGAACAAAATGTTCGCGCTTACAGTTGGATGGACATTCGTATTCTTTACCCGCGCATGGAAAATCCGGACAGCCGTTTTGTGACAATCATTAACGAAAACGGTTTGGACAGAATATTGGCTGAAGAAGAAGCCTATGAAAGGAAACAGGTTTATCCGATTTACTTATCCATTCTGCAGATTCTGTTCCTTCTCGGCGGAATCGGCGGCGCTGTCTACATCTATATGAAACACGGCAGAGAAGCGAAAGTGAATTACCACAGTTTGTACGAGCGTGACATTCCGACGGACACAAAACCCGCGATCGTCAACGCTATTATCGTCGGTCACGGCAAACCGAATATGGACGCTTTTGTTTCGACCATCATGAGTTTGGTGGATCGTGATTATTTGTCTATTCAAGAAAGAAGCAGCAGCAGCAAGAGCGGGAAGCCTAAAAAAGTCGTCGTCTTGAAATTTGAAAAGCCTGCTGATTCTCAGCTTGAAAAGTTTGAGTCCGATGTTTATCATTTCCTGAGAAAGTATGCCGTTAATGATGAAATTGACTGGAAGGACTTCCAAAAGAAGCTCGGCGCAAATGATTCGTTCTACAATTTCCTGAATAAATGGAATGCGGCCATTGTGAAGCAGGCGCGCTTTGATGATTATTTCGACAGCAAAGGAAACCGCCAAATCGGAAGCCTCGGCATCGTTTTGATTATCGAAGCGATTTTGATGTATTTCATCGCGGAAATGATTGTTCCCGTTGCGCTTTATCCGTTAACCGCTGTCGTTTCGGCTTTGTGCTTCGCCGTCGGTATTTTGGGAGTCGGGTTCATCGTTTATCCGTTTGTTTTCAAGAAGCATATGGGGCGTTGGACTGATGACGGCCGCGTTTTCTATTTGAAGTGGAAGAATTTCGAGAAATATCTGACCGACTATTCTTTGATTGAAAAGCATCCGCCGGTATCGATTATTATTTGGGACCATTACATTGTGTATGCGATGGCGCTCGGTGTCGCTGAAGAGGCGCTGAAGAATATGAATCTGGCAATGCCTGCGGGCGGAGTGCAAGGCAGCCGCTTTGCGTATGTTTACTACTACCCGTTCTTCTATGTAGGAATGAGAAATGCGTATTCCTCGTCAACACCGCAGAGCGGTGGCGGCGGACCGGGCAGCGGCTTTGGCGGCGGCGGAATCGGCGGCGGCTTTGGAGGGGGTTTTGGCGGCGCCCGCTGATTCTCCATTCCTTTCCTCATTTTTAATTTGAAATGACGATGAATATAAGAATCAGAACCGTTTCAAAATAAGTGAAGTACGGTGGTTTTTCAGGTTTAATAAACAAAAACAAAACTAAACAAACAAAAAATGAACAAATTAAAATAAACAATAAAAGGAGAAAGAAAAAAATGGTCATCGGTATAATTATCGCAGTTGCTGTTGTCGTTTTGCTTTTGCTGATCGTCGTTGCGTTTGTTTCGATGTATAACGGCTTAGTCAAAGGCAGAAACTTTGTTGAAAACGCTTGGGGTCAAATTGAAGTTCAGCTGAAAAGAAGATTTGATTTGATTCCGAATTTGGTTGAAACCGTCAAAGGTTATGCAACCCATGAAAAAGGCACATTGGAAAGTGTGATTGCGGCAAGAACCGCAGGATTGAACGCAAGCACGCCTCATGAAGCGGCTGAAGCGTCCAACATGCTGACATCCACTTTGAAAAGCCTGTTTGCCGTTGCGGAAGCTTATCCGGATTTGAAAGCCAACACAAACTTCCTGGATCTTCAAAATCAATTGAAAGACACGGAAAACAAAATCGCTTACGCGCGTCAATTCTACAATGACACCGTCACAAAATACAACATCATGATTCAAACGGTTCCGAGAAACATTGTTGCGAAGATGTTCGGCTTTGAGAGAAAGGAACTCTTCGATGCAGGACCCGCAGAAGTCAGAGAAGCGCCGAAGGTTCAGTTCTGAATAAAATGAAATTTTGCTCCCTTCAGTTGCAAAATTTCAAAGGCGAGGGCAGGCGGTATTTGCTGAAAAGTCGCTTACGCGACTTTTGGAATCCGCGCGGCGCGTTAGCGGTGAACGGTCACGCTCTCGCCGCGCGCGAGCCGCTCCGTTTTTCATTTTTATTTTTCAACCCGTTCAACGTTTTTCATTTTTCAATTGATTGCCATCTCTAATAAATTACATTTTTCCGAAACGATACGGACATACAGCGCGGCATGAAAAGCAGTTTATTCCCCATTTTCCATTCACTTGTTTAAAACAAGCTTTGTCACATTTCTTTGACCCAAATAAGGCGGGATCATCCAACGCTTTCGAAGGGCATGTCTCAGCGCATTTGTTACAGCTATCGCAAACTATGTATTGCGCTTTTTTATCAGGAATGAGATCCGCATCCATCAGAACGGCGCTGAACCAAAGAAGATTTCCATATTGATCGTTCGTCAGCAAATAGTTTCGATTAATCAGTCCAAGACCGGCCAATTCGGCCGCGTGCTTCAGCGATATATGGCCGTAAAGCTTGCCTTCTGCATACTTGCCCCCTGTGCCGCTGATCGCTTTTGCTTTATACCCATTCGCCTTTATTCGTTTTGTTACTTCTTTTGCGATGTCAGTCACTTTTACCAACATCGTATTGCGAATTTCAGTGTACTCAGCCGGACTCATGGTTAAAGCTTCTTGCGGAAACGAAGCCCCCAAAACAATCACAGAAAGGCAATCCTCCAATATATCAGTGGGCTTAAAACCATCCGGCGCAAGTTTGAAATCATTTGAAGCGGCGATACCAACAACACTCGCTCCGGCATCCATTCCATATTTTTTAACAATTGAACTGTTCATCTCAGTTTTCATTAATATTAACTCCGGTTCTATATTAAGGAACGAAGGAACATATGAGTTATGAATTTCATTTTATAAGCGTCTTGGCATATTAAATGTGGTATATATTATTTATTACAAAATTACAAAAATCTGTTAATCAGATAATTGACAATCAAAAGCAGTTAATTGAAAATCAATTGAATAAGACCGCTTTTTTTCAATCGGTTAATTTAAATTGTTTGCCTTTCAATTATTTCCTTATACATTCTAATAATTATTTTTGAAAACTTAATCAAAATCAGAGGAAGAAAATGAATATTACGGAAGGCCAAAGCAAGCTGGTCAAACCGATTGTGCCCGCAGAAATTGAGGATGACATGGATTTGGACGAGTTTGTGGGGGCGCTTTCAGGCTGCGGCTTCGGCGCCCGCAGAATCGGCAAGGCGGCCGACATTTACACGGAAATGCTGTCGGATGAAAAAACGGTCAAGTTTTTCGGCCTCGCGGGCGCGATGGTGCCGGCAGGCATGCGCAAAATCATTGCCGGTCTAATTCGAGACGGGCACATTGACGTTCTTGTGACGACCGGTGCAAACATGGTTCACGACGCGCTTGAAGGTCTTTATATGCCTCATTTTGTCGGCGACGATAATGCGAACGATGCCGAGCTCAGAGAAGAAGGAATCGACCGTATTTACGACGTTTATTTGCCCGATAATCATTTTGAAGATTTTGAAGGCTTTATGCAGGAAATTATGGCGGACCTGCCGACCGAGAAACCGATTTCGATCGCTGAATTCATGCGCCATATGGGAAAGCATATTGACAATCCCGATTCCATTTTGAGAGCGGCGTATGACATGAACATTCCGATTTACTGTCCCGCTTTCCCGGATTCCGTCATCGGTCTTCAGGCCTGGCTTTACAAGGAAACGAAGCCGCTTGTGATTGACGCGCTCGGCGATATGCATGAATTGATGGATATTTGCTGGGAAGCGGAAAAAGCAGGCGCAGTTTTTGTCGGCGGCGGCGTTCCGAAAAACTATACACTTCAAACGATGCTTGTGACGCCGCGCGAATTTGATTACGTGATTCAGCTGACGATGGATACGCCGCAGACGGGCGGCCTTTCAGGCGCGACTTTGGACGAAGCGGTTTCTTGGGGGAAAGTGAACTCTGAATCCAAGACGGTGACCGTTTATTCCGACGCGACGATTACGCTTCCGCTGATGGTCGGCGCGGCCAGAGCCCGATTAAAGAAAAAAGCAGGCGTTAAGCAGGAGAAGAAAAGTGATGTCGATAAAGACGGCATCACTGATCCGACAGATTGATATCAGCAGGAGGCAGAGGGAAAA
Organism: Methanosarcinales archaeon; assembly: GCA_031260345.1. Lineage (GTDB taxonomy): Archaea > Halobacteriota > Methanosarcinia > Methanosarcinales > Methanosarcinaceae > Methanimicrococcus. The sequence continues at coordinate 4,340 of JAIRKA010000073.1, forward strand.
TATGACAAATACATCAGAATTTCAAAGAAAAACGGGCATTATTTTGGCTTTAGACGTCACGGATGAAGCAAGCGCTCTTGAAGTGACATCTGAAGTTGCGGGTCTTGTCGATGCCGTTAAAATCGGTTATCCGCTTGTTCTCGGAACGGGGCTTTCGATTGTTTCCAAGCTTTCGAAATATGCGCCTGTTATCGCCGATTTTAAGGTGGCCGATATTCCGAATACCGACCGCCTGATTTGTGAACATGTTTTTAAAGCGGGATGCGCCGCTGTGATTGTTCAGGGTTTTACCGGTCCAGACAGTTTGGCGGAATGTGTGAAAACGGCAAATGAATTTGGCGGAAAAGTCTTTGTCGTCTCCGAAATGAGTCATCCCGGCGGCGATCATTTCTTTACGGACAGCGTTTCAAAAGAGATTGCGGCGCTTGCCAAAAAATCCGGCGCTTTTGGAATTGTCGCGCCTGCGACGCGTCCCGAGCGTGTGAAGGAACTTCGTACCGTTATCGGTGATGATTTGAAAATCATTTCTCCCGGCGTCGGCGCTCAGGGCGGCAGCGCGGCAGATACGATAAAAGCGGGCGCAGACTTTGTGATTGTGGGCAGAAGCATCTACAACGCCGAAAATCCAAGAGATGAAGCGATGAAAGTGAAAGTTGAGATTGAAAAATTAATTTAAGTTTTTATTTGGATTGTTTTATTTGAAATCAAAATGCCGATGATGAAAGTTTTGGCTGATTTTTGTGATGAGCCCTATGAGTCCTGAGGCATTTTGATTTTCAATTCATAATTTTAGATTGGTATACAGTAAAAGCATAAAGGAATGAAAAAACTAGAAAAGCGTGATTTTATGGAATACAAAATCTTTGAGTGGTTTAAAGATATTAATGACAAAACAGATTGTGGTCAATTTATTCGACATTTCGAATATTCACCGTTAGACGGGACATTTGAATATAGATTTAAGTCTTCTACAAGAATATATCGACACAAAAAAAGCGCCGCGTCAAAAATTCTACTGGAGTGGAAGGATTTTAATCCCATAATTGAAATTCGTTTTATTCCTGCTTAATTCTTATGTATAAAAGGATCATTGGTGAAGGCAGTACGAAAGCGAAAAGAGATGGAATAAGTTAAGAGTGTGATTTGATGGGATACGAATGTTATGAGTGGCATGCGATTGAAAGCAAAACTGAATTTGTTCAATTTATTCGTTATTTTGCAGATTTGGATTTGGAGGGGACATTTCAATATGTTACAGCTGTTACGGAAAAACAGCTTGAGTGTGACAAAAGTGAAATGTTGGGAAAACAAAACAGGGAGTGGATTTTTTACGGTCCCTTCGCTCAAATTCGATTTGTTCCTGCTTAATTCTTAAATTATAGAAGTGTTTTGATGGCAAAAAAAGCATTAGATTTTGCCCATTGGTTTGTTCAAAATCTTAAATTATCAAGATCGTGGCCGGACCAATCAAAGCTTCAAAAGCTTCTGTTTTTTTCATGGCTTATTCATTTTGTCAACTATCAAACTCCTCTTTTTGAAGACGATTTTTATGCCTTTAAACGCGGACCTGTTGTTTGGGATGTTTTGTATTTGTCAAATCTCAAATATACCGGATTTTTAACCCTTCCTCTTCCGAATTTCTCTCCTGGGGAAACAGACACTCTTCGATTAACTTGTGAAATGTTCGGCAATGCCTGTGATGATGAGCTGATTGAACTCAGCCAAAAATCTCCGATATGGGAGAGGCATTACAATGAATCAAAGATTTATGAAAACGGAAAGTTCACGGGTGAATATGACCGCAAAAAACAGATGATGCCCAAGGATGAGTTTGAAACTGAATTGAGAGTGATGAAAGATCTTCTTGATGTTCATAAACATTGAACAGATCTAAAATTGAAGTAATTAAAACTTAAATGAAGCCGCCAAACTTTATACTTTTCCGCCGTCATTTTTTAAAACCCGTGTGAAACCTTTATATAATAAAAACGGTTTTTAGAGTTGTTTTTCTTAATTCATCAATTCAAAACGGGACTGTAGGGTAGCTTGGTCCATCCTGCGTGGCTGGGGGTCACGCGACCTGAGTTCAAATCTCAGCAGTCCCACCATATACTTTTCTTAAAAATTTCATGCCGCAGAGTCAACAGGCTCTTTTTCAAAGCAAGCGAGCTCTTCTTTTCAAAATATGTGTCTTGTGCCGTATTAAAAATTTTATAAGCTTTCAACGCTTCTTGTATTACAGTGAAAACATTATTTTGTACGCAGCGCCCGAAAAAGAAAAATTCTCTCGGCATTCCTCTGCCATTATTTAATCCTTTTGAAATAAAAAAATTAATAAGACATAAGTAAGGGCCAAACATGAATGAAGAGAAAGGAGTTGATTTATTGATAATTTCAGACGAAGCAAAAGATTTTAGTAAATTAAACCGTGTTGAACTTTTTTCTTTTCAGCTGTCAAATTCGGATTTAAAATTATTGGGTCCGCTGACATTGAAAGTCCATCACGAAAACGGGCAATGCATTCTTGAAAATGAGTTGTTTGAAATTTTTTCATTCGATTCGGATTTTAACAAAGCCTTTTTGGATATTGACCTCCAGATTCAGCATCTTTGGGTCGATTTTGTATTAAAGGATGAATCAAAGTTAGCACCGAGCGGAGTTGAATTCAAAAAATTGCTGCAAACGTATGTGGGGAAAAACGATGAAATACAAAACTCGGGAGATTGAAACGGCACTAAAAGGAAGGCTTTGAAGAGGTTAAATGAAATGGCCATAAACATTCATTTTGAAAACCAAACCGCAACAATATTTTTATCATCTCGGCGGTATCTAAACATAAGTTAATACCAATCGAAATTAACAAAGACATGCAGTTATAATGTGAATGACTTTTGATTTTTAATAACTAAATTAATTTGATTTATGGGACGCAAATGAAAAACAAAATAACAATTCAAGGCGTTGATGTCGAAGTCAAAAAGCAAAACAGTGATGACTACATTTCTCTAACCGATATGTTGAGGGCAAAAGACGGCGAATTTTTTATCTCCGACTGGTTGAGAAATCGAAACACTCTTGAATATCTTGGTATTTGGGAAAAGATACATAACCCTAATTTTAATTATGGCGAATTCGCCACAATTAAAAGTATGTCAGGTCTTAACAACTTTAAGATAAGTGTTCAAGAGTTTGTGTCAAAAACAAACGCAATCTCTCTTTTTGCAAGTGCAGGTCGGTATGGCGGCACGTTTGCCCATAAAGACATTGCATTTGAATTTGGTATGTGGATTAGTCCGGAGTTTAAAATTTACCTTGTAAAAGAGTTTCAAAGGCTTAAAGAAAATGAAAACGCTCAATTGCAATGGACGGCTCACAGAGAACTTGCAAAACTTAACTATCATATCCAAACAGACGCTATTAAGAAGAATCTTATCGTTCCTAAACTAACTGCTCAACAAATAAGTTTTGTATATGCAAGCGAGGCTGACCTGCTCAATGTTGCTTTGTTCGGTCATACTGCAAGCGAATGGCGAACCGCCAACCCTGCTAAGAAAGGTAATGTCCGTGACTACGCAACAGTCCACCAATTACTTGTTCTTGCCAATATGGAAAGTTACAATGCGGTAATGATTAAGGACGGCTTGTCAGCAGAAATGCGAATACAGAAACTTAATGATATGGCGATGTATCAGTTGCCAATCTTGATACAATCAAGTAGTCCACTTTTATTAGACGAGGGCAATAAAAAATAAGGAGCAAAAAAATGGTTTTAAAAAAACTTCCCTTTACCAAATCTCAAATCGAAGAAATTGTCAAAACTTATCCGACGCCTTTTCACATTTACGACGAAAAAGAGATTCGTGACAACGCCAAAGACATGATTCAATCATTCAGCAATGTTAAAGGATTCAAAGAATTCTTCGCGGTCAAAGCGCTTCCGAATCCCTATATCTTAAAAATTCTCGCAGAACACGGTTTCGGCGCCGACTGCAGTTCTCTTCCCGAGCTCCTTCTCGCTGAAAAAGCGGGCATCACAGGCGAAAATATTATGTTCAGCTCAAACAATACGCCGGCGGATGAATTCATAAAAGCGAAAGAGATGGGCGCAATCATCAATTTGGACGACATTTCCCACATTGAATTTTTAGAAGAAGTTGCCGGTCTTCCCGATATCGTATGTTTCAGATACAATCCCGGGCCTTTAAAAGGCGGCAACGAACTCATCGGAAAGCCGGAGGAAGCCAAATACGGTTTTACGCGCGAGCAGCTCTTTTCAGGCTACGAAATGCTCAAACAAAAAGGCGTTAAGCGATTCGGTCTTCACACAATGGTCGCGTCTAATGAACTCAATGTGGATTATTTCGTTGAAACCGCCCGCATTTTGTTTGAAGTGATTGTTGAAATTTCACAAAAAGTCGGCATTGAATTTGAATTCGTCAATCTCGGCGGCGGCATCGGAATTCCTTACCGCCCCGATCAGGAACGCATTCTCTTCAGCGATGTTGCCGCCGGCGTTAAAGCGGCATACGACGCGACAATCGGAAAAGCTGGCGTTGCTCAGCCGAACGTTTACTTTGAATGCGGCCGTGTGATTACGGGTCCGTACGGGTATCTTGTCACGGAAGTCCGTCACATGAAACACATTTACAAAGATTATGTCGGAACGGACGCCTGTATGGCAAACCTCATGCGCCCCGGAATTTACGGCGCTTACCATCACATTACCGTTCTCGGCAAAGAAAACGCATCGCTTGATCACAAATATGACGTCACCGGCTCCCTTTGTGAAAACAACGACAAATTCGCAATCGACAGAATGCTTCCCGGAATCGAGCGCGGCGATTTGCTCGTCATTCACGACACGGGTGCGCACGGATTTGCGATGGGGTTCAATTACAACGGAAAGCTTCGCTCTGCGGAATTGCTGTTGAGACCTGACGGAAGCGTCAAACAAATCAGAAGAGCGGAAACGATTGATGATTATTTCGCGACGTTGGATTTTGGCGGTTTGAAGTCGTTTAAATAAATTGAGAAAGCATTTTTGACCAAATATCAAAAAAAGAACGTGAAGGAGAATAATTATGAAAAAGTATGTTTATTTTTCCTTTATTCTTTTATTGCTAACGGTAATTATAGTTGGTTGCATCGATAGTGATAATTCCGGAGAGGAAGAAAGACTTGATATTCCCGCCACACTTGATGATTGCTATAAGGCTTTGGACTATTTGCTTGATGAGGAAATAAAAGAAGAAATAAAAAATAAAAGTACGGATGAATTATTTCTATATCATTTTGGCTTAGGGATGTGGATTCGAAACAATTGGATATATCCGGCCCCTAACAGCAGAATAACAAAAGTGTTTTTAGATTTGGGCTATGACCACCCGGACGACATGTCACATGAAATAATACGGGGATATCATTATTATTTAAATGACATTCCTTATGAACCGATAGAAAAAATGCCAAATGGAAATAAAATAATGTCCAAATTACGACATTGGATTTTGACGATTTGAAGTTGTTTAAATGAAGCAGCCCGTTCGTTTTCATTAAACCTCCTCAGAAACTCATCCGTTTCCAAAAGAAGTCAGTTTTTCCATTTTTTACTTTCGTATTAGTTTAAAAAAACACATGGGGTTGATTTTGTAATTGTTTAATGATGCAGAAAATATGTACAGGCTTAAACACCATCGTGCATTTTCAGTTTTTAACACCAATGTTGATGGTCCCCTTTACATTTTTAACGGGATGCTGCTTATCCCAATCGAAAGCATTTGGGAGAGCTGGGCAGCCTCCCAGCGCGGATTCAGCCTTCGAAAGGAAAACGATATCATCATTCTAAACGGCAATTTAGAAGATGGAGCCCCGTTGCCGGAAATCAAAATAGATTTGACTCTCAGTGAGTTTGCTTCAGGCGATGAAACCTATACATTCGAATCATGGCGGCAGATAGAGGATAAAACGTATATTTCCGCGGATTTCTTTGTCAAAGCCTATGATTGGCAGATTATGATTGATAATTTACGTTATCAATTCGTTACAATATATGAGCAATCGATCACTTTTCCGCACAATGACGCCACGTTTTTGATTAACGCAGGATCCCATTTCTTCATGGAGCTTACTAATCAAAACGGTCAGGAACACGAATGGCAATGGAGATTCAATATCAATCCCAAAAACGGCCTTTCCCTTGTTGCTGAAACGCCGGAAACAATTGTTATCGGTCATGCGCATCTTGTGCCGCCGCCCGGGTCAGATGAGGACCCCGGAACGGAATTACTCTATGAAGATGTCATAATTTATGAGTATAAAGCAGAAAGAGGCGGCACATATGAATTCAGTGTCGCGAGCAATAACGATGTTTACAAATATTCATATTCGATTCATGTCATTGACGCGTTCTGCGATTTACAGCCGCTGACTGTAGGCATACAACAAGAAACCGCACCGGCAGACCAAAAATCCAAAGACGAAGAGGATGATGAAGATGATCATTGTGTTAATGCTTGCGCCTATAAAGGACATGTCTCAACGTCAGGCCCTGATGACCCCGAATATCCTTTTACAACTCACCAGTGGTTGCATTTGAACTCACTGACTGCAATCACTTTGTACTGTTATTACGCCGAACACCGTGCTTCATGTGTCATTTTAAAAGGGCAGCGCAAGCTGCTTCTCACTTTTGCTGACAGCTTTGCGATGGATCAATGGTTGGAACAGCTGAAGAAAACGCTTCGGCGGCCAGGCATTACTTACGGCAGCGGAACACCGACTCAAATGTCGGATTGGTATTTTGATCAATTTTTGGGTGAAAATTATGAATTGATTTCGCCTGACTTTGATATCTTCTCATTATTTGAACCTGAAGATGAGAGATCTTAAGCGTGGAATCATTTTAAAGAATGGTTTTCCATTCTCTTTTTTATTTTTTGTTTTTAAGAATGTGGAATTGATTTTGAATTGTTTTTTGAAGAGCGGAGCGGCTCGCGGGGGAGGCGGCAGGTGCTAAGGCAAAAGCGCAAACCGTTCGCGACAGCAAACGGATGTGATAAAAAGAAGCAGATGCAGACGGCTATGCAAACAGATTAATTATAATTTTATGAGTAAGAATCCTGTTAAAATGAAATGTATGAAAAATGGAGCGGCTCGCACGTGCCTGTCATGAACAAAACTCACTCATTTCCCAACAAATCTGTCAACGAAACCTGCTTCATCTTCGGTTTCATATCAATCTCAAAAAAGTCATTCGCCGCTTTTGAAACTGCTTCCAAATGCTCTTTCGGCGTAAAAACGCCCATCTTCCAATTCGAAATCTGAACGTGTTCCAAATCCTTAACAAAAAGAGAAGCATCTGTCAGTTTTTTCATGCCGCCGTCCATCACAAGCGCCTTCATTTCAGCCATTGCCGGCTTTGAAGGAATGTCAATAATCACATCCTCGGGTTCAACGTTTGCATTCTCCGCGATTTCTTTTTCAATTCGGGAGACACGATTGCGCTGTTCAAAAATATTGTTTAATCCGATTGAGTCAACACCGGTGTAAAGCGCCCGTTTGTACAAATTTCTGCTGTCGAGGCGTCTTGAAATTTCACCGGCAAAACCGTCGTCAGCTCTCATAACAGACATTAAGCCCGCGTCGTCCATGCGCGCAAGTTCCTGCGGGCGGAGATTTTTGTTTTCCAAAAGATAAGCGCAGGCGCGGGAACACATCGTTTCCGAAATTCTTGAAACATGATGGTAATAAACAGAAACGTTCATCCAATAACGCGAAACCAAAAGACCTTCAGCGGCGCGGATGGCACCGGCGTCCAAAACAAGTTTGCTTTCAAAATATTCCAAATGATTCAGCAAGCGAATGTAATCAACGCTGCCCGAAGTGACGCCTGTGTAATGCATGTCGCGCGCCAAATAATCCATCTTATCAACGTCAATTTCACTGCTGAGAATTTGACTGACCGGAGTTTTTCCGGCAATGTGCTCGGCAATTCGGGACGGTTTGAAACCGTGATTTTTGAGAACATCGCCGACTTCCGTCTCGGTTAGAATTTGGCGGACATCATCATGGCTTTTGCGCGTGTAATGCTCAATCAGTCTTTCCGTTGCGTGTGAAAACGGACCGTGGCCGATATCGTGAAGAAGCGCCGCGGCAACAATCTCATCCAAACTGTCATAATCAGAAACGTCAGAAATGGAGTTTTTATTTTCGCGCTGAATTTTCTGAAAAAGTGAAGCCAAATGCATGGCGCCCATGCTGTGTTCAAAACGGGTGTGATTGGCTCCGGGATAAACGAGGCTTGAAAAGCCGAGCTGCCGGATGCGTCTTAAACGCTGCATTTGAGGCGTATCAAAAAGAGAACTTTTCAATTCATCAAATTCAATATATCCGTGAATCGGATCCAAAATGACATTCCTGGTCATCGTAAACACTCGTTTCGGAAATAAAATTCAAAGGTTTCAATAATCAATTTCAATGCTTTCAATTCTTAATCATCTGCTTTTCGATGATATTTTAATAAGAGGCTGAAACTGAAATCAAATAATGTATAATAAATTCAAAAACCGTATTTATAAACCCTTCTTAAACCTTTTCATATTTTTCTTTGAATTGGCGATTTATTTCAAAAAAATCGGCATTTTGCCGATTTTAAACCGAAAATCGAAAAATCTTGTCGGGAATATCATTTACTTTTGATTAAGTTTAAATAGGTTTAAGCAAAAGACCGAACTTGGTATCTATATGGATGTATTTGAACTGAAAAACAGAGACATATCCAAATCAGAATGTTTGGAATTGTTCGAAAACGACAACTTGTTTTTTGACACGCTCAAAGCAGCTGATGAGCTTCGCAAAGATATCTGCGGCGATACTGTAACTTATATCCTCAACGCCAATCTCAATTTTACAAACATCTGCAATCTCAATTGCGGTTTCTGCGCGTTTAAAGTGAAGCCGAGGGATGAAAACGCTTATGTCATGACGCCCGAGCAAGTCGGCAAGAAAGCGCTGGCGGCAAGAAAGGCAGGCGCAATGGAAGTCTGCGTTCAGGGCGGCATCCGCAAAGAGACGGATACGCATTTGCAGGTTGAAATGGTCAAAAGCATCCTCAAAGAAACAGCGCCTTATGGCGGCATTTCAATTCACGGATTTTCCCCGATGGAAATCCATTCGGCAGCGGAAACCGCGGGGCTTGATCTCAAAACAGCGGTTTTAATGCTCAAAGAAGCGGGGCTTGACACAACGCCCGGGACGTCAGCCGAGATTCTTGTCGATGACGTTCGAAAGAATTTGTGTCCCGGCAAACTTTCCGTTAAAGAATGGGTAAAAACAATTAAAACCATTCACAAGACCGGTCTTAAAACCACTTCTACAATCATGTACGGTCATATTGAAAACAACGAAGACCGTGTTGATCACCTTTTCCGCCTCAAACGCATTCAGGAAGAAACGGGCGGCTTTACAGAATTCATTCCGCTCACTTATCTGCATGAAAACACGCCGCTTTACAGAAAAGGAATTGTGAAGTCCGGCGCTTCCGGTTTGGATGATTTGAGAATGTACGCGGTTCCGCGTCTTCTTTTCAAAGAGTCGCTTCCAAACATTCAAGTGGCTTGGGTCAAGCTCGGCGCAAAATTTTGTCAGGTCGGCCTGAGGTCAGGCGCAAATGATTTCGGCGGCACGCTGATGGAAGACACAATTTCAAAAGCGGCCGGTTCACAATACGGCACCAGCATGGAACAAAAGAAGATTGAGGAATGTATCAGACAAATCGGCAGAAAGCCGCAGCTTCGAACCACAACTTACAATTATGTGGATGAAGCGCCTGCAAAAAGAGCTGTTAAAGTCTGATTTCAGTTTTTACTCGCTCTTTTTTATTCTCTTCCTTTTTTATTTTTATTTCTATCATTAAAATTCATCCACAGTTTTTGTTTATATTTTAAAGCCTGTGCAGCTCGCGCGCGAGGCAAGAGCTCAAAAATAATGATTGGGCTGCTCCTTCGGACCGACCAAATAGATTGGCCGCTCCTGCGGACCGGCCAAATTTTGAAAAACAAAGAACTATAAACAAAGTCGATTAATAATTGAATGCTTAAGTTGTCTTTCATCTTAAATCCCAAAAGCCGTATGAATAAGTGATGATTTTATGGATATTATTTTCGTCATTATTTTTTTGATTCTTTTGGGCTTTGCTCTAAAAAGCTTCGGGATTTTGTCGGAAAAGGACAAAGTCGCTTTGAATAACATCGTGATTTATGTCGGCCTGCCGGCGCTTGTCTTCAATTCAATGCTGACGTATGTCAAAGCGGGTGAATTGGCTTCCTTCTTTAAGCTGACTATTTTTATTCTGCTCATTTCATTGCTCTCTGCCGGTTTGGCTTATTTGGTCGGCAAAAAGCTGCTGAAACTGCAGCCTAAATCGCTTGCGGCGTTCATTCTTGTCTGCGCTTGCGGCAACACGGCTTTCATGGGCTTTCCGATCATCACAGGCTTTTACGGAACGGAAGGATTTGCACGCGCCATTTTTTGTGACATTGCGACTCTGATTATCGCTGTTGTGCTCGCGAGCTATTTAGGCTCAAAAATCAGCGGTCAAAAAGTCAGCATTCTCAACATTTTCAAACAAATTTTGAAATTTCCGCCGGCGATTGCTTGGACCGCTGCGCTCGTTTTAATATTGCTTGGAATTGATATGGCAATCTTTCCAACGGTCGTTCCGACGGTATTGAATTTACTGTCCGGCGTTGTCGTTCCGCTGATTATGATTTCAATCGGCATCTCTTTATCCGGAAAATATTTGAAAATCGCGCTGATTCCGGCAATCGGCGTCACAATTATTCAGCTTTTCATCGCGCCGATCATGGGAATACTGGCTTTGCCGCTCTTTTCGTTTGCCGAGCTTGATAAAAAAGTCGCCGTTCTTGAAGCGGGAATGCCGCCGGCGATGATAT
>JAIRKA010000080.1 GCA_031260345.1 Methanosarcinales archaeon
TATTCATCCTGCGGGTCCATAATGACAAGACACGGCATATTCAAAATACCGTGATCACTGCGTTGCCTGTAGCGGCTGTTTTCCGTTTCAAACTGGCGCAGTATATTTTTGGTCAGAAATGTCTTTCCTGTCCCCGTGCTGCCGCAGACGAGCATGTGCCTGAAAATGAGCGGGTCGCCCGAAGAATAATCGTTTCTCATGTAATAAGCAACAGTCGGAGGAGCGGAATGCGTTCTGACAAGTTCGCCGCCGACGCTCAGGTGACCCAAAAAGATCCCTTCTTTTGGAATATTGAGACCTGTTTGAACCATCTCTTTGTCAAAAACGGGCATAATCGGCGTATTGGGTTTTGGGATTCTATCCGCCATTCTTCTTTGGAGACCATCTTTTTTATTTTTTTCATATAATATGCAGATCGGTTCAATTGAGGCGAGCAGTTTGTAATCTTCTTCATTCACTTTTCGATTCGAAGTGCCGCGTTTATTTGAAAGCATTCGGTTGGAATGAATTTCAGTCGCGTCATCGACAGTAAATTCCTGACGGTATTGAAGTTTCGTAAATTTGCCGAAAAGATTTTCATTTTCGTAAGGAACGATGACATAAGTTCCGAGACGAACTTTTTCTCTCTCTGAGGCTGCGATATATCCGATAATTTTGGAACCCGTTCCCGCAATTTCAATCGGTTCAACGCCGGTTGTTACGATTCCGTACGCTTCTTCCGAAGTTTTTTGTTCGCTTTTTCCGCTCTCATCTATTGAAAAGCTATCCCGCATATTGCCGGAAACATTATCAGAAGCATAATCTGAAACATTATCATAATCATCAAATTCTTGGAATTCCAAATTTTCCAAATCTTTTTCAAATTGATTAAAATCAAAATCAGACTTCTTTTCAAACTGCTCAAAACTCATCTAAATCTCCCCACCGAATTTCATTATAAGATTTTTCTGCCGGATCTTTCGTAAACAATTCTCTGATTTCTCTTTTCTCAGCCGCGCTGATTTTCGCGATTGTGTCCGCTTTTAAAAGCGTTTCCGGAACACTTCCGGCGGATAATTCATACAATATTTTTTTAGTTATTTTTCGCCTCATTTCCTCATCTTTGATGAGACCGTATAAGCTTTCAATTTTGAAAACAATGTGATTCCTGTCAAAAGGAATGCGCGCCATCAGGAAAACAGGCAGATAATCCGCGTCTTCAAATTTTCTGCTCAATGTTTCATCCACAAGCGGTGAATTGACTTTTATTTCATTGTCATAAAACTGATTCGGCTGAATGAACCAATTCGAATAAGTCACTTTAAATCGGTTGTTTGTTTCAAAAACGTCCTTTGCACCTTTTTTTGAACTTTTGATTTCATTTTCAGGCTTTAAAAACGCTTTAAACAATTGAGTATCGGTTGCCCACGGCAGTTCCGCCAATATCTTTTCTTCTTTTGTTTTTTCCCGAAGCAGATTTATGATTTGCGTTTCCGCCGGGTTTTTGACAAAGCCGATGATCGGGACTTTGTTTTCCAAATGGTAATCCATAATGTCAATGTAATTCTGAAGAATCTTTTTCGCGTTTTTGTCGTGTCGGATAAGCACTTTATCGGAGTTCGTTCCCATCCAATACATCAGTTGTTTCGGATAAATCGGTCCGTCCATAATCAAAAATCCGGATTTGTCCATGTCCGGTTGCGTCCACAAAATATGTTCCGATTCAGACGCGTAAATCGAATAATCATGAACCATTCGGCCGGCACGAATTTTCAGCATCGACGGGTCTATCTGAATGACTTTGCTTCGCCCGAAGCCGTCATCAAACGTTTTCCAATTTTCGTTTTCCGGAAGCTTCGTTTTCTTTCCGGATGAAAAACCCGTACAAACAATCGTTCGCTTGCGGTGCAGATTCAAATCCGTCGGCGTTGAAGCCATTGCCGAGTGACAGATGTCTAAAAAAAGACCGCGCTCAAAAAGAATCGGATTCGTGCTGCCGCTGTCAGAGGAATAAGTCATTTTAAAATCATCATCTGCCAGGCTCATGCGCCGCGTGTCAGCGGCCGAGCGGGAAAGTTTGCCGAGAGACTTTAAAATGATTTTATCGCCCTGACGGAGCTCCGATAACAATTTAAAAATTTCAAAAATGTCCTGCGACTCCTTCTCGGTATATGAATATTCAATTTCCGAAGCAATATTGGAAATCTCCTTCATGTGAACGGGCTCAAGAGTCATATGAATGACAAACGCTGTTAAAATATAAAAGTTCTTCAAGCGCGGTGAAAGTAGCTGACCGAAATATTTCGATATATTTTCGTATGGAAAATATTTATAGTAGATTATTTATAAAAATATGTTGTTTGTAATTAATACATAATTATCGGGAGGATAAATTATGGCTGTCGCTTACATTGAACTACCCTACAAAGCAGATGCATTGGAACCTGTCATCACAAAAACGACAATTGAATTCCATTACGGCAAGCACTTAAAAACTTATGTCGATAAAACGAATGAATTAATCAAAGGAACTGAATTTGAGAAAGCGGAGCTTGAAGACATTGTCAAAAAAGCGGGCGGCGCTCTTTTCAACAATGCCGGACAAGTTCTCAATCACAACCTCTATTTCATGCAGTTTGAGCCGCAAGGCAGCGGAAAGCCGTTCGGCAAGCTGGCAAAAGCAATCGACGACACATTCGGATCGTTTGAAGAATTTACCAAGCAATTTGAAGCGGCAGGCCTTGGTCTCTTCGGCTCAGGCTGGGTCTTTTTGGCAAAAAGCAAAGACGGCAAACTTTCCATTGAAAAAGGCCAAAACGCCGAAAACCCGATTACAAAAGGCATGAAAACGGTTTTGGTGATTGATGTCTGGGAACACGCCTACTATTTGGATTACCAAAACAGGCGCGCCGATTATCTGAAGCTTGTCTGGAATATTATCGACTGGAATGAAGCCGAAAGAAGATTCGGATAATTGCCTGATACGGCATTTATTTCTTTTGAATTATTTTAATTTCATTTGTTCACTTTTTTAATCATTACTTTTCAGTAATCCTTTTTCAGTTAGTATTAAACGAAAATATTATAGTTGATTCAAAAACAATATATAGCATCTCAGCGGATTATATGCATTAATATGTATTATTCCTTACAATTTGGTTGCATAAGGTTGGCCGGTATATGAAAATTGAAGATTGGGACGAATATAAAACTTTTATAAATGCTATTACCGAAGCGGTTTCGGATATTTCGTCGCTTCCGTCTTTAACAAAAGTAACGCGTCACGTGTTTAACGCAAGCGGCAAAAAGCTGCGTCCGTTAGTTATTACATTGTCATGCGGTGCTTGCGGCGGCGATTACAATGAATCAATTAATGCCTGCCTTGCCATTGAAGGTATTCACACAGCTTCTTTGGTTCACGATGACATTTTGGATGAAGGACTGATGCGCCGCAACCAGCAGACGCTTCACACACTTTACGGTCCGGCCGCTGCGATTTTATGCGGCGACTTTTTGATTGCCAAATCCATCGAGTGGATTTCCGTTTATGAAAAACAAATTGTTTGGGACTTCGGTCATTCCGGCGCTTTGCTTTCCGAAGGCGAAGTTCTGGATGCAAGCATTAAGCGCGGCGAAATGACGCTGGACGAATACACCGAATGCATTTACAAAAAAACAGCCGCCCTTTTTGAAATCAGCGCAAAAATCGGCTCCAGAATCGCCGTTCCGAACGATGAAGAAATGATCCAAAAGTTCGGCCGCTTCGGCTATGAATTCGGCATGGCTTATCAAATCGTTGACGACCTGCTTGAAGATTTCGGCGTTTACAAGGACAAAGAGTCCGGCGTTCTCTCCGACAGTCTTTTCTCAATCTATCTGCGCTCAATGGATGCGGACACTGCCGCCAAAGAGACGATCGGCGTTGCCGAAGCTTACTTAATCCGCGCCAAAAAAGAATTAGCGGACGTCACCGACTCACCGTCTAAGAAAAAACTGTTTGTGCTTGTTGATTACGTGAATGATTTGATGGACAGCGTCAGATTTGCGCCGGCCAAAAACTGATTCTTTTCAGCCTCCTTCTCCATTTTTTTTCATTTACTTCGATTTTTCAATAAAAACGTCGCATTTTTTCGTTTAATCCGTTTGAAAGTTGAAGCAGCTCGCGCGCGGCGGACCGCAGCAAGTTCTTGTCAGCCGCACTTTTATTTCTTTTTCGATAGAGCAACACCTTTTATATGTGAAGTTTGACAATTTACCCTCACATCTTAAAAGAGGTTTAATTTGAATGCAAATTTATGATTATAAAGTCGTTAAAATCAACGCGGATGTCGTTGACGGTAAAGTTGTTTTGGAAGCAACAGGGCCGCTTTCAATTGCGGCAAAGCCGATCATTAACAAAATCAACGCCGTTTTTCAGGAAGAAAAGCCGATTTCGGTGACGGATGACAAAATTATTTTTTCAACATGGATTCCGGAAATTCCCGGCCCCGTTTTTAACCGAATGATTCACGCTCAAATCGGTTCTTCGCTGCTCAATAAAAGAACGCCCGATCAGGTTTCAATCGGTGTGACGCCCCGATGCCCGAACAAATGCATTCATTGCGGTGCCGCTGATATGATGGCGCCGAACAACGAAATGACGGCCGCGGAAATCAGCGGTGTCGTTCATCAGGCGCTTGACATGGGAACTTATCTGATTACGATTGACGGCGGTGAGCCGATGGTCCGCAACGATCTGCCTGAAATCATTGGCAGCATCGATAAAACCAAAACAACGGTTTCCATGTTCACTTCCGGTTTTCGTCTCAACGACGAGCGCGCTAAAGCGCTCAAAGACGCCGGCCTTTATTCCGCTAAAATCAGTTTTGACAGCGCCGACCCCGAAGAGCACGACAAATTCAGAGGCCGAAAAGGATCATTTGAAGGCGCGGTCGATGCCGTTAAAGCCGCCAAAAACGCAGGCATTATGACCGATATGTATCTTACGGTTTCTCCTTACAATATCGACGGCATTGACGATTTGTATCAGCTGGCGGCGGATTTGGGAATGGATGAAATGTCCATGGCCGGAATTATCGCTGTCGGCAACTGGAAAGACCGCGAAGATGAAGTGATCACACGTGTCGATGCCAAGCGCCTCGAAAATTTCCACAAAAGCAAAAACGCTGCTTTGGAAGGTCCGCGCGTCACTGCTCTTCCTTACCTGATGGGACCCGAAATGTTCGGCTGTTTTGCCGGCAGCCGCTGGATGCACGTCGGGTCAACCGGCGATGTCATGCCGTGCCCGTACACGCCGCTTTCGTTTGGAAACATCAGGGATGTGCCGCTTACGCAAATCTGGTTCGACATCGGCAAGTTCCCCGCTTACAAAAAACAATCCTCTGTTTGCCTGATGAGAGACCCCGAGTTTCGTCAAAAATACATTCATACAATTCCGAAGGAAGCGCAATTGCCGTATTATTCGGGGCCGAAGCAGAAAAATTAAATGATTGGAAACAGTTGAAAAATGAGCTGAAATCGGATGTGGTAGAGATGAAGCAAGAAACAAAACTCAGAATCTTCTCTTTTATTATCATGTTATGTATTATTGCTCATTTTCTTTACCACGCTTGGTATCTTGGTCAGCGGTTGCCCATGGGTTTGCTCTTCATTGGGATGTGGTCTCCCACTGCCTTTTTGTATTCAACCCTGTCGTCAAAAAAGGTCCGAACTCCTGATTATTCCAAAAGCCTCAGTTATATCGGCATTTTCGTTTCGATTTGTATGTTTCTGATTTACTGTTCCTATTTCTTAGGAATTTTCTTAGAAACGATTCAAAATGAAATCTTTCTGCTTGTTGCTTTTATGGTTTTTGTTGCTTACATTGGTTTTTTATCGTGGTATAAACGCGGATGGTGGGACATATGGTGGGAAAAAGATGTTCGAAAGTAAAAGGGAGGCGCTCTTCCAATAAAACATTAAATTGTATTGTGCTTAGATCGCAGTGTCTGCATTGTTATTGCTTGCATTAATATGTCCATTAATGCGTCTGCTGCTGTGTGCGCATGCTTGTGTGCATCTGCTCTTTTTTATCACACCCGTTCGCTTCGCGAACGTGGGCGCTGTTACCCATCTGTTTCCATTGTCGTTGCGACCTTTCCAATTCCATTCCCACCTGACAGCTGCTGCCCGCACGCGCGAGCCGCTCCTTTTTTCGTTTAATCTTGAAAAAAGTCGCCCTCGGTTTTCATTGTTCTGTACCGAGTTCCCTCAATCTATCACTTATATTCATTTAATTTGCCGGAGGTATCTCATAACCTCGTTTCAATCGCCTGTTCTCATTTTTGGAAAACCAGCAAAACCTTTTTAATTATAGCCTTCTTCATTCGTTTTGCATATTGGAACTTCTTGCTTAAAACATGTGTTGAAGGCATCGTTCCTGTCACAGGATTTTATCATGATTGTTCATGGTTGAGTCCGACAGTGGTTCAAAATTTCATCGTAAGCGATTTTTTTTAACCAATTTGCTTATATATGGGGTAATGAATTGACTACTTTACCCTTTATCCGACGTATTAATCGCCGCAATTCGCAGTGATTATTCGTTAACAAATATAGAGACGGTATTCGCATGGCTAATAATGAAATCTTATCTGAAATTAAAAAGGCAGAAGAAGATGCAAAAAAAGCGGTAAGCGAGGCCACCGAATCCAAGAATCGAACTATTGCCAAAGCGCGCTCAGAAGCCCGCCAGATTGTCGAAGACGGTGAAGAAGAAGCGGTTAAATCCGCTCAGAATGCCCTTCGTTCTGGTGAAGCCGAAATCGACGCCAAACGTAATGCGATTGTTGGAGAAGGTGTTCGCGAAGCCGAATCTGTAGCTATGAAATCCCAATCAAATATTCCGAAAGCCGTTGATTTTTTACTTGAGGAATTTGAAAGGGAGATACGTGTATGAGTCACCCGAAACGAATGACAAAAGTTTTGATCGCAGGTCACAAGAAACATCTTGAGACAACGATCGATGCCTTATATGAAGCGGATTTGCTTCACGTAGAGGACTTTGTCGAAGGTGACGACTCTGATTTTGAAATCGGCATGCCGATTGCGTACGGCGAAGAAGTCTCAAGAAAGCTCGTTAAAGTCCGCTCCATTGCAAACGCTTTAAACATCAAGCCGACAGACGAAACCGTTCCTTTAACGGAATCCCATGTCACAAGTGAGCTTGATGCGATGTTGGCGCGCATAGACAAGGAAATTGACCAAAATTCGGAAGAATTATCCGGCTTGGATACCCGCGTCAAAGATATTGAATCCGCAGAGAAAGAATTAGAACCTTTCCTTGCCTACGATCTTGACTTAAAGTATTACAAAGGCTACGATAATTTAGCTGTTTTTTCCGGTACGATCTCATCACTTAACGAATCACGCCTTCTTGAAATTACGGATGCCTACCAGCTTTTCACTGACTCCGGCTCTAAATTCTTTGTTTTGTTTGTTTCAAAGAACTTTGAAAAGAGCATTCAATCCGTCCTCACCGACATGGGCTACAGGGAAATGAAAGCGCCCGATAAATCCGGATATCCGTCCGACATTTACGCAGCGCTTGAAGCTGAAAAATCAGAAATACAAGCACAGATTGAGTCTTTAATTGCAGCGCGTGCGGCTCTTAACAAAGAATACGGAAACTTCATCCTTGCAAGCGATGAATATCTCAGTACTTTGAGTGAGAAGTCCGAACTGCCTTTAAGAATTGCCACGTCCGAACACACGTTTGTCATTGAGGGGTGGGTCCCGACGAACAACTTTGGCGCATTCACTGCAGCGGTTTCCAAAAAGACCGATAACGGTGTTTACATTACAGAACTCGAGGTTGACATGCATGACGAAAAAGAGATTGCAAAGATTCCCGTTGAGTACGAAAACAAAAAAGTTGCCAGTCCGATGGAAGAGGTCATGGACTTATATTCAAGACCGAAATACAATGAAATTGACCCGTCATCTATTTTGCTCATTTCCTTCCCGTTAATCTATGGTTTGATTCTCGGTGATATCGGTTATGCGCTCGTTTTGATGACCTTGGCCTTCTGCGTAATGAAGTTCGTGAAATCGGATGCAGTAAAGAAATTAATGTATGTACTTATTTATTGTCAAATCTCAGCTTTCATCTTCGGTATCATTTACGGTGAGTTTATGGGGTTCCCGCTTGCGGGCATGATGTACTATGGCGAACATATGCCGGGCTTGATTCCCGGGCTTGAAACCATTGTCTTTAACTACTCTTTATTCTATGGCGAACCGTTCACGTTCCCGATTTACAGGCCCGCTATGATTATGACATTCTTGGTCGGCACAGCCGCATTCGGATTCTTGCATCTTAACATCGGCTTTATTATTGGTTTCTTCAATGTGAAGAGCCAGCATGGCCTTAAGCATGCAGTTTTAGAAAAGCTGAGCTGGATCGTTTTTGAAATCGGTGTCATCGCAGCAATCGTTGCATGGTACTTTGAACTCTTCGGTACGGCCGGCATTGCCGTCGGTGCCGTCATAGCAGTTATCGGTTTAGTTATGCTCGTCATGGGCGAAGGAATCAAAGGAATCATCGAAATTCCGGGTCTTCTCGGAAACATGCTGTCCTATACGCGTCTTATCGCGGTTGGTCTCTCTTCTATCTATATCGCATCAACTGTCAACGACATCGCCTTCGGCGGTCTTCTTTGGACCCCGGCGGACGGTTTCAGTGTCATGATGATCGTATCCATTTTGGTTTTCGTTCTCGGGCACTCATTAAATACTGTTCTGAGTATTATCGCTCCCGGTTTACACGCGCTCAGATTGCAGTATGTCGAATTCTTCGGCAAGTTCTATTCAGGCGGGGGCAAAGCATACAAACCATTTGGTCATTTAAAGAAGTATATTTTGGAGGAATAAAATCATGGAAATTTCAACAGAAGGTATTGTCGCATTATCAAAAGCAATCGCAATCGTTGGTACAGGTCTCGCAACCGCATGGGCCGTTAAGTCCATCGGTACCGCCGGTGTCGGCGCAATGGTCGAGAATGAAGCCGTCTTCGGTAAAGCGCTCGTTTTGGCCGTTCTTCCGGAAACCATCGTTATCTTCGGTCTTGTCGTTGCAATTCTTATCTAAATTCAAAAATTTAAGAGCGGGAGCAAATTATCCCGCCCTTAATTTTTAAAGGTGTTAGCATGGGACTGGAAATCGTATTAAATGATATAACTGAGGGCGCCAAAGCAGATGTCCGACGTATCAATGAGGAAGCAAAAATGACTTCCGACTTGATTATCGAAGAGGCACGCCAGGCTTCCAAAGAAGCACTGGGGTCCCGTCTTGCTGAGGTTGAAGAAAAAATCGAACAACAGCGCCAGCAGGTATTATCAAGCGCCAATTTAGAGGTGAAGCGCATTGCTTTAAACAAGCGCAAAGCCTTATTGGATCAAGTTTATGATCAAGCCCTTGAACAAGTCAAAGACTTGCCCGCCTGCAAAGATGAAGAATATCTTAAAGTGCTGATTGAAGCGAATGAAAAAGACGGCCACCGGATTTACTCTAACAAAAAATCAGAAAAAATCGTCAAGAAAATCTCTTCCTTGAAGTACGGCGGAAACATCGACTGTATCGGCGGTATTGTTATCGAAAATGAGGAAGGAACCGTTCGATTGGATTTTACTTATGATTTGATTCTCAAGGGTGCTTACGACCGTTCGTTGAAATCAATTTCTGATATTCTCAACAGGTGATTACAAATGCTGAATACGCAAAAGATGAAGGAAATTACGGAATACGCGCAGAGTCAGCTGCCGGCCTCCGTCGCCAAATACATTCCTTCCCGTCTGCCGGCATTTGGAAAAGGTTCATCCAATTATCCGTATGCGGTCACACGTATTCGTCCAAATAGAGTCAAACATTTCAACCCCGATGAAAAAAACAA
>JAIRKA010000092.1 GCA_031260345.1 Methanosarcinales archaeon
CATCGACGGCGTTTCGACCTGCGTCAATAAGTCATGGTCGGAAAGCGGGTGAAGGAAAGAGGCCGCGGCGAAGTCGGCGGATGTTGTATTTCTTCTAAAGTCGTTTGTATCCGTTCGAATGCCGTAAAGAAGGGCGGTTGCAAGTTCTTTTGAAACTGGAATATCCATTTGTTGAAGATGTTTCGTTAAAATCGTTGCGGAAGCGCCGACATTTGTGCGTATGTCCATGAAATCGGCATAAGGCTCAATGTCACCGTACGAATGGTGGTCGATAATAATGCCGATCGGATGGTCGGCGGGAACGGAATTGTTGACGGACGGAATGGCATTGTCCACCAAGGCCAATGAATCATATTGACCGTAAATTTCAGGTCCGGGAATTTTAATCAGCGGAATGGCCAGCAAATTGATAAAAGCTTTATTTTCATGGTGACCGATTTTTCCGTCATATAAAATGTCTGCTTTGATATCGAATTTCTTTGTAATTTCCGTTAACGCATACGCGCTTGAAATCGAATCCGGGTCGGGGTTGTCATGAAGAACAATGCCGAGTTTAATTCCGCGGTGTTCTTCCAACCACTGTGCCAAGCGGTTGCCGATATGTTTTGTTTCAATCCGGTCCAAATATTCTGTAATTGTTTTTGCAACGATTAACGGCGGGATAAAAACGTAAGAGGCCCCGGACGCCATCATTTCTTCCTTTTTCAAAATATCGGACGCGCGGGAAATGATTTTGACACTATCGGGGAGGAGCGTTTTAAAGTTCGTCACCGCTTTTGTATTGGCGTCATCATTGGAACTGAGCGCGGCAACGCAGATGAGACGGCGCATGTCAATAATGTTGTGAAGCTCGGGATCGGAAATATCTCCGAGAATCGCATTGAATCCTTCCTGACGAAGCGTTTCAACGCGCGCTTTATCAACGTCAACGATTGTGATTTCTTTTTCGGTTTTGCGCAGCTCTTTTGCCACAGCAAAGCCGATAATGCCGCCGCCCAATAATAAAAACTCGGGGCGGGGCTTTTTAACGCTTTCGACATTCTTTTGTGTCATTAAGGGTCACCCATGCATACTTTGACAAAGATAAAATGATTTATTTGATGAATTTGATAATCTGAGGTTCAAAAGGTTTCGTTTTTACGAGATGCGGCACCTGTTTTAAGAAAAGCGACAAACAATAAACAAAGCTTTGCATCTTTTTCAATTTTTCATTGCATACATTGATTTGTTTTTCATGTATTGTTAAATTTCGTATATCGTCGGCGCTTATTATTCCGTTTGCGCCTGAAATTGTAATTAGTCAAGAATTTGTCATCATATATTTAAATCCATTCATTCTTCAAATGAACCGATTTCGATTTGCCTTCAAAGATTTGTCATAATATTTAAAACCAAAGGCGGTTGACTTTAAGCAATATTCAAATAATTTTAATGGAAATATAAAATGATTACAAATCAAATATATCAAGTATTTTTTAAAAACAGAATCAAAACATAAGCCGGTATCCCGTATGAGACAAGATTCAATCACAGCCGATGAAATGAAAGCCATTGATAAAAACGCGGCCAATCTCGGAATGAATTCGCTTTTACTCATGGAAAATGCAGGCTCGGCGGTTGCAGAAATCGTTTTAAAACTTCGGCAGAATCCTGCATTTACTCCTTCTTCCGTTTCTTCTCCTCCGGCTTCTTCTCTTTCAGTTTCCTCTCTTCCCTCCGTTTCTTCTCCCACTTCCGTTTTCCCTTCATCTCTTCCTATTTCTTCAGATTCCGTTTTGTTTTTTGCCGGTCTTGGAAACAATGGCGGTGACACTTTTGTTGCCGCACGTCACTTGTCCAATTCAGATATTTCATCTGTTTTGTTTCTTCTTGGAAATGAAAAGCAAATCAAATCGCCCGAGTCTCAAACTCATTTTAAATTATTGAAACAAACGTGTCATGCAACTGTTTTTGAAATTGAAAGTGAATCCGAACTTTTTGAAATTTATGACGCCTTAAAAGAAGAGACCGGAATCAGTGCGATTGTTGACGGTATTTTCGGGACGGGGTTTTTCGGTAAACCAAAAGGTCTTGAAAAGGCAGCAATCCATTTAATCAATTCCGAAAAAGAAAAACTGAGTCTTCCCGTTTTAGCCGTTGATCTCCCGTCAGGAATGCCGCTGACAGATTTAATGAATGAGCCTAAAAATGATTCAATCGTTCAGGCAGACGCAACCGTCACTTTCCACAAAATGAAAACGTTTTTGGAAACAGGAAGCTCCAAAAAGCATGCCGGCGAGATTTATGTTCGCTCCATCGGCATTCCGGAAAATGCCGAGAAATATATCGGTCCGGGGGACGTTTCACTTCTTTACAAACGCGCTGCCGACAGCAAGAAAGGCGACAGCGGAAAAGTATTGGTCATTGCGGGCCCGTACTCAGGGGCTCCTGCGCTCGCCGGCATGGGCGCGCTTCGAGCGGGATCCGACATCGTTACGATTGCGGCGCCTCAAAACATTTACAAAGCGGTTGCTTCATTTGCGCCGGAATTTATTGTTCGGAAATTATCAGGAGACACTTTTGCTGAAAAGGATATTCCGCTTGTCATCGAATTGATTCAATCGCATGATGTCGTTGTTATCGGTCCGGGTTTCGGGCGTGATCCTGAGTCGATTCAAGCGGCT
>JAIRKA010000094.1 GCA_031260345.1 Methanosarcinales archaeon
CGCTTCAAAATGTTGACAGGGATTTGGAGTTTCCCGTCTGTGATAAAGTGAAGTGGTGGGGACTTTTATTGGTGGATTAAAAACGAACACTTTTTTTGCGCTTTTACAGGCTTGCCCGCGCGCGAGCCGCACAGATTTTTTTCAAAATATTCAAAACCTGTAGACGCGTTTTTAAAAATGTTTAAATAAAATACAGCGCTGCGATTCAAAAAAAGATAAGAAAAGAGTGAAAAAAAGAAGTGAAACGAAAGTTTAATTTTGAATCGTAAAATCATCAAAGTCTTCCTCAGTTTCTCCCTCATCAAAATCTTCGGCCGACATTATTTCAGCGTTCGCTAAATCTTCAGCCGTCATCAAATCTCTAATTTCGGGATCGTTTGTCACAGCGCCTTCAAACGTCGTATTTTTCAAAATGTTGCCGAGAATTTCATCGACGTCGCGTTTCACCATGTATTTTTTGGAAAAATGATTGACGACATTTTCGATATCGCGGCGCAGTAATTCTTCGGCGTGCGGGTGATCTTTTGTGATGTATTGCGGCCAATCAATGATTTGAACGCCTTCGTCTGATACAAAAATATTGTATTCGGAGAGGTCGTTGTGAATGATTCCTTTCGAATAAATCAGCTGAACCTGTTTGATAATTTCATCTAAATACCATTCCGGGTCGAGAACTTTGGTTTTGGAAAGTTCGCTGCCTTTTGCGACTTCCATCACAATTGTGTGGCGGTTTTGATCAATCGGCTTTGGAAGGGAAATATCCGGATACAGACTTTTCATAATCATAAATTCGCGTTTCGCGGCTAAGCGCGCGGCGTAAATCCAGGAGAAATGCTCTTTGCCGACCAAATGTTCACGTGTTCGTTTGACCTGCTTGAAGCTGGTACGGCCTTCGCGATGCAGTTTCAAAATTAAAACTTCGGGCTCGGCGATTTTGATTTCAGGCTCTTTCAAAACTTCAACAACAACGGATTCCTTACCGACTCCGATTTCACTGCCGACGGCCGCGATTGTTTTACGCTGAACATAAGTGTGAAGCGCAAGCGCGTCATACGCTTCAAAATAAATTCTGTAGCCTTCATAAGGGTCAAGCGTTCGGACAACCATTTTTTTACGGCGCAGCCGCTCCAAATGAAAAGTCAGTTTCTCGACGGGAAGGCCGACATATTTCCGAAGCTCCGGAACGGGAACCCATTCAAAATTTTTCATTTCGATTTCAATTCCCGTTAAAAGGCGGAAATCCCTGCTGCTCAATTCCTTGAACACTTTCAGCGTATCATCAAACATGAGTGAAGATAAGCAGTTCAAATTTAGAAATGTTTTGATTAAATTTTGCTCGGGCTTCGCCCTCACAAAATTTCGGGGCAGTTGGAGGGCTGTTTGCGTTTAAAAATCGCTTCGCGATTTGAACGCTTCGAAGAAGCGGGCAAACTTGGAGCGTAGCGCCAAGATTTTTAGCGGCAACGTCTGCGTGCGAGTTGCTCTATTTTTCACTTCTTTTTTAAAACTCAAGGTTCATTTTTCATAATTTTAGAATGGAAAAGATAAACATCTCTTTTCATGAAATTTATTAAATCCAAACGTCTGATAAACCTTAAAAATTGAATTCGATTTTAGTGAAAACAGAGTTCCAATTTTTCAAGCTTCGGTCGGCGCGAAGCGGAGAGCCGGACTTAAATTAAAAGAAAGACGATGTTTCAGTAAAACCCGAAATTGTATGAAACTTCACGGTTTCCTTTCATTGCCTTTAACTCGAAACTTATTCCGCCGCGAACTTTTCAATCTTTTTCATCTCTTTTAGGATATTGATCCCCTGCGGACATTTCGGCAGACAAATACCGCATTGAATGCAATTATGCGCCTGCCTGTTTTCGCCAATCTGTTTGTATTCCGCTAAAAATCGTGTTTTGTCGGTATCGCCGCGGGCAAAATACTGATTGTATCTGTCAAAGACTTTCGGAATGTGAACGCCCGACGGGCATTCCATGCAGTAGCGGCAGTATGTGCAGGGTGTCGCAAAGGAGCCTTGGTATTCTTCAATCGCTTTTTCAATGACCCTGTATTCGTTTTCGCTTAAAGGCTTAAAATTGCCGATTGTTTTTATGTTGTCTTTGATTTGCTCCATGTTCGACATGCCGCTTAATACCGTCAGCACATTCGGGAGTGTTGCAGCGTATCGGATTGCCCAGGACGCGATGCTCGCATCCGGATCGGCCGCTTTCAAAACTCTTCTTGCTTTTTCAGAAAGCGCCGCAAGAGAGCCGCCGCGGACCGGCTCCATGATTATTGTCGGAACTTTTCTTTCCTCCAATATTTCATATTGCCGTTTTGCGTTCTGGATTGTCCAATCCAAATAGTTCAATTGAATTTGAGCAAAATCCCATTCATATCTATCTAAGACAATTTCCAAAAAATCAGGGCTGTCGTGAAATGAAAAACCGATGTAATGGATTTTTCCTTCGGCTTTTTTCTTTTGCAGAAAATCGTAAATTTTCAATTTTTCGACCATCTCGAAATGTTCTTTGCTGAGATTGTGAATCAAATAAAAATCAAAATAAGCCGTCCTGCATTTTCTGAGCTGTTCTTCAAAAATTCTTTCCAAATCAGATTCTGTTTCGGCCCTCCAAGGAGGCATTTTGTCTGCCAGATAAAAACATTCACGCGGATATTTTGAGAGGGCTTCTCCGATGAAAATTTCTGAGCCGCCTTCATGATACATGTAAGCGGTATCAAAATAGTTGACACCATGAGCGATCGCGTAATCGACCATTTCCCGGCCTGTTTTGTAATCGATTTCCTGCGTTTCTTCAGATAATCTCGGAAGCCGCATTGTCCCAAAGCCGAGCAGTGAAATCTTTTTGTTGTTTTTGAACAGCCGATATTCCATAGTCTTCTTTCATTGTTTTTATTATAAAAAATGTTGTCGTTTCTGAAATGTTTTTCATAAAAAATCAGAGGGCTTGTTTGGAGATAAATGAAAAAACTGAGGATGGTTTGCTGAAACAAATATAAAAGCAGTCGCAGCTGCTATTAAAATCAAATGTAAAAATGGAGCGGCTCGCGCGCGGCGGGCTGCTGCTGTAGCCGGAAGGTAGCAATGGCGTTCGATTTCAACATTTTTCTCGAAAATCGGATGTTTGGATTTTTGTTTTAAGTACTTTTTCTTCTTTTTCCGGCCTTTCATAATACGGATATCGGTTCATCCTGCCGCATTTGAAACATGCTGTTTGAACCACGCTGTCCTTTAACCGAACCCTGCAATTGTTTCCCGGAACCAGATAGCTGTAACAGTGTTTGCAGACTCTTCTTTTCTGATCACGTGTCAAACGGATGCGGTAACGCATACCGATGAGGCGCGCGAGCTCAACGTAACGCTTCGTTCTTTCAGGGTGCGTTTTAAAATTTTGTTCCGCCAGCTCAAAAAGAATTATGATACGCTCTTCAGCAATTTTTTTGGATAAATCTTTATTTTTTTTGCGGCGGTTTTGAGCCATTTTTCAGCCTCGTTCTGTTTGGATTCATTTGTTCTTTTTATTAAACGAAGCAATCGCAATTCCCGTGTTTTTCAAAAGGTTGGCAGCAAGTTCCTGTGACGGCCATGAACCGAGACCGCAGTCAGGACCGGCATATTTGATTCTGTCGCCGAAAACGCCGTACAGTTTTTCAAGCCTTTTTTCTGCTGTCTCAGGTGTTTCCATAACGGTTACGATTTCTTTCATAATTTCGGGCTTATTCCAAACGTTGCCGCCGTATTTCTCGTTGAGAACTCCGGCCATGCTGAAAATGTCCGTCCGCGTAATTCCCGCGCGGACGTAAGTGTCATAATCCAAAAGCACTTTTTTATCAATCATGTCGGCGTAAGAAGGCGTTGCGGCCGACTCCATGCCGATAACATTAATCGTTTCCGATCGGCAAGCCAAGTCGTAATAAAGCGGAGAATGAATGTGAATTTCAACATCCGCACCGTTTTTGGCCGCGTCTTTGCCGGCCTCGTTAAACGCGGCAATGATTTCGTCGGCCGGAAGCGCCAGTTCGGGATTGATTCCGATGCTCGGCTCGTCGATTGAAACGATTGCGATTTGACAGTTTTTCATGCTTTTCATCGCGTTTCTGACGAACAGATTGACATCTTTTGCGAATAATTGATAAATATCGGTATACAAAGCACCGCCGAACTCTTTGAGATACAACTCCGTCGGCCCCGTGACACACATGCGAACAAGCGGTTTTTCGCCCGTTTCTTCTTTGATTTTTCGGCAATACAGATCCATTGCCAGCATTTCAACAGTTCCGGCGCATTCTTCTTTTAAATCGAAAGGCCCGCTGCAGCACGTATCATCTTTCATCGGGCGCAGAAACTGCTCGTTCATGTCCCTGACTTGAGAATAATTCGGAATTTGAACGCCCGCCTTCATTTTCAATTCAAGAATTTGGTCAAGAACCGGAAACAGCAAGGGATCATTATCACGATTAAAGGCGGCTTCGCTGAGCACCGATTTTGAACTTCCGTTTGGAAGCGGAAAACTGCCGATATCATCAAAGAAAATTTCAGTCATCGTTCACCAATTGGAAATGAACAAATAAATCTCTTTCCTAAAATTGTGCTCGCTTCGCTCTTTGACCGGTTTGGCAGGAGCGGTCAATCATTCACAAAATTTAGGATGAGAGTGCAGCCGGTTCCGCGCAGATGTCTTTTACCGTTTTCGTTTGCTGTCGCCTCGAGCGCGAGCCGCTCCGCGTTTCATTCAAATTGTTCGAAAAATGCAACCCCGTTATTCAATTAAAACAAAAATACAGCAAAAGCTCTTTCAAAAAATCAAAATAAAAAAACATTTGGAGCTACGCTCCAAGTTTGACCGCCCCTGCGGGCCGGTCAAATAAAGAAAAAAGAGATTTTACCGCTTCCGCAAAATCTCATCGACTCTTAAAATATTTATCGCAGTTTCGGTCGCCGCAACCAGCGCAGTTTTTTTGACGGTCGCACAATCATAAACCGCCGGAGAATTGCCGACAACATGACGGGTGACATCTAAACGCGCGTCAATACCCTCTTCCTGCTGCGCAGACAAATCAATCATTGCGTCCGTGATATCCATCCCGATGTTTTTGGCAAGCGTTTTAGCGAGGCCTTCAATGGCATCTGCAAACGCAATGACTGCCAGCTGCTCTTTGCCGGCCAAAGTGTTCGCATAAATGCGAAGGGAGCGGGCAAGGAAGTATTCCGTTCCGCCCGCGCCTGTGACGACAGACGGATTTTTAATCAGCAAAGCGGCGTTGTTCAGCGCGTCATCGGCTGCCTCTTCGATTTTCCCGAGACCGTATTTCATCGGCTCATGAATTAAAACGGTTGTGACGGGCTGATAATTGACCTCCATGAAAGCAAACGTTTCATGACGTTTCTTAACAACCTTGATTTCATCGGCGTAACCGAGCGCCTTGTTCATATCTTGCACACTGTCTTGAATCGTCAAAAATTGAGCGCCTGTCGCGGCTGCGATGTAGTCCATGTCAACCATTTTCAAACGCTTGTAAACGAGAACTTTCTTTTGCGCCAAAACTTCTTCGATATGAGAATCAACTTCACCTTCACAGAAAACAAGATTGGCGCCGCTTTTGACAATCTTTTCAGCGAATTTAACGGCCGCCGCTTTTCGGGCGTTTTTGAATTCAAAAGCCGTTTCAACATTGTCAATTCGTACGTCATGTTTCGGATTAACATAGCCGCTGTCGGGCTTGACCTCGTTTCTCAAAAGCAGAACGGCAGGATTCTGAAGGTATTTCGGCATGTCATCACGCGCAGGCGTTTCATCCAAAATGACGCCTGAGAAAGAGAGAACATCGGGGGAGCCGAGCTTCTTTAAAACCTTAACATTCTTTTCCAAATCCAAAAACGAGCCGCCTGTTTGAAGATCCACTTCTTTAACAGTCTGAAGCATCGCTTTTGCCAGCATTTCCGCCTGCTCTTCCAAAATTCCTTTTCCGAAGGCAGAGGATTTAACGGCGGAAAGAATCATCGCTTCATCCGCGTCTTCTGAAACATATTCAAGCATTTCGTAAGCCTTAACCATCGCCAATTCATAGCCGCGGACAATGACAGTCGGATGAACATTTTTGCGGAGCAGGGGAAGCGCATTTTTAAGCAGACTGCAAGCCAGAAGAAGCGCCGTTTTCGTCCCGTCGCCGCAGGATTTGTTCATGGACTGACCCAAACGCTTCAAAGAAACGGCAACGGGATGGAGAATATCAATCTCTTTAATAATCATTTTCCCGTCGCTTGTCAAATAAACGTCGCCCGCGGGACCGTAAACAAGCTTGTTCATACCGCACGGACCAAAGGACGACGCCAGCATTTCACGAATATCCGTGACCATCGTTTCAATATGAAACAGCAGCTGATCATCTTCAACCGGACCGTCAACGGCAACACGCGCGTGGATTTGGCGGACAAATTCATCCGTCGATTCAGGTCTTTTACTTGGACCTAAGATTGAGCGCAACGATGAAGACATAATTTATAACCTCCAATACAACATCTGTTTTTTTCTGTAATACAACACGTTTTTACAATATATACGACACGTTTTTTGAGAAAAAATTAAAATTAAAAATTTATAAATGAACGGATTCCAACTGTTTCAAAACTTACGAATCTAATCTGCGGGGCGTACCGACACCGATTCCGAACAGCTTAATTTCCAGCGGATGCTCGGTTGTAAACCCGGCCTGAATCTCTTCGCGCTTGATTTCGATTTTAATAGAAGATTCCGACAAGCCGTACTTTGCCATATGCGCGTAAATCAATTCATGAATTTTTTCTTCACCTTTCAAAACGGCTTCTTTATCTGATTCATATTCATAGCGGCCGGTATCATCGAATGCGATATAAGCCAGGCTGCCGATAGATTTCGGGCGGATGAGAACATTTGTCCTGAAAATGACATCGCCGACAAGCGCTCCGACAGCGTTTCCGACATCATAGAAATCCGGCATAATAACTTCGGCATCCAGAAGGTCGCTGAAATCCTCCGAATAAGCGCTGACGGGCGCACCGATAAGAACGACCGGAGTTGTGATTCTGAATTTGGTGAAAGAGGAACTCAAAACCAAACGATTCACATCCTCCGGCTTGAGATAAGGCGCGAAGAAAGTGATTAAATCTCCTGCCATCCGTTCGGAAACGGATCTTTGAACGCGCCTGCTGAACTCTTCGGGGGAGAGAGTCAGATAATTGGAAAGAATTTTGGCGCCGAGCTTGGCGGCTTCCGAGTTCCAGTTTGAATATTTGCCAAGAACATGCAGCGCGTCCGTCGGCGTGAAACCGATTTGAGAGACGCACCGCTTCAGCACCAAAGAATCCAAAATTTTTGCAAACATCAGCGGATGATCGCCAAGCTTGTTGGAAATATCATAAACTGTGGACGGCGTTTCACCGACTTCACTGATTGCGTCCAGCACGGCTTGTTCGTAGCGTGTCAATGAAATATCGGACAATCTCGAAGAAGCGGGCAGCTTGGAAAAGAAGGACGTCCCCTGAACAACCGAATCTAAAATACGCTCCGACGGAATATCCATTGTCTTCATCTTCTCAACCAAATCGGGATATTCAACCGCGGCGAGTGAAATCGGAATGACACGGCGCGGGCCGATATTTATTCCTTGGAAGACCCAGACGTGACTGTCGCCGCCGAGCGCGGATGTGTTCATTTGAATCGCGCGGACCATTGTTTTCCAGCCGCCGACGGTTGCGCCTGTATCGCTGATATTCGGAATGCCGTCAACAATCATGGAAATATCCGTACTGGTGCCGCCGACGTCAATTGTAACGCATGTTCGATCACCCGTCAAATGTGACGCGCCGACCAAACTGGAAGCAGGACCTGAGAAAATGGATTCAACCGGACGCAAAAGAGCCTCTTCGATATTCACCAAAGAGCCGTCACATTTCATCATCATTAAATTGGAATCAATATTTTTGTCTTTCATAACGGAAAGAATAGAGCGGACAAATTGATTCGTCACGGGGATCAACTGCGCGTTTAAAACCGCTGTCAGTGTTCGCTCGTAAACGCCGAGCGCACGGGAAAGTTCGTGGCCGCAGACAATCGGCAGGTCTGTCAATTCCGCGATTTTTTCTTTAATCAAAAGCTCATGTTCGGGGTTTCTGACACTGAAAAAAGATGAAACGGCATAAGAAGCAACTTTACTTTTCGTACTTTCAATAAATTCCTGAAGCACTTCCAAATCTTTCAGCGGGTCATCGATTTCACTGCCGTCGGCATCGTGTCCGCCGCGGATTTCAAGAATGTCCGAGACAGGCAACTTTCCCGAAATGGAATAGCCGACCAGAATGAGTCCGCAAGGGTAGCCTTTTCCTTCAAGCGTCGTATTGGTTGCAAGCGTCGTTGAAACAGATGTAAATTTAACGTCTTTGAAATGAGATTCGGATAAGCCTTCAATCGACTTGGTAATCCCGATCACTAAATTGGAGTGCGTTGTCAGCGATTTGCTTTTTTCAATAATTACACCTGTTTCAAGATCCATCAAAACTGCGTCCGTGTACGTGCCGCCTGTATCAATGCCTAATCCGAGTTTCATTGCCCTTCCCTTCTGTGTCCCTGCAAGCTTTTTTAATTTCGTTTCTATCTGCGGTTCCCGATTTAGAGCCCGACATATAAACGATATTAAACAATAATAAAACAATACAAAATAATAGTAACGGCCGAAAAGAAGTTAGACGGAACTTTTCGGCCCGAAACGGAGTTAAAGGAATTAAAATGAATCTGAAAAGCCATAATTAGAAATGAAAGCCGCCCGACAAATGATCACGGAGATGCAGATTAACAGGATGACTGAGACCCTTATCGGAGCAGCTTTTTTTCTTTGTTGTATTTTACAGATGGTTTTTCCGGGTGTGTCCGGAGTTTTGGAGAGTGGTTTAATTCCTCTATTTTTATTTTCGTTTTTGATCATTGTCGGCGGACTTTAGTCTGCCGATAATGTTTATATCGGCTTGTTGAGGTCTGCCGATAAGAGTTATTGATTATTGCTGATCGATGTCAACAGATAATTGTGATGTGAGTGCCGACCGATTAAGTCAGCTGATAATTGTAATTTGTTATTGCCGGCTTATTGAGGTCAGCCGGCAATAATTGTTATCGATTTATCAACCGATGGCGGTAATAACCGGCTGAAAACAGCCGGCATGAACATTACCGGCCAAATCAGCCGATGATTTGTTTCATTTTGTTTTCACCGATTTCTTTAACGGTGTCAACCATTGTCTTAACAGCGGTTAAGGAGCCTTCCGGCGGAACTTCACAGCCTGTAGACAACACATACTTGGACTGGCGGCCGTTGGCCTTAAGTGTGTTCAAGACACCGTCCATTAATTTGGATGTGTCGTTGCGGATGTTCTGGAATGTTGCTTCATCGTTGTACATGAACTGGATCGGGTCAACTTCTCCCATAACACAGCACATGTCGGAGTATGCAGGGATCAAGTCAGCATAGTTCTTTGAACCTTTGTCTCTGTTCTTCTCGTAGTATGCGTAGCTGAACATTGCGGTTCCGAACTTGCGGATCTGAGTCTCGAAGTGAACGGCATCGGCACAGCTGTGAATAACATACGGTGCACCGAATTTTTCAAAGACAGGGATGTGGTCTTCTTTAACGTATTTACCGTCGAATTCCCAGTACTGTTCCTCGCTCATGATGATGTTGTTGGACCAGAGGTTGTCAACACAAATTGCGTCTGCTGCGCCGGTTTCGAAGAACACGGTTGAGGTTTCTTTGACGAATTCTGTGATTTCTCTCAAGGCTTTGTGAACATCACTGGGGTTTGTGCTCATGTCGTGGAGAATGCGGTCAGCACCCATTGCCTGTGTTAATACGAGCAACGGACCTTCGTGGAAGCCAACGAACGGTGCGGCGAGTTCTTCCTTGTGGAGTTTTTCTCTTGCCATCTTGCCTGCCATGATGTGGTTGTAGATACGGGTTCCCGGCTTGACTTCAGGGATGATGAGGTCTTCGTATTCTTTGACCTGGTTAACTGCGGAGGGTGTATCCTCTTCGGGGAAAATGATACCGGAACCAACGTCAGTTGACATAACGGAAAGGTCAGTTAAACCGACGAACATGTCAACATCCAAGTATTTGACAGCGGCTTCTGCGGATGCTGCAAATTTCTCGGGCATTGTTGCGAATTCTCTGTATGATGCAGGAACGAACTTTCTTGTGATACCGCAAGCAAGCGGGTAAACAGGAAGTCTGTCCACTTTCTTGTCGGCAAGCGCGCTGAAAGCACGGTCCATGTGGCTCATTTTTGAAACGCCTTTTGTACCGACTTTGTTGTATTCGTCAATGATTTTCTTGGCGGTTTCCAAAGTGATGTTGGCTGCGGATGTTGCAGCTGCCTTTCTCTTAAGAACAGCGTCCTTGTATTTGTTTTTCGTAACGCTCAATTTGGCGTCGCTCCAGCGTTCTTCTGCGGGGGCGAGTTTGGCGGTGAGTTCTTTGGCGAGTGCAACTGCACCTGCTGCGTCTCTGGCTGTTCCGTCAGCACCGACTTGCTGTGTGTACTGCGGGGAAACGGGTGCGCCGCCGACCATGTAAACAAGGGAGTCGCGGTAACCGTTTTCAAGAAGCATTTCCGAAATTTTGTCCATTCCGGTCATGGTTGTTGTCATCAAAGCGCTGACGGACAAGATGTCGGCTTTGTTTTCCTTGGCGGCCGTAACGAATTTTTCAAGGGGGACGTCGTTTCCGAGGTCGATCATTGTAAATCCGTTGGCAGTCATGATTGTTTTAACAAGGTTCTTACCGATGTCGTGAACGTCACCTTCGATTGTTCCGATAACACCTGTGATCGGGCGGTGGGCTGCATCTGTTTTGATGTGGGGTGTTAAAATATCCATACCTTCGTAAAGAGCGGCGGAGGCAATCATCAAATGCGGAACGAAAGCTTCTCCGCGTTCGTATTTGTCGCCCATAACAGCCAT
>JAIRKA010000009.1 GCA_031260345.1 Methanosarcinales archaeon
CGATCCCGATATCTTTTAAGATGTTGGCGCCGTCGTTTGTCATGCTGACCTGACCCATTTTATTAATCAGCATTTTATCCATACCTTTAGGGCCGAGCGTGCTTTGAACAAGGCCTGCGACTGCTTTTGCAGCGCTGATGTTCATAAAGAGCGCGTCATTTCCTCTCGTTCTTTCTTTTCCCGGGTCTAAGACAATAATCGGACCTGTTTTTGCCATTCATATGTCTCCTGATATTAATGAGTATAAATAAGTAATAAAAGCGTAATTAGATCAGACAAAACAAAATTTTCAAGATGCATCGCGATGTTTCATAAAACAAAAAGAGCTTGAAAAAGATGATTTTTCCGTTAGAAATCTAACAAATAACTGATAAAAGTTCTATAAAAAACCGTCGGTGTTTAAAAACGAATGAGCGATAAGCGACGAAAGAATTGACGCTGCGGACGGGAGAATAGAAACAATTATTTAAATGAAAGAGGCGGGTGATCTCTCCGAGATTTGGAAGAAAGACGGAGAGATGTTTATTCGAAAAATAGGAAGAAAAGTGAAGCGGCTCGTGCGCTGCTGCAGATGCCTGCAGCACGCTAAACGGCAGCTTATAATTCAAAATGATAGAATAATCAGATAACTTTAGCAATCAGCTGAATGAGATTAAAATACTTTCCGCCTTCCGCCTCCATCATCTTTATCCCTTCCGCGATTTCGTTTGCATACGGCAAGCCGGGATGATACCCGTCAAGCCACTCATCCCATGCCTGTTTACAACAGAGCATTTCACGGATGTCAACCACTTCAATACCTTTTTCTCTGCTCCATAGCTCCCGCCAGAAGTCAAGAGAGCGAATCGTCCTTGCCACTTCCGGTTCATTCCAAAACGGCTTCATTTCATCAGGAACATTTTCCCCAAACTCATATTTTAAGCCGGGAATTGAAATGGCGATGTAGCCGCCTTTTTTCACAAAAGGAATGAGCGAGGGGAGCATTTCAGGCGTATCTCCGAAGTAATGGTAAGAATCCACGGAGAACAATATGTCAAAGTATTCATGCGCGAAAGGCAAGCCTTTGGTCGCGTCAACTGAAACGGGGACCGCTTTGTCGTCAATCCCGACAGATTGAAAACGCTCATAGTTTTCAGTTGGTGGAATCCAGAGGTCGGCAGCAAAAACGTTCACACTGTATTTTTCTACCAAAAAAAGTGTGGAAAGGCCCGCACCGCAGCCGAGATCAAGTATCCGCATATTGTCACGGATATCCAAATACAATGCCATTTCCTCTGCGATCCGCATGGCGTTTGGCCCCATCATATTTTCTTGCGCGAACTTAAGATTTTCTTCGTTAGAAATGAACCTGTTTGTAAATGTATACATGATTTTTTCCTTTTAATTTCCTTTTAAGATTTTAAATCTTCTTTTGAATACCTGATCAGCGGCTTTGACAAATGTCTTCTTGCCGACGGCGGAACTTCATAATACCCGATATTAATTTTTCTCGGGATTAAAACTTCGGTTTTGGATTCGGTTTTTGTTTTACATTTTTTACAGCGGAATCCCTGTCCGGCTCCTGCCGACTCCATCCGTTTGCCGCACTCCTGACAAATCGGATTCTCCGACTTGAGATCTTCGGCAAGTTTCAGCACTTTCATTTTTTCGAGATTCAGCGTTTCGTTTTTGAAACTGCCGTAAACGCGAATTTCATCTTCGGGAATCAATTCACGAATAATGTGCCTGAAATTTCCTGTCGGCTCAAAGGCGGCGCATGTCAGAATGCCGCCGCTTGGGTCTCGGAGTTTGAAAATGTCGTGGCCGCCTTCAATCGTCTCTGCAATTGAGTGAACAATTCCTTCAAGGATGTAAGAATGAAGCGGTTTCATTTCTGAAACAAACCTGACTGAAATGAGGTGGGCATCAGTTCCCTGATTTGTTTTAAAGATTTGCGCTTTTTCAATTTCTTCGGAAATGACACACTCGGCCGCTTTTGAAACGGCAGCGGCAGAATTTCCGCGAATTCCGAATAAAACGGGATCGTTTCCCGAAGGAACGCAAACCGGAAAGGGTTTTGTTTTTTTATCAAAATCAATCGTATCCCAAGTTTCGGGCGTGGTCATTTGGTCGGCGAGAATCAGACTTTCTTTATCAACAAAACGTTCCGGGCCGCCACAGCTTCCCCAATTTGAAGGAAGACGGTAGACTACGTATTCAAAGGTAAAATCTGTGTCTGTATCCGAATTGAGCATGGCACCACAGGCCGCCAATGAACCGATTAAACCGCGGCCGTTTTTCATTGAGGCATGAAAGACGGCATTTGGAAATTCCAATTCGGCTTGGTTTAAAAATGCGGTCGCTTCTTCAATTTCAATAACCCCGGTGACTGCTTTTTTGTAAAAATCATTCAATGGCAGGCGCAGGGATTCGTATGCTTCATCAAAAATAAAAACGGCACCTGGATTTGTTTGGTCGCAGGAAAGCTCAGCATACGTTTCGATTTTTTCGGTGACGAAAGAAATCACTTTTTCTTTTGTTTCGGAATCTTCTGCAAACAAATTCAATTCAATTCCGAGCGCCGCGTTTCCGCGCGTTTTGTACGAAATTGTCGGATTCAGGCGAATCAAATAAGGAAAGCCGGCAACCGTTCCGAAAACTCTCAGCTCATCCGCTAAAAGTGCAGCCAAATAAGTCGTACACATGCCTTCATTTGAATCCGTATCGTCAATTCCAATCAGCATTCAATTGTCAAAGAACGGCAAATTATTAGATTGTTATGAAGAGCGAAAAAAGAGGAATAAAAAAATGTTTTTATTGTCAGAATTGTACGTCCGGGTTCAACATCGAATCATGAAATAAAGCCGGGCGGGCTGAAAATTAAAAAAGGCGGAGCGGCTCGCGCGCGGGGGCAACGCAAACAGCAGTCGCCGAATATTACCCATTCCGGAGCACAAAAAAATGACAAGAGGAACTGATAAAAAATGAATTGAAACGGAATGTTTCAATTCAAATTCCGCTCAGAACAGCAGTGAGGATAATGTCACTCTGTCCGGAAA
Organism: Methanosarcinales archaeon; assembly: GCA_031260345.1. GTDB lineage: Archaea > Halobacteriota > Methanosarcinia > Methanosarcinales > Methanosarcinaceae > Methanimicrococcus. Next base: position 3,039 of record JAIRKA010000009.1, read on the forward strand.
AACGAGCGTATAGCTGCTGATTCCTGCCAATTCCGCGGCTTTGTCGGCAGCGGTGTAAAGATTGCCGTAATCGTCAATCAGCCCGTTTTTCAGCGCGTCTTCGCCCAAGAAAACTCTGCCGTCTGCCAGTATCAGAACTTCTTCGCGGGTCATGCCGCGGCCTGCGGCAACGTCATTGACAAACGTATTGAAACTGACATCAATAATGTGCTGCCAATAAGCCCTTTCCGCGGCGGTCAGTCCGCGGTAGTCAGCGCCCATATCTTTAAACTCACCGCTTCTGAAAACAGTAATATTAACACCGTTTTCTTCATAGATGGAAGAATTGTCAACATGTCGGCCGATGACGCCGATTGAGCCCGTCATTGTTGCGGGAGTCGCGAAAATATAATCCGTTTGAGAAGCGACATAGTACGCAGCACTTGCAGCGGTATCACCCATTGAAGTAACGACAGGGATTCCCATTGCTTGAGCGCGCTGAATTTCAATGTTGATTTCCTGAGCGCTGGCGGCTGTTCCGCCGGGGCTGTCAATTCTTAACACAATCGCTTTCACACTGTTGTTATCGGCAGCCGCTCGAATATGTCTGGCAACCGAATCAGAGCCTGCAATGCCTGAGCCGTACATGAAGTCACCCGTGTACATAACGCCGCTGACATGAATGACAGCGATCCTGTTTCCGGAACCGACGCCGGATGACCCGTCCGCCGCAATGTAAATAACGGCGACGAGAGAAAACATGATCAGAACAACAGCGACAATCGCCCAAAGACCATAGCGGGTGCTTTTTGAAGACGGTGCAGATGACGCGGAAGACTGCCGCGCCGGTCGCGCTGCGGGCGCCGGCCTCGGAGCAGGTCTTCCTGCGGACGCAGGAGATGCAGAAGATGCGGGTGCAGAAGACGCGGAAGATATCGGCGGAGACTGATCGGAAATATTTCTCTCCGATTGCATTTCAGGCGCGTAGCTGTAATACGGCCGATAAGCTGAACCAGAAGGGATTGAACCTTCGGGAGTATTTTGATTCAATTGTTTTAATCCTCCTATAATTATATAAATGATAAGTCAAAATAAGCGAATAAAACATAACGTTGTCTTAAAATTAAATATTTTTCGTTAAAATATAACCAAATAAAAACAAATCATGCAACATTTTATAAATTCGGGAGGACTTCATATCCTCCAATCGAAAAAAACCCGAATTAAATCAAATCATTCAAATAATCAAATGCAATTATCAAAAATCCAAATTTATTAAAATTTACCAAAATATCAAAATTTATCAATACTGTGCGTTCTGCAGGGGATGAGAAAGCAACATAAAGAGGTAACAGTACA
>JAIRKA010000030.1 GCA_031260345.1 Methanosarcinales archaeon
CCGATCAGCGTTTTTCCGGTTGCGGTCGCCGAAACAATCATCAGATTTTTGCGCTCCAGCAACCCTGATTCAACGGCAAGCGATTGAACGGGCATGAGGTCTTTGGATTTTTTGAGCAGCAAGTCTTTCAGCCGCTTATGAATCGGCAGTGATTTGATCGGCGTTCTTTTTTCGTCTTTGGATGAAATGACTGTATCGTATTTCGTTGTCGCCTCGTCCAATCTGTCGGCGCTCAGCATTGAAAGTGTTTTGTCGAAATCTTTTGTTCGGTCTAAAACGCGGTCAAAAAACTCCATTGTGGAGTCACCCATATGCTGTTTGGAATTGCGAAGCGCTTTTTTTAGTTCGTCTTTTGCGCAATCGGGACAGATGAGTTCTTTGCCGTATTTGACGGATGATTTATTTAAAAAATTGAATCGCATTTGAAGCCGGCAGTGGCGACAGATGTCAACCGTCTCGAATTTGAGCTGATATGCTTTGAACAGATTTTCAAGTTCTTCTTTGTTTTTCGGAGACGTTTCCTTTGAAACCATAATGCGGTTTGCTTTTTTCAAAATTTCGATAAAGTCCTTTGTCGGATAATATTCTTCATCGGTGACATTTTTCCCGTTTTTCTTCAGGATTCTGATTTTATGCGGGCGAAAGCCGGCTGTGTTTTGCTTCAGCTCAAGCTCGCCGACCCATAAGGGCTCCCGTTTTTTGTCTGCAATGACCATGACCGTGAAAGTTTTTCCCTTTCCGGCAAAAAGGATCCATATCATTTGATAGGTCAAAAGAAGGGGGAGTTTAAATATTTTTATCTAAAAATGAAAAAAGAGGAGTGATTTTTCCAAAAGATATTGAAAAATGGGATGGCTCGCGTGCGGCGGCGGGCTGCTGTCGGGCGGAAGCTGGAAGATAGCGGCGGGAACGGAAATGGCAAGGTAAAAGTGGCAAACGGAATCAGTAAGGTAGCCGGCAGACACGTTCGCGAAGCGAACGGATGTGATAAAAAGGAGCAGATGCATGTGGCAACACAGAGCAGGCGTCCAAGCAGGCAACGTTTTGCATGCATCTGCCTCATTTTTTTGGCATTCCGCAAATTTGAAAAAGCAGTTTTGAAAAATAAAGATGAAAAAAGAAGAAAATACAAGATAAATGACAAAAACGGAGATTAAACCGCTCCCGCTTTCAAAACAGCGCAAACCTTTTCGACTTCTTCTCTGAATTCATCATCGGAAAAGCCCATCATATTTGCCAAATACATTGCGCCGCCTGCGCCCGCGCCTTCTTTAATCGTTCCCGTATCATATCTTTGAATTCCGGGAAGCTTGGACTTGCCGAAACCCGGATCGGAAATGTAAGCTTTGAAACCGAGGTCTTTGGAAAGATCTGTGAAGTTGGCGGTTTTGTCATCTGTGACGTATCTTGTTGTCGCCAAATCGACATTTCGGAGGTCAACACCCATATGTTTAGCAACCGCGTAAACCGCCGCCATTTGGGTTCCGCCGGCCATGATTATGTTCATGTCGGGATCGAATTCTTTAAATCCTGCAACCAAGCCTGCAACGGCGGGCATCATCGGATCGCCGAGAAGTTCAACGGCTCTGAGCGGATCGTCTTTTAAACTGCCGATCGTGATATTGTTCTTTTTCATTGAATCGCCGACAACTCGGCATTTCAGTTCAACGGGATTGATGTCGGCACTGCTGCTGACGCGCGCGTTGTAGCCGAGCGCGAGCAAAACGCCCATCGCCGTTGTCGTTCCGCCCGGAATGCTTTCGCCAATAATCGGGTGGTCGGTGGTCGGCGCGAGTTCATAACCGACTTTTTTGGCGGCTTCAAAAATCGCTTTCGGATCGTGAACGGCCTTTCCCGTTGTGATGTCTTCACCGGTTTTGGCGCCGACATTAAGCATCGGAATGGAATCATCGGGTAAAATCATTAAACCGGCATTGACAAACACGTGCGCCGTTTTTGTTAAATTGAGAGCGGACCTTGTAATCACTGCGGGTGTCGGCGTATCATAAGGCGGCGTCATGGGCATCACGGGAACGCTGATGATGTTTCCAGTGTGCATCAGTTCGCTGTCGCCGGCCGGTGTGTAAACGGTCAGTTCCGCTGTTTTTCCTGCGGCAGAAAGGCCGGGAATCTGCGATGTTTTCGTGTTTGATAAAACGCAGATGTAAAGCGGCTTTTTTGCGTGGTATTCAGGCTTCGGTGTTGTCCAGCTCATTTTGTATGGCTCCCGTTGATGATTTTGGATTGAATCGAATAATAACCATTTCTCTGATTTTGAGGGGGATAAACAAGTAGAGTGTAATAATGTGACTTTTGAATATTAAGTCTCTGGTAAGTAAAATTGAAGAAAAGGAAGATTGGGTTGATTTGAATATGAGATTGCAGATAAATATTAAACCTATGAAATTGAATTTAGATTAATATTGTTCATTATGGAGTGGATTATCATTCAAGACTTAAATGCACAAATTCAATCTTTCATTGATGAAGGAGAAGAAATTGCATCGACACAAACAAAAAAAAGATCCGACGGTTCCTACTACATATCTGGAGATCGATACAGAATTTGGCTTGAAAAAATTGGTCGTTTTCTAAGCGTTTACTATCCTGAAGAAACGATTACGGAAGAGTTTTTCAGCCTTATAAACTCCAGAAAATGCCAAAATCAACATACTTACGATCGAGTGAGAGGGAAATTAATCTCTTTAATCAAATTCCCGCCACAGCAAAAACCGGAGCCGGAAAGATTGCCTGATAAAAAAGACATTCTGCTCTCCATACTGATTCATTTCGATAAATATGCAAAACAACTTCAAACTCGCAGGAACAACAAGCCCCCATATGAGTTTTATGATGAAGCAGACATCCAAGATTCGCTGCATGCAATTTTAAGACTATTTTTTTCTGACATTCGAGCCGAAGATTTTGTTCCCGAACATGCAGGCGGAAAATCAAGAGTTGATTTTTTCATTCCCGAAATCCAATCCATTATTGAAGTCAAATATGCAAAAGAAACATCAAGAGACAAAGAAATCGGTGACCAGCTGCTTATAGATATCAATCGTTATAGCAAGCGAACCGAGTGTAAAAATTTATTTTTATTTATTTTTGACCCGTTAAAAGTTTTAAGAAATTCAGCAGGCCTTGTATCTGATTTGGAGCGTTCTGAATCGAAAATGAAGATTAAGGTAGTCATCTCTCCCTATTAATTATCCATTTGTCATTCCCTCCTACCTCTTTCAAAATTTTTATATAATCTCAAGAGTAATCCCCACTCACCAAAAAAAGAGGTCACCCCATGCCATTAAAACTCTCCGAAAACACAACCATCAAAGCTTCCGAAGCCCTCACAAACACAAAACAAAAAATCCCCCTCGTCCACTGCATTACAAACAGAGTCACCATTACAGACTGCGCAAACGGCGTTCTCGCCGCTGGCGCCGCCCCAATTATGGCCGAAGACCTACGCGAAGTCGAAGACATCGTCTCCATTTCTCAAGCGCTCGTCCTCAACATCGGAACACTTATGCCGCTCCAAATCGAAGCGATGCTGAAAGCCGGCAAAAAAGCCAAACAACTCGGCGTTCCTGTCATTTTGGACCCTGTCGGCGCCGGTGCAACCAAGCTCCGCGACGAAGTTTCCAAACAAATTATTGACGAAGTGAAGCCCGACATCATCCGCGGCAATATGTCAGAAATCCGCGCGCTTTACGGATTCGCCGGCCACACAAAAGGCGTTGAAGCGGCAGCATCCGATGCCGTGACCATGAAAAATGCCAAAGAAGCCGCCGTCATTGTCAAAGAAATGGCCGACAAATTCAATTGCGTTGTCGGTGCAACCGGTGAAGTTGACATCATCTCCGACGGCAAAACAACTTATTTTGTTGCCAACGGTCACCCGATGCTTTGTAAAATCACGGGCTCGGGCTGTGTTTTGAGTGCACTCTCCGGCGCTTACGCGGGCGCTGCGCCCGAGAAGAAAAAAGAAAAGCTTCTAGAAGCAGTCGTCGGCGCGTTTGTCCTCAGTGGTCTCGCTGGCGAATACGCTTATGCCGAAGTCGAAAAAGCGGGAGCGGGAATTGGAACTTTCCATACCAAATACATGGACGCGCTCAATTTGATTAATGCTGACGATTTTAAGAAAAACGCGAAAATTTACGTTGAAGAATGAATGATTCAATTCATTCAACCCATCCATTTTTTATTTTTCAGTAAAAGCATGGTCTCTCTTTTGTTTTGATTTTTAAAAATTTGTGCGGCTCGCGCAGGCGACAACTGCCGCCGATTGGAAGCGCAGCAGCCGTGAAAATGAGCAATCATAAGTGGAATTTTCATTTTTTGATTCAAAAAAACGAAATTTAAAAAGCATGTTAAATCCAAAAAAGCCTGCAAGAATCTTTGCCTTGCGGGACGTAAAATTACCCCTGAACTTAACAGTTTTATTTTTCACTGTTCTGTCCAGGGGTAGTATATCCATAAATTAGGAAGGACTTTGGCCGATTACCGACCGCTGACGGCCTCCGTCTTCTTAGGAGCTGCATTGGGGTCTTTAGATATAAAGGCCAAAACAGCGCCTAAAGCGGCAAGCACTGCGATAACTAAAAATGTATTCTCCAAGCCGCCTGTTATACTTAAGATAAAGAACCCTGCCAAACCGGCGACTCCAAAGGCTTGATACATAATTCCATAGTTTATGCCGTAATGCTTAAACCCGAAAAATTCTCCCGTGATGGGCGGGAAAGAAGCCAAAAAGCCGCCAAAACAGAAAGCGATGAGGGAAAGATACACATAAAAGGTTATGAGGCTCAATGAAGTTATGCCAAGTAAAGCCATAGTGATAGCAGTCAAAGTAAATATGATGGTCAGCACTTTAAACCGACCGATTTTATCTGAGAGAGTTCCCCATACAAGCCTTCCGGCAGTGTTAAACAGTGAGATAACAGCGACTGCAGCGACAACGACCGCGAGCTCAAGGTTTGCAACCTCAATTCCGATTTTTGTAGCATTGCCGATGATTAAATGCCCGGCTGTCGCCGCAAAGAAGAACATAATCCAAACTTTATAGAAGGTTTTGTTTTTCAGCATTTCTTTTGCCGTAAAATCCTTAGCTGCAACTGTGCCGACTGCTGCTGCCGGTAAAGCTGATTGATCAGGGACCCTTAAAAACAGAGCACCGATGATAATAAGGATTGAATAGACGATGCCCAAGTAGAAGAAAGCAGAGGAAACTTCTACTAATCCTATAAAATACTGAACCAAAGGTGTAAAAACCAAAGCACCAAGACCAAAAGCGCCTAAAACAACTCCGGAAATAAAGCCCCTTCTTTCGGGATACCATTTTAAACCTGTTGACAAATTGCAAATGTACACAATGCCGACACCTGATCCGACAAGTATGCCGAAAAAAATGTACAGCTCGGTCAGAGTGGTCGCAGTAGAAGTCAACATAAGGCCCGCTCCATAAATAATACCGCCAAGAACAGCTATTATTCTGGGACCGTATTTATCTTGAAGTTTCCCGCCAATCATTGTTGAAAAAGCAAACATAAAAATAGCAAGAGCGTAAGCAAACGCAACCTCATTGAGTGTCCAATCAAATTCACTCATTAAACGGGTGCTGAATAAGCTCCATGTATATATAGCGCCTACACAGGGCATTGCGAACAGAGCCCCAACAATCACATGCCATCGACTAACACTCATTTTCATCAAAACCTCTCTTTCTTAATTTTATTTTTCAAATATCATTAGAATTATTCTTACAGCTTTAAGATATATAACATTCAGTGGCTGTGGCACAAGTCAAGCTAAAAGTGTATTAAATATTTGTCGCAAAAAAAGTGGGAATATGATAATTGTTAATAAAATTATAACGCTCATCTGCCTCGTACAAGAAAGAATACGAACCGGTAAACAAAAAAAGAACTTGCTGTGCATAACGAAAATATAAATTGAAGAAACCGTTATTTGAAAAAGCGTATTTGAAACAATTAAAAACAGAAATATTGCAAACGACCGTGGGAAAGATTGCGCCGATTGCTGAAAAGTACAATCGGCGTTGTCTGATTCCGATGTCGCTCGTTGTTTATTTGACCTTACTTGATTTACTGCTTTCAATATCTCCTTTCTTTGGATCTTTAACTATCCGAGCCAGTATAATCGTAACGATACAAGTCGCTGCTACCATAATAAAGGTGTAAGTGAGGTTTCCAAGCATGTTGGAAATAATCGGAAACACCAATGCGGAAGTACCATAGCCGATCATAAGGAGACCGTCGTTCATGCCGCCGAACTTTGTACCAAAGCTTTCTGCCATCATCGTTGCGGATGTACTGATTGAGCCGCCGAAGCCGAATGCAATCGCCGCAACGCCTACTAAGAACCACGTACCTGTCGCGATGATCATACCCAGTGAAGAGATGCAAATGAGACTTGCAAGACCGGTCATGACAATTTTTCCGCTGATTTTGTCAGCTGACCAGGAGGCAAACAATCTGCCTGATGCGCTGAAGATGCCGGCAAGCATAACACTGAAAACGGCAAGTTCGACAGTCAAACCGCGCTCAACGCCCAATGAAATAAACATAGGAGAGAGGATGAAGAATGCCGGAAGTGCAAAGAGAAGACCGCCCATCAAGAGGTAATACTGCTTTGTTTTAACAACTTCTTTTGGATGGTATTGGCGTTTTGTGAGCATTTTTTGTGAAGGTTTGAAGCCGGGGGGCAAGTAACCTTTCGGCGGGTTTTGAACGAAAAGAGCGCTGGTGAAACAAATAACCATCAAAGTTGCGCCAAAGTAAAGGAATGTCTCTTGTACGCCGATGTTGTTCAACCCCCAGTGTACCAAATATGAAAACACGACAAGCGACGAACCAAACGCACAGATAACCATACCTATTGCAAAGCCCTTCTTTTCAAGGAACCATTTTTGAGAGAGTGCAACAGATGAAGAATATATTGTTCCGGCACCAAAACCGGCGATAACACCGTATGTGATGTACAACATCCAAGGTGCGTCGGCTGTCACAAAAGATGTGGACACAATACCAGAACCAAATAAGATGCTGCCGAGAAGCATGATTTTTCTCGGGCCGAGTTTGTCTTGTGCGTAGCCGCCGACAACCAGACCCACAACGAACATTGTCAGCATGATAGATACCGTCATCGCCACCATTTGGGGATCCCAATTCAAGTGGTTTGTGACCGGCTGCTGAAATACACTCCACATATAAACAATACCTGCACAAAGCTGCATTATCATTGCCGCTGCCAAGATGCCGTACCTTTTTTTAGGGTGGACCTTGACTTCTTGTAAGTTTTCCATTAATTAAAACTCCTCAAATAAACACCGCTTTTTTCGGGCGGCATAGAATTGATGTATTTTCTCTAATAAGAGGGGAGAAAAATGCTAAGTGTAAATAAATCTTTTGGCGAAAACGGGTAAATCGTCATGAATTTTCATGATTGATGATTTAAATTTGAAAAATGGAAAAGAAAAGGAAAAAAGAAAACCTCTCATCAGTGATGAGAGAAATCGTTTTTATGCGTTCGTCATTTTATGTCTTAGCCGCTGCAGCTTCTTTTTTTGCTTCTTTTCTCGGGTCTCTCATCATAAGCACCAAAACGATTGCAATGGCACAAGTTGCTGCTGCTAAAATAAAGGTGTTTGTGTAACTTCCGTCTGCGGTCAGTATGTTGGAGATGAACGGGAACACAAGCGCAGACGCGCCAAACCCGAGCATAACGAGTCCGAAATTCATGCCGCCGTATTTGGTTCCAAAGCTTTCGGACGTCATTGTCGCGTATACGCTTGCTGCGCCGCCGAAGCCGAATGCGATGAGCATGATGCAGATTAAGAACAGGGCGCCTGTGCCAAAAATCATGATAAGTGCTGCAATGAGGGTGATGATTGCAACAGACATCATTGCCGCTTTTCTGCCGACTCTGTCAGATGTCCAGGCGACAGTCAATCTTCCTGCCGTGCTGCTGATTCCGACAAGCGCAACGCCGAGAACGGCAAGTTCGGGGGTTAAGCCGCGCTCAACGCCGAGCGATATAAACACGGGGTTAAGAATGGAAAATGTCGACAGAGTAAAGAAAAGACCGCCTGCCAATAAGTAAAACTGCTTCGTTTTGATGATTTCTTTTGGCGCGAATTGGTGCATCATGCTGACCGCTTTTGGGGGCGTGTATCCGGGCGGCAGATATCCTGTCGGCGGATTTTGAATGAAAAGGGAGAAGAAGCTTAAAATCAGCAAGAAAGCCGCCCCAAAGACGAGGAATGTCATTTGGACGCCGATATTGTTGATCAAGACGGTTGCCAAGGGCGCAAAGACGACAAGCGAGAGACCGAACGCGCTGATAATCATGCCGGATGCAAAACCTCGCCTGTCCGGAAACCATTTTTGAACGGCTGCAACGGTTGACGTATAAACCGTTCCGATGCCGAGACCGCCGATAACACCGTATGTGATATATACGAGCCAAGGCGCTGCGCTTGTGACAAAAGCAGTCAAAATCATGCCACCACCAACGAGGATGCTGCCGACAAGCGTTGCTTTTTTGGGACCGTATTTATCCTGCGCATAACCTCCAAGGATTAAGCCCAGCACGAGCATTGAGAGCATGATGGATGCGGTCAGCGCTGCTGATCCTGCATCCCAGTTGAGGGCATCTGCAATCGGCTGTTTAAAAACGCTCCACATGTAGATGATGCCTGCACAAAACTGCATCACCATGCCGGCGGCGAGGATGTAGTAGCGTTTTTTTGGATCTATTCTGATTTCTTGTGAGTTTTCCATGATAACCCTTCTTCAAATAAGCGCGGCCGTTTTTGCGGACGGCTTTTTCACACAATTTTTGATGTATTTTAAAATTCAAATTTAAATTAAAGACACAATAAGAGAGAAATCGTTAATGAATTGAGAATAGATAAATATTTTGACAGCGAAATTGATTAAGCATGACAAATTTGTGACGCACTGCGCCACGAATTGACGTGAGCGCAGAGCGTTTTGGGTGTAATTATAAATCTCTTCCAAACATTTTCCAATCAGCAGTTGAAAATTTTCAAATTCTTGGGACAACGTCCCAAGAATTATATGAGCAGGAAGATGAAATTTATTAGAAGTTGAGGGTGAATGTGTATGAAATCTGAACCAATAAATGCCAAAAATTTCATGGAGTTTTTTGAAAAGCAATGCGGAGTCAAATTTGTAGATATCGAAGCCGGAAAAACGGTGCTGGATATTATTAACGATGAGGAGAAGGAGTTGCGTAACAAAGGAGTTTGCAGCAATTGTAAATATGGTGCGAAAGGTGACGGTGTCTTTGTTCATGTCGATGATATCGTTTGTATTAATGCTGATTCGTCTAATGTAGCTGATTTTGTATTTTCTAATTCAAGTTGCGAATGGTGGGAACAAGGCGAAGGTGATTTCAGTTATTAAGAAATACTTAATAACTGCCGCCGATGGGAAAAACTACAAAACAAATCACCACAACCTTCAAATGACTATCGCTGTTGGATTCAAGGTAGGCAATGAACGAGCGGTTCGTCGAGGATAAAAAGTTTGGCGGGCAAAGATTTGTCACTCACTGCGTGACCAATTGACGTGACGCATTATCGTATGATAAATGAAGGTTGAGAATTTTTATTACGCTGCTTTTTGCACTTCAACAATAAATAAAGCCAATAAACCAAATTTTCCAGACGTTTCTGGAAAAATCAAATTAAAATGGAAATCTTTGAAAAAGGAACAGAGAGACACTTTAAAATGAATCTCTCGTTTTAACATATTGTTTTTCTAAAAATCCAAAAGATGAGGAGCTTGAAATTGCATCGTGGGGAATAAGGATGTATTTCCAAGGTTTACCGCCATTATTTTGATTAAATTTAGTAGCCGCTTCACAATAAGTAAGAGCAGCATCCATTTTCAATTTTACTTCTTCAGTATCTATATCTTTGCTCATTTTCGTTTCAACCATTGAAATGGAATCTTCTGTTTCAACAATAAAGTCCGGTTCATATTGATGATTATTCAATTTATCCCACCAGATGCTGAATTGCTTTTTGGCAGGGCGCATCCAAATTTGAACGTTAGAATCGTTTTCTAAAATTTCAGCAAATTTCTTTTCAGTGCTGCTGTCAAATTTATACATCGTGTGGCAGCTTTTAGTAAATCCATTGAAAATTTTTCCACGTATTTCTGATGGCAGAATTGTTTCTTTGAAATCAATAATCGTGTCAGACTTAAATTTCTCACCAAACGTTGGCATAATTTGAACAAAGGGAAGCATTTCTGAAACATCCATCTTTGTTTCTTCAATTCTGAAATGTTCTTTCATTTGAGAAAAAATAAATTCTGCAATATCTTTTTTTCTCGTGAACATGACGGTCTTAACCTCATCTTCATTCAAATACATGAAAAATTTCTTTTTAGCTTGTTCAACTAATTTAAACATTAAATCTGCATTTTTCTCATAATCAATATTTGTTCCGATTCGAATTATCTCTAAAACAATCGTATTTTCAAGAGTATCTTTGCCGCCAACGTTACCTTTTGATTCAAGGATGATTTCTTTACCCGACACTAACTCTTTTATTTTAATCGTGTCATCGGTCGGATAATAATTCAAATTTTTTGTATCTAAATCAAAATCTTCAAATTCTTCAATAATTCGAGTATTGTTTAGAATTGTTGCTCTTGGTATTGGAATTGTATACAATGTCACATTTTGCGTTACATCTTCTACAATCTTTCGGACGACTTTGGTTATTTCTTCTTTTGACATACCCATATACGTTGCTTGTGTTTCTCTTACAACATCGGCATAAACGATTTCCAGATTTTCGGGCTTTTTAATATCGTTTAATGATTTGACAAACTTGTTTAATCCTTGAGTTTTCTGATGAGCAAGATTTGTAACATACTTGGCAATTTCTTGCTTTTGCTCCGGATTTGAGGTTAGTATGTCCGGAATTTCGGCAGCGTATTTGTTTTCTATTTTTTGAATGACTTCTTCAATTGTTGTGCTGATTGCAACGACTTCTTTTTGCCCTGTTTTTTCGGTGGGGTCTATTTCAATGATATACATCTTTTTAAGAATTGAGTTCGGGTCGTTTGCAACTCGAATAATATCATCGTATTTATCGTGATGAACAATTGTTAATCGGTCTACCGGATGAACATTTCCTTTTTTGTCTAAAAGATTTGTTCGCTCACCGTATGGCAATCGAAGACCTCTTCCAATCGTTTGTTCTGTCAGAGTATCAGAAGCTGACCTTCTGAGGGGAATGATTGTATAAAGATTTGTGACATCCCAACCTTCTTTGAGCATGTTGACGTGAATTACAATTTCAATTTTATTGTTCGGATTTTCTAAAGAAAGCAACTGAGTAATATTTTCGTCTTTTTCAGCCCCTTTCTGGTTTGAGTGAATTTCAAGAACTTTATCTTTATATGCACCGTTGAAAAAAGAGTTGGAGCCAATGTAGTCCTTTATTTTTCCGGAGTGCTCTGTATCCTTTGCGACAACTAAAACAAACGGCTTAACAATGGTTTTTCCCATTTCGCGCGCGTATTTCTCAAGTTCTGCTTGTGTATCAATATGAAGCCGTAGTCCGTCTTCTAATTTGATTTTATCTAATTCTTCGTCATTATATTGGGAAGGATCGAAATCTTTTCGAGTTGCAACTGCCGGAACTTTGACATATTTACCATCTTCTAATGCCTGAGCTAAAGAATATTCATAAACGACATTCTCAAACCGAATTTTTTTTGCTCCATTTTGAGTTTGGGGCGTTGCTGTCAGTTCGATACCCAAAACCGGATTCAACTCATTAATAACTGTCATTCCCCTGTCTGCTCGATAATGGTGGGATTCATCCATCAGCAAGACTAAATCGGGCAGGCTTTTCAAATAATTGAAATATGATTCACCTAAC
>JAIRKA010000051.1 GCA_031260345.1 Methanosarcinales archaeon
CGATGACGTCGCCGCGCAGATTGTCTTTGCCGAACCAAAATGCAGCAGGCTCGTCATAAGGTTTGGATTTAATCCGCTGACGATTACGGATTTCAAGAACGGTTTGATTGAGAGACATAAATTAATCCTGCAAAAACTTGAGTTGTATTTCAAAAGAAAAACAGAGATAAAACGCTATCGTTTCCTTTTAGATTTGTATAAAAATGGGGATGGGAACTTTAATATTTTTGAAAAACTTGTGCGGCTCGCGCGCGGGCGGCAGCGACGCGAACAGTCTCCAAAGAGCCAAAAGCGATAACTATGGACGTCAGTTCCGGTTTATTTTCAAACCCGTTTTATCAGATCGACTTTATCAAATCGGCTTGTTTTCTTGTCAAGCACTTTTGATTGAAAAACGTTTATTATTACCGAAAATCATTAAGTCATATTACTGTAGGTTATATCGGAGTGTAAGGATTATATACTATACCTTCGTAAATTTAATTCTTGGCTTTATTAAAAACGTCTGCTTTTTGGGAAAGCCAATCAAAGACAGACATTATCTAAAAATTAAAAACGAAAATAAAAACAGTTCAAGCTTATTTAGTTAAAGGGAAAAGGTTTTACATGAGTCAAAGAAACATTTGCGTTGAGCAATATATGGAAACGCCTATTGAAAAGCAGCAAATTGAATTGGTTGAGCGCAAGGGAATCGGTCATCCGGACAGTATTGCCGACGGGATTGCCGAGGCTGTCAGCCGTGCCTTCTGCAAAGAATACCTTGACAAATGCGGCGCTATTTTGCACCACAACACCGATGAAACTCAAATCGCGGCCGGTCACTCCATCCCGAAGTTCGGCGGCGGCCAAGTAATGCACCCGATTTATATTTTGCTTGTCGGCCGCGCTGCCAAAACCTTCGGCGACATTGACATTGCAACCGACACGCTCGCTTTAAAGACGGCCCGCAATTATCTGAAAAATACGATTCCGAACATTGATTTGGATTCCGACATCATTCTTGACTGCAAATTCGGCCGCGGCTCTTCCGACCTTTCCGATATTTTCATCCGTGAAGGACATGTTCCGATGGCAAATGACACCTCTTTCGGCGTCGGCCACGCACCGTTTTCCGAGCTTGAAAACATTGTTTACAACACGGAGCGCTCTTTGATTGAAGACCTTAAAAAGAAAAAAGGGCTGAACGCCATCGGTGAAGACATAAAAGTGATGGGCCTTCGAAACGGCGAAGACATCACCCTCACAATCTGCTGCGGTATGGTTGACAAGTACGTCGATGACATCGGCGCTTACGTCAATTACAAAGAGCAGTTGGAAGACTACGTGAAAGACTTAGTGACAAAATACACGACAAGAAATGTTGACGTTTATATCAACACTGCCGACAACATTGAGAAAAAATCCGTTTTCCTGACCGTTACCGGCACATCCGCTGAAATGGGCGATGACGGGTCAGTCGGCCGCGGCAACCGCAGCAACGGCTTGATTACACCGAACCGCCCGATGAGCATGGAAGCGACGAGCGGCAAAAACCCGATCAATCACATCGGCAAAATTTACAACCTGATGTCAACGCAAATCGCGAGACAAATCGCATCTGAGCTCGATGGCGTTGATGACGTTTACGTTAAATTACTGTCTCAAATCGGCCAGCCAATCGATAAACCGCTTGTTGCGAGCGTTCAGATCAGCGTGAAAGACGGCGTTAAATTTGATTCCATGAGAAAAGAAGCCGAAGGGATCACGGACGCATGGCTTGCTGATACAAAGAAAATTACAGAAATGGTTTCAAAAGGAGAATTGAATACATTTTGATTCTCCTTCCATTTCTTTGTTTTAAATTTAGCTGTGAACTAAACGAATGATTATTTTTATAATCAGATCACTGCTTTCACGTATTTTTCGCCGATTTCCAAATACTTCGAAGCATCTTCTTTATTTTTCGCCTCAGCCGCTATTCTGATAATCGGCTCGGTTCCGGACGGGCGGATTAAAAGCCAGCCGCCGTTAAACCACAATTTCAGCCCGTCAATCTTTTCCGTTTCCGTATAACCGAGTTTGCTTTTTTCGTCCGTCACTTTTTTCGTAATTTCAGCCATCACTTCTTTCAAGTTTTTGTCGGGAACGCGAATTTTGACTTTTTCATTGAAATAAGTCGGAACAGTATCCTTAATTTCTGAAGCTTTCATGCCTGTATGCGCAAGCATTTCAAGAACGAGTGCAGCGGCCATTGCTCCATCTCTGCAAACTTGGTGGCGCGGATAAATGATGCCGCCGTTGCCTTCGCCGCCGTAAACCGCACCGACTTCAACCATCTTTCTTCCGACATCTACAGAGCCGACCGCTGTGTAATAAATATCGACTTCTTCATCTTTGGCAATATCCGTAAAGCGCTGAGAAGTGCTGACGGTTGTCACAACCGGCCCTTTTTCTTTGTGAAGAATATATTTTTCGATCGCTGCAAGCATAATTTCATCGTCAATGAATTCACCGTTTTCGTCAATGAAAACGGCGCGGTCGGCATCTCCATCCTGCGCGATTCCGAGATCAAAGCCGGATCCGCTCATCAGCGCCGCTGCTTCAGAAAGTGCGTCCGGAAGCGGTTCGGGGTTGCGCCACGGGAATGTACCGTCAGGCTGCGCGCCGAGCGCCATCACTTTGCAGCCCAAGCTGCTCATCAGTTTCGGCAGCGTCAGGGAGCCTGCGCCGTTTCCGGTGTCCGTCACGACTTTGAAGCCCTTTTTCTCAATTGCTTTTCTGTCAATAATTGCTAAAATACCTGCCAAATATTCTTCGTTGCAGTTTTGTTCAAAACAAATTTCACCCGTTTTTGACCATTCGGCATGCATAAACCTTTTAGAATTGTAAATTTCTTCAACAACTTTTTCGGATTCTCTTGAAAATTCGGTTCCGTCAGACGCAATTAATTTTATGCCGTTGTATTCACGCGGGTTGTGAGAAGCCGTAATAATCATTCCGGCATCCACGCCGGAATGGTTTTTCACATAATATTGAAGAGACGGAGTCGGAACAACGCCGACATCCATAACGGCAATGCCGCTTGCGAGAAGTCCCGATACGACGGCGGATTTCAGCATCATTCCGGAAATGCGTGTATCGGTTCCGAGAATAACGGTCGGGGATGTTCGCCTGCCCGTTCCGCTTTTCTTTTCCAGTAAATAAACAGCTAAACTGCGCGCTAAATTGAGCGCAATTTCAGGTGTCAGTCCCTCATTTACGATTCCCCTGACACCGTTTGTTCCGAAAAGTCCCATTTCTGTCTTCCGCCTTTATTTTTTAAAGCAATCCTTAAAATTTTTTAAAATAAGTCAAGGTAAAAAGAAATTAAATCGAAAACTAAAAATGAGAAGAAAAACAATATTTCGGTTTCAGCCGAAATAAATTAAATCCTCATCTGATGCGGGTGTATGTTCGTAGTACTCATCCAGTTCTCCGCCGGTAACGGAATCTTTAATTTTCTCAACGATTTGGTCCATGTCTTTGATCTTTTCGTTAAGAGCGTCCATATTGACTTCTATGTCTAAAATGCCGCATAATTTGCCGAGAAGAGCTTTTGAGCTTTTCGGGTCGGCAATATAGCCTGTTGTCGTTCCCATTAAACAGGCGGCGTCAATATTTTTGAGTTTTGCAAATGATAAAATTAAACCGGATGCGCCGACAATGCCTCCGGGAGGCTCTGAAGGATTAAACTGAATTCCTTTTTCTTTCAGTTCTTCGATCATGTTAATATTGTTCGCGGCACCGATGACATAATTTTCATCGCTCATAACGCCTGTCGGGTAGCCGCCGAGAGTGAAAATACGATTGACTTTAAATTGAGAAGCAAAATTAAGATAAATTTCACATAATTTATAATGTCCGGCAGGGTCCGTACTTTGTGAATCTCCCGCCAAAATCAGTAAATCCGCCTTGTCGGTTTCAGCCAAGTAGAGTCTGTTTCCGACAAGTTCAACCGTACTGTCCTCTTTAACCATCACCTGCGGCGGGAAGTGTTCGGAATAAACATCGACGATTTTTTTGGCGCCCAGCGCTTCAACCATGTGATCCGCAGCCATTTTTCCGACATGCCCGACACCGGGAAGACCGACAATCATTACCGGATTTTTTAATTCAAGAGTGTCTTGATCAATATGATAAATTATTTCTTCTTTCATTTTTTAGCCCCCAAAAAAGAGCAGTTTACCCGTTATTTACGTTTTTCATTTCTGGAATGATTGAGTTGTAATGATTGCTGTAATAATTGATATGATATGTAATAATGAATTATGACACATAGCTGTTGCGGTCTTATTCTTTTCGGGAAGATTTTAAATTTTGTCTGTAAATTCTGCGGTATTTCCCGTATCTGTCTTCCGGCGAATAAGAAGCGGGCTTCGGGCTGACACAAACGCCGCCGCAATCGGGACAAGAATCCGACAGCGTGTATCTGCCGCAGCTTTGGCATTTCTTAATTCGCTTTCCCATTTCAATCACACTGTTTCTTTAAATCGTTTTTTATTTTCTGCGGCTTATGATTTGACGGATTCGATATGACGGTTGAAAACACCTTCGCCGCCGTTGTCGGTGATAACTTTAATGGATGCGGAAGAAGTTTTCTTTAAAACGGATTCGGCTTTCTTGTAATCCGGCGCGACAACTTTAATTCTATAGCGCGGTGAGCCGACGTATGTGACTTCAACACGAACTTCTTCATCTTTAATCTCTTCAGCCGCCGCTTTTAAAGCTTTGCGGATAATTTCGATGCCGTTTGGAGCGTTTGTTGTTAAATCAACGTAACCTGCAATTTCAACAAACGCGTCTTTGATATTCTCACGGGCGACATTGACAACCGCTTCAATCATCTTTTTGTTGACAGACATCTTTTTGAAAGCGGATTCGCCGCTGATTGCCGCTTCTTCAAATGCCGTGTAAGCGCTTCCGAATTCGGACACGAAATCGTGATAAAGCTCTTCGACCATTTTGCCATCAAAGCCGGATTCTTCGGCTGCAATCTGGATCCATTTTTCAGCTTTCTGCTCATTTTTCCAAAGCTGAATTTTTGTTCTTTTCTGATGTTCGTTGACATCTTTGAGTGATAAGTCGATGTGGCCGCGGGATTTGTCGATGTTGAGCACTTTACAGACAACTTTCTGCCCTTCACGGATGTAATCGCGGACATACTTAACCCAGCCGGCTTTAATTTCGGAAATGTGAATGAATCCTTCTTTTTCTTTAAACTCTTCGAGTTCGACGTACGCGCCGAAATCCGTCACGTTTGTGACATGACAGACAACATAATCGCCGGCTTCCGGCCAATCGTTACTTTTCATTTTTGTCCCTCTTTTGCCGCGTTTTTTCGCGTTCTCGCAGTCCCTCTTTTGTCAGACAGAACTCATTAAGAAATAATGTAATATAAAGAGTTCCAAGCGTTTGCTTGGGAATCCTTTTGAAATGCTTTTAAAAATAAAGGAGTAAATTAAAAATAAGTGAAATGAATGAAGTGTTTTGCCGCTCAGGCGTATTGTCTGACGACGTCTAAAATGGCGTCCAATTCTTCATCTTTGATTGTAAATTTCTCTTTGGCGTAAATGGATCTGAGCTCGTCTCGGGATTGCGGCAGAATGTCTGTGATTCTGACGGCAACAGTCGGCCTCATCTTTTCAAATTCCAATAATTTGGCAACCAATTCTTTTGCATCGGATGCGCTTAATTTTGAGAAAATTTCAGCGTGGTTCAAAGCTTTTCGAAACTCGTAAACCTGTTCCTCATCGCTTTCTTCACGTCTTTCTTCCATAATTTGAGTTAACATTTCCTTGACTTCAGCAAGGGTTAAGAGCTCTTCGTCAACAACTTCTTTGACAATCATTTGAAAAACACTTCCGATTGATTTTTTTCACTCATTTGCAACTGAGCTTAACAGTTTTTATAAAAAGAGTTAGGACCTGATTTTATTTAAATAAAACCAAGTCATTCTTCATTTTGTACAATTGTACACATTTTATACAATTGTACAACGTATCGTACATTTAAATATTAATTGTATTTCTGGGGCTTCAAGTGCTGGGGGAGAGCGATGACTTCTTTTTGAGCTTTACCGTCTCTGATTTTTAAAATATAGGCGCGGCCGCGCTGACCGACGACTTTGCCGGTGGAACCCTGGAATCTGGGATTCGGGTGACCGCGCTGAATGCTTGCGTCAATGTCGATGTGAACCATCTGTCCTTCTTCAAATTCCTGGATTGCTCTGCTCGGAGCGGACATGCCTCTCTCGCGAATCGAATTTTTCAACTTATATCTTGTGCAGCGTCTTTCGCCTGCTGATTTTGATGACATTTTTAAATCCTCCTAAATTATGACGTTAACGTTGTCATGTAAATGATGGGATGAACGTAATTATTGAAACCGAATCTGTTTATGTTATTATATTATAAACATAAGTATAAATGATCGGCTCATTGACCTTATTTGATCTTTTCAGAAACGGCTCTCAAAAGGGCGGCTCCTGTCAGCGGTTTAATCTCTTTTAAATCGCCGAATTCTCTTGATAATGAAAAACAATTATTTTCATGCACTTGTTTTTAATCAAAGCTAAGCCATGAATAATTATTTTGGTATATTAAGTTTATCGAATAGAAGGAAACAGAATACAAATCCAACCTTAATAAACGTATCCTTTCTTTTGGATGATTATTGTTTCCTTTTCACTCGCTCTACCATTTACGGGCTGACACTGAGTTCTGTTTCTCCCTCTTTGAGATGGAACAGTATCTCAAGAGTTAAAACCTGTTCTGTTTCCGGATTGTATAGCTGCAATGCCGGCTCGCCGTCTTTTGTTCTCAATGAGGCCAATTTGCCGTCGGCATAAATATGCATCTCTTCCGTACCGGATAAAGACACAACTTCGTACCCGCTTTCAATATCCTCAATGAGTTCATCCAGTCTTTCCGCTGCACTCTCGTCATGAAGATACATACTCACAACCGATCTTTCTTCCATCTCAAACATACTGTTTTTGAAAGCGTCATATTGCTTTTGGGTAATCAGATTGCTGAATTTTTGATACGCCTGTTCCAATTTTCCGCGAAGATTCTCAACCGTATTCAAATCCACGGAGTTTTGCCATGCCGCAATCTCATAAGGCACTTCCGCATTAAATTTGAAGGTGTGTTTGCTCACCGTTCCTGTTTTATCTTCATCGTTCATTTTGAAGACGATCACGTCCATCAAGTGAACAAATTGATCTGAGGATACATCAAATAATTGCACTTCGGCAGAAAAACGCGCATTTTTATCAATTTCTCTGTCCTCAGATTCCACGTCTTCCATACCCGTTTTATCAGAATTTGCATTTTCTGAACATGTATTTTCCGAATCTGCTTTTCTTATGTAAGGAGAAATGATGAAGTCTATCTGCTGTTCGCCGCTTTTTAAAATCAAGGAATTGATCGGTATTGTCCCGCTCATCTGCCCGAAAACATTCATGGCCGCCAAATGCACTTGATTGACCTGAATCTCAAATTTGCAAGCGGCAGCGATGACTTGTATACTATAATACGGCTCAGTATCTCTTGAATGAGATTCCCCTAATTGAGAAGGTTTGATTAACTCATATTTAAATTTATGAATGTCCTCTCCAATGATTGCTTCCTCTTCAAACAAAATATTGTCATTTTCATCTACGGGTTTATGAAATCGATGAATGGCCGTATTGCCATTATTTAAGTGAAAAGTAATTTCATATAAATCGGCGCTGTTGCTGTCAGAAATGCCGGAGAAAAGGTGACTGTCCAAGACACTTTCTTCTTCTTGGAAATAATTGTCCGGCTCAAATCTAAATTCACCGCGCATATGTTTCCTTACCCACGTCCCTTGAAGCCATGTCGGAGGACTGACCTTTTTTTTGCTTTTCGTATTTGCCACATGATCACCTCATTTTTGAAGCGCTTCCAATCAGGGTTATTTCCCGATTATTTCCGATTTTTTTATTCGACATCTTGAATGTCAACATCTATGACATCCAATTCATCGACTTTTGCGCCGACACCCAAAAGCCCTGCAATGCTCGGAACGGTTCTTCCTTCATCGCTTGATGTCAATTCTTTGACGTAAAGGCCGCCGTCACAATGAATCTTGACCCACGCAATATCAAACGCCCCTTCCGTTTCCGACTTTTCAAATTCTGCTGTATGCACGGTTCTGTTTCGGCACAAGTCGGCTCTTCTGTGCATGACGCGGTTTGGCGTATTCTGATTGATTTCTTTTCCTTCCAATTCTTTTAAGGCGGCGGTCAAGCTTTCCGCTGTAATCGGCGTTTCGAATTTGATTTTTAAGCGATAAGTTTTCTTTGCTGTTTCCGTTTTTAATTTTTCAACCATGTCTTTATTGCAAAGCGCCAGTTTTGAAACTTCAACTTTGCCGGCGGCGTATTCATTGATTTCTTTTTCAAGCGCTGCCAAGTCCAAAGTTCGGATGAGAGGCGCTTTGGCTTCCAAAACGAACGGGCGGCCTGTTCCGAGCATGAGCGCATCAATGTCTTCTCTGCCGGCACCGTGGAAGACGACATCTTCTGATTTGGAGGCGATCCAAAGCGGGTAGCCTGTCAATTCGCCGACGGACTCTGGATATTGCTTGCCTGTGCCGCTGCAATTGTCACAGCCTCTGCCGTTGCAATTTCGGCATGGCCATTTCGTCTGCGGGATGCCGCGGACTTTCTTTTGATATCTGCCGTAAATGTATGTAGAACGGATGTTTAAATCGGCTTCCTTTTTGGCGATATCGAATGTTACCAGGATGTCGGGATTTGAAAACGCAACCGTTTTACCGGTTTTTTGAGAAATGATTTTTCCGATTTCGCGGTTGAGCTCGCTTTTCAACTGCTCGGCGTAAGCGGTTCCGGCCTGTTCCCACAAAATTTCCTCATTTTCACTGAGAAGGCCGCTGAGTTTGGTGCCGGCCAAAAACGTTTCATATTCAATGCCTTGAAGCTTTTCAATGGCCATATCGACCCAAAAATCCAAGTTTTTAAAAATGTCTAAACAAACCCAGCATTTTTCAACGGCCGGTTCGGTCGGCTCAGCCGGCTCGGCAGACTCATCTCCGCTCCCCGTTTTATTGTTTTTCATTTTATTTTCTTTTGCCAATGTTTTTTGAGCGTGAATGCTTGAGGGTGCTATTTCCAAGAGGAGCGCGTCATCACCGCTGTCTTTGAGGCGGCGGTCGGCGTCCATTGCAAGCGTCAGCTTGACAGCTTTGCCGCGTTCGTCATTGGAAAGTCCTGTTGATAATTTTGCAAACTGGCGGCCGAGGCAGTGATCACAAATAGGCCCTTCCACCATGACTTTTTCCGCAATTTCAAGAATTGTTGTCATTTTCTTACCTCTTTTTCATTGAGTTTTACTTGAAATGCTTAAACAAGTCGTCCCGCTTCATTTTATGGAATTCGTTCTTCAAATGCGAGACCAGCGGTCTGATCTCTCCGCTTCGGGCGCAGACAGGCGCAATCAATGCCCCGCTTTCTTTCCACGTTCCATCGTAACCGAAAATTTCAACGATTTTGTCCAGCAAATCGTCTTTTTCATCTTCTTTAACGCGATCCATTTTGTTGGCGGCGATAATTGTGATAATGCCCATTTCTTCCAAAAAGTCGTGAAGTTCCAAATCAATCGGAATCTCATCGCGTGAATCCCAGCGTTCCGTAATTTCAACAAAAGAGGGACCGTCAATGATTTGGACTGCAATACGGATTCGATCGGCGTGTTCTTCGATGTAGTGAACGATATTATTTTTCACGTCTTCCGATTTTTCTTTTGTAACGCCTGACATAAAACCGAAACCCGGCATGTCGGTCATTAAAAAATCGTCAAAATAAAGGTGCGTCGGCTTCAGCGTAACACCGGGGCGCTTGCCCGTTCTGACATTTCTTCCGGTCAGATTTTTCAAAAGCGTGGACTTACCGACATTGGAACGGCCGACGAAAATCACTTCAAAAGTAACGGCATCGTTCTTCTTTTCGATTTTTTCCATCGTTTTTACTTTTTCGCGGGCTTTGAGTTTCGCCAGATTCTGCTTTCTTTGAATGCCGTGTTTCGGCTTTTGGGACACGGGAGGTTTTGTCATTGTGTTTGCCTCTTTTATTTCGGGGGTGATTGGAAAAATGATTCTCTTTGAATCATCAATTGTTTCGCATGCATTATATGAATCGTATTCACAAATTATAATTCATAATTTCGAAGTTGAATTATTGTCGTCTTCTATTTAAAGGATGCAGACCTTTTCAAATTTATGAAACAAGAGGAACTTATTTCACTTTTGGAACAAATCGCGCCGCCTGAAATCGCCAATGATTTCGACATCGGCCGCATCGGGATGATTTTGGATTTGCTATTTACGAAAAACCGTGAAATCAGCAAAATCGCCGTCGCTCTGGATGCAACGGATAAAGTTCTTCAAAGGGCAGCGGACTTTAAAGCGGATATTCTCCTCTGCCATCACACGCCGCTTTTCCACCCGATTACGGTTATTCCTGAATTTTTGGCAAAACGCCTGAAAATCGCTTTTGACAACAACATTTCCATTTATGCGATGCATACCAATTACGACCACGCCGAAGGCGGCATAGATACGGTTCTTGCCGGTCTGTTCGGCCTGAGAGAGACATACATGACGGATTTCGGGGTCATCGGAAACATTGATCCGATGGAAACAAAAGATTTTGTCAAATTTGCTTCCGAAAAGTTAAATGCACCGCTGCTTTACGCCGGTGACAAAATCATTCGAAAGGTGATGGTCTGCGGCGGCAGCGGCTTCAATCGTTATACTCTCTCCATCGCCAAAGAAAACAATGTTGACGCTTTTTTGTCGTCCGAGCTGAAGCACAGCGATGTTCTTCGCGAGCGCGGCGACATAACAGTCATTGATGCCGGGCATTACGCAACCGAAAATCCGGGAATGCGCTTTTTGGCAGAGCGGTTGAATAAGGAAATCGGCGATAAAGTTGAAATTTTGTTTATTGACGACGACCCCGAATTGAAAGCCGTTTAATAAAAATCCGTTAATTAATAGGGTCAGTTAAGCCGTTTAGACAAAAAATGAATCGGATGAAATCACCTCAAAGAAGATGATTTCAAATTCCGATCTGTTCTTCATCATCGTTTTTTATTTGCTTTTTACCTGTTTTTTCCGTTTTATCTTTTTTATTTGTTTTTTATTCGTTTTCATCCGTTTTCAATCGTTTTCGTTTTTATTTGTTCCATTCATCATTTTTTCAGCAGACTTCGACCCACATAATCAATGTGCCGCCGATGTTTCCTGTGCTTGAGTAATCCACAGGGACTTTCAAAACAACTTCGGAAATTTCTGTCTCTCCTTGCACGACAACTTTTTCAAAGTCCTGCCAGAACAGATTATCAATCCAAAGTCCTCTCTTGTACAAATCATCAGAGGTGCTTGTCACTTCGGCGGTGATCTTAACATCGCCTCCGCCGCTGTTTGTAATCACCATTTCTTTCGGGGCGCTTGTCTGTCCCGCAGCCAAATCGCCGAAGTCAAGGGAGTCAATCGAAAACGTTACGGAGATCGACGGCAAAATGTTTGTTGTCATTGAAATAGAGTTTCCTGATTTATCAGGCTGCGGTTTCGGAGTGACGGGTTCTTCCGGTTCATCGGGTTCACCGTCTTCGATGCCGTATACGGAAAAGGAATTCGTTAATGGGTGAAGATCGGCATATTTGCCCAAAATTGATTTTTGTACACTCCCGATACCGTTTTCGTTTATATCTGCTCCGTCGTAATCATCGCCCCAATAATTTCCGGGCTTTCCGGTCCAGAATTTTCCGTTGTAAGACAACTCCAAATTGTTCGGACTGTTAAAAGAAAAGGTTTCGGGAAGCGTTCCAAAACTTGCGACATTTGAGCCGGCGTTATTGAAAATATCGTTTAAGTAAACGGCGTTATTTTCACCGGCATTGTAAATGTAGATTCCTTTCAGCGTGTTTCCTGAAATTGTATTTTTCGTAATGACGACATTTTTCGTATCAACCCTCCAAAGGCGGATGGCTTCTCCCGCATTGTTCGTAATTGTATTTCCTTCAACAAGAGCGTTGGTCGCGTTTTCAAGACATATGATTCTGGCGGCGCTGCCGCTTCCGGAAAGACCCGTTAAAGTATTTCCAATGATTTGAACATCTGAGGCCGTTACGTGAACCGCGTTCGTGAATCCTTCCATATTTCTGACGATATTGTTTTTGAAAACGGCGCCGCTTCTGGTAAGCTTAATGCCTTCTCTGTGCGTTAATCCGTCAAAAATGCAGTTTTCAATAACCGCAT
>JAIRKA010000053.1 GCA_031260345.1 Methanosarcinales archaeon
TCAAGAAAACGGTGAAACCGTTCCTGATATAATTTATGAAAACGGCGGATTCGGAAAAGAAGGCGTTATTCGCGTTCTCGGGACCGATGCCGTTGATGCCGCAAATAAAGTTTTGATGATTTGCGATGAACTTCGAAAAGAGAGCAAAATCAAAAAATTAAATGAAGAAAGATAAACAAGCAAGGTGCAGAAAATGAATGAAAATCAAAAAATCAACGTCAATATTGATTTTATCGGCCCTTTGATTGTTGTTGAAAATGTCAAAAAGGCAGGAGATTTTTATGAAAATATCGCCGGCCAAAAATTAAAATTTGATTTCGGCGCATGCCGGCAATTTGAAAGCGGCCTGACACTTCAATCTAAGGCATCCATGTCTGAAATTTTCGGCTTCAAAGAAAACGAAATCAAAAGGAGAAGCAACAACTTCACGCTTTATTTTGAAACTTTTGATTTCGATTCATTTGTTGAAAATCTGAAAAATTATGATTTGGAATACGTCCACGGCATCGTCGAATTCGATTGGGGGCAGCGCTCCGTCAGCTTCTATGATTTGGATGATCATGTCGTCGATGTCAGCGAAAAAATGGAGGCCGTTGTGAAGCGGTTTGCTGAGCAGGGAATGACAGCGGAAGAAATCGCGAAAAGAACGGAACATCCGATTGAGTTTGTAAATGCTTGTTTGAAATGAAAAAACCAATAATTGAATAAAAAATGAAAGGACAAGCTTTTAAAAGTAAAAGAAAGAAAAAAAGAGGAAGGAAAATAAAAAATTAAAGTCCTTCCAGAATATGTTTTTCACGTTCTACTTTTCGGTCTAAAAACGGTTCGATTTTGACAATCACATACGTATCCGATCCGAATTTATCTTTCAAACACTTTTCAACACTTTTTTGAATTGCGTGCGCTTCGTTCACGGTCAAATCCGGGTCAATCATGATATGCGTATCAATCGCCTTGGAGCTTCCGAGTTTCCTTGTTCGCAGAGAATGTACATTCAAGACGCCGTCGCAATCCGCAATAATGGATTCAATGTCTTTATGTGCTTCCGGCCCGAGCGATGCATCCATCAGGTCGTTGGTGCTGTTGTAAATGATTTTGACCGCGACGTAAAGGATGTAAAGCGCCAGAAGAACGGCCATAATCGGATCAAGAATCGCCCACTGATCGCCAAGCAGGATTGCAACGCCGATACCGGCCGCAACGCCGATGGATGAAAGCCCGTCTGATCTGTGATGCCAAGCATTCGCTTCAAGCATGTCGCTTCCAAGCTTCTTGGCAACACGGTGCGTGTACTGATAAAGCAGCTCTTTGATGATAATAGATGCAAGAGCCACATAAAAAGTAATTACCGCAGGTGTTTCGATCGACGCCCCTTCCAAAAAATTATAAATTGTCATCGCGCCCGAATACAAAATCCACCCGCCCGCGAAAAGAAGCATCAGTCCGACAATAAATGAGGCAAGCTGCTCGATTCTTTTGTGGCCGAAATTGTGGGATTCATCTTCCGGCTTTGCAGAAACGCGGATGCTGAACATAACGAAAAAATCGCTCAGCAAATCGGAAAGAGAATGAATGCCGTCGGCAATCAAAGCGGCACTGTGTCCGACAATGCCGACAAAAATTTTGGAAGCCGTCATAACAATATTGATAAACATTCCGATAACGGTAACGCGCATGCTTTCTTTTGTTTTATATTCCGAATCCAGAATCGGCGTTTGAAGGCTTTCGCTGCCGGCTGCAACAGCATGATCATCTTTCTTTGTCAAATATTAAACCTCGAATTGTTACATTTTTTGTCAATGGAAAAAGATATTGTAATAGGTAAAGAAGGGCTAATAGTATTTAAAAAACGAACAGAACTATTTTAACTCCCGTTAATTATATTGAGTAAAATGAATTATTCTGAAAAAGTGAATTTTTTTAAGCGCGACAAAAGAATTTAAGTTCACCAAAAATAAATTAAATCAGTCAAAAAGAGATAAAATTATGAGACTTTTTATTGCCGCTGACTTTGATAATGAAACGAAGGACAAGATGTCAGAGATCATTGAAATTTTGAAATCAAAATCGAAAGGAAACTTCACGAGATATGAAAATCTCCATATGACTCTCGTGTTCATCGGCGAAACCGAAAAAGCAAAAGAAATTAAAGAGGCTGTTCAGGAAGCATTAGAAGTTCCGATTTCCAAGCCGCCTGTTTTAACTTTGGATCATGCCGGCCGCTTCAAGCGCGGAAATACTTCTTTAATATGGATCGGCGGAGAAGCCTGTATTTTTGACGTTATTCAAAAAAGATTGGCGGAAAAATTAATCTCAAAAGGATTGGAAATTGACCGTAAAAAGTTTGTTCCGCATATCACCCTCGGAAGACAGGTTTATTTTTCAAAAGATTTCAAATCGGAAAAAGAAATCGACCGATATTTAGAATCAATACCGGTTTACATAACCGAAAATATCAAAGCGGTCAGTTTGATGTCAAGCGTTTACCGCGACAATAAATTGGTTTATGAAGAGATCGGCCGCTTTCAAATTAGATTTGAATAAAATCAAAACTTGATGGTTGTTCAGCCGGCGCCGCGCGCGTACAGCACCTTTTTTTCAAAAAAGAATAAAAACGGGTATGGTTTAAAAAGAGAAAAATAAGCGGCTGAAACCGCTTATTTAAATTTTTTCAATTACTTGCTTGCGTTCCATCTTTTGTAAGCAAAGATGAAGACGAAAATTCCCACTGCAAGGAGACCGAGAATCACAAGCCACCACAAGCTTCTTGATTCCTCAGGAATAAGGGGCGGTGCCGTCTCGTTTCCATAACCTTCATCAGGATCCGGGCTTGGGCCCGGTTCAATCGGAGGCTGCGGGCTGATGGGGTTAACAACCGTTGCGTTGCCGAATCCGGGGCCGCCTCCGCCGCCCGTAGAAATCCAAACAGCGCTCAAAGGGACGTTTTCGGTCATGATGATGATGTCGTCGGCTTCATAGATTTCATCGTTCCAGCTCCAGTTGCCAAATGCGAAGCCACTTCTTTGGAGGTCCGTGTTGTCCAAAACTTCTGCGGGCTCATTCGGACTGTATCCGTGGGAATCCG
>JAIRKA010000086.1 GCA_031260345.1 Methanosarcinales archaeon
GTATTTGTCGCCCATAACAGCCATACCTTTCGCAAGACCATCGACAATGGCTTCCTGGGGGTCAATCCCTGCTGCAAGAGCTTTTTTAGCGTATTCAACCGCTTCATCGTCATCACCGGTGATGACGGCGTCTGCTAATGCTTTTAAAATTTCTTCTTTTGACATAGTCATAATATCACCATATATACGTATATTTCACACTTGATCTCGACGGGGAAAAAGGAAAAGAGACCGAAAGAAAGAACCCCCAAACCATCAGTTCGTTTATACACGTTTGACCGTGCACTATGCAAAAACAGTTTGTGAATATATAACATAAACTTCATAGCAAAATCAATAACAATAACTTCATTTTTCAGCTGAATTTCATCAAACTTTGTGATTGAATTCATAGCGTTAATATTTACAACGACTTTGTAATTTTAAAATCAAAAAAACAAGAAGCAAAGATAAATTCAATAAGAAGAGTTCTCATATAAAGGAAAACAAAGAGATACTTATGGATAGTTCTGATAAATGACATAATGAATAGCGGTGATGAATAATACTCATTCATTCAAATATCATCAATTTTAACTTGAACGGATTTTTCCAAGTAATAATTGAATAAGTCTACCCCCCAAAGAAGCGAAGAGGTTTCAAAACTCATCAGACAATGATTGTGATAAGTGCCGCTGTTACTGAATAAAGAAACCGAGAAGAAATGATCTGTGATGACGGCGGAAGCGATTTCAATCGGTTCTGAATAAACGTAAATTTTGAAATTCGGGCTTCTGAGATATTCTTCAAGCAATCCGCCATGTTCGAATTTAAATCTTTCAAACGCGGACGGCGGCAGAATTAAATCGATTTCAACGCCGTCTCGAATCATATTCGTATATATGGATTGGTAAACCGGACTGAAGAAGGAAGAAATTTCTAAAACTTTTTCAGATTTCAGCAGATTTTCTTCGAATTTCAGCGGCAATTCGTACAAGCGGCTCAGCTCGGGTTCCACCAAAACACAGTTCTGAAGCGCGCCGAGGCGGGACAAGAGGGCAGGCGGAAAAGCGAGTTTGTGATCATTCCAATACTTCTGATTCGAAGAATACATTTCCAATGTTTTTAAGAGCGGAATCATTTTTTGAGAAATAATTTCACCGAGAGCGGAAAGTGAATAGACGTTATCATCATAGACGACCAATCCTTGGTCCATCAGAATTTTAATCTGAGTCATAATCGCGCTGGTCGTTACGTTGAATTCGGTTTTGATCGCTTCTATCGTCATCGGTCCGTTCAGCAAACGAATCATCAGATTTTTTCGCTTTTCCGACAAGAAAAGCGTTCCAATCAGTTCGGTTGTCATTACAATACCCCTTGTTCTGTATTTTGTTTCGCTTTTTGATCATGTTCTTCTGCCGGATTCAGAATCGGCAATTTAACAATAAAAACGGAGCCGCCCTCCGGGTTTTTCTCGCCCCAAATATCTCCGCCGTGTTTTTGAATTATGATTTTAGCGACATATAATCCGGATTCTGCGCCTTCCAGCTCGTTGGTGTGGAAATGGCCCGACCCGACAAAAGTAATGCTTTGGAACAGATACGGAAGAGATGATTCATCCAAATCCGGTCCGGTGTCTGAAATTCTGATTTCAAAGAAACCGTCCTTGACTTCTCCGGTGATTTTGACTTCACCGCCTGTTGGAGAGTTCAAACAGGCATTTTCAATAAGTGTTGTGAACACAACCTCCAAACTTTCGAAATCACCCAAAATGCTTCGGAATTCTTTGGGGATGCGGACGGTTGAAACGACATTTTTATCCCGCAGAAGCAGAATCGTATTCAGTGCAACGCGCTCCATCAAGCTGCTGAAATCAACTTTTGAGAAATGATCGTATCTGACATTGCTGCCGGACATACTCAAAAAGAGCATTGAATCAATTAAATGCTTAATTCTGTTTGTGAGCAGCAAACCTTCTTCGATTGCGGACTGCTGTCTCTCGTAAGACATTAAGAAGACTTCATTTTCCATGACTCTCAGATATCGGTCGTTGGGCTGAATGCTCAAATCTCCAAGATCCTGCATATCTTTCAGAAACTCTTGTGAAACCAATGCCGTTGAACGCAGTTTTGCGTAATGGTCGGCCAATTCGGACGAACGTTCTTTCAAAGACTCTTCCAATCTCTTTTTTTGAATCACTTCCCAAAGTCCCTGCATTAAAAGCGTCAGGTTTAAGACGTCGTTTGCGTCGTATTCGCCTTCTTTATTTCCGACGCCGATAACGATAACGATTCGGCCGCTGTCAAAAATCGGAACGTGCATGTAGCTGGAAAGTGTAACGTGTCCGTTCGGAAAACCTTTTTTGAGCGATGAAGGCGATTCATAATTATTGAGAAGCAGCGGTTTTCGATGGCGGATTGCTTCACCCCAAAGCCCGGTTCTGTGAACGGGATAGACATACGGGCGGCTTTGTTCATCAATGGCACATTCGCGGACAGCGTTTTTGGACCACGAATGCATAATCAGCGTGGCTTCATCGGGTGTCGGAAAAGCGATGTATCCGATTTTACTTTTCGTCAGTGAAACGGCTTCTTCGCGCGCGTAGTCGATAATTTCCTGAAAAGAGCAGCCGCCCATGCGTCTGAGTTTAAGTAAAACTTCCTGACGGGCGAGATTTAAAGCGGTTTCCTCTTCGGCTTTTTTGCGGTCGGTAATGTCAAAAAGAAG
>JAIRKA010000101.1 GCA_031260345.1 Methanosarcinales archaeon
TCTTCATTGTCGCCGTTTTCTTCAGCAGCGGAGAAGGCTGTTCCGTCAATGCGGCGCCCTTCCATGGAACCGACTTTGCCGCCGATCATTTCGAGAACGTGGCCGACAGTCATACGGGACGGAATAGCGTGCGGGTTAATCATCAAATCGGGGGAAAGACCGGATTCGGTAAACGGCATGTCGGCGATGTTGACTTTGAGGCCGATAACGCCTTTCTGACCGTGTCTGGAAGCGAATTTGTCACCGACATCGGGGACACGCTCGTCTCTGACTTTGACTTTAGCGAGTCTTGTACCGTTAATGGATTCGGTCAAAATAACGTTGTCAACGACGCCTCTTTCATTGGAGCGCATCGTAACGGAACTTTCACGTCTCTGCTGACTGAAGCCGGAATCAAGACCGCCCGAGTTTTCTTCAAGGAAACGGGGCGGGCTGGTTTTGCCGATGAGAACCGCGTTCGGAGCGGCATATGTTTCGGGGTTGACCAAACCGTCTTCATCAAGTTCGGCGTAAGATTCGGCGCTTCGGGCACCGCGGTACTCGGAGTCGGGAATTTCGAATTTGTCTTCCTGACCGCCGGGGTAGCGGCGTTCTTCACCTTCAAAAGTACGGATGAAGTGACTGCGGCCGAGTCCTCTTTCAATAGCGCCGTTGCTGAAAACGAGAGCGTCTTCGATGTTGTAGCCTTCATAAGAGAGAATGGCGACAACGAAGTTCTGGCCGGCAGGTCTGTCATCGAAACCGATGGATTCGCAGGTCTGCGTGTAGGTCATGGCGCGCTGCGGATAGTGCAGAATGTTTGCGCGCGTGTCGGGCCTAAGCTTGTGGTTCGCCGTTGAGACACCGATACACTGCTTAATCATGGCGGCGCCCATTGTACAGCGCGGGGCCGCATTGTGTTCCGGATACGGAATCATACCTGTACAGATACCCAAAATCAAATCGGGTGACAATTCCATGTGCGTGTGGTGTTCGTTCAGATTTCTCTCACGAAGGGCCACGTAAGCGTTTTCTTCTTCTTCGGCATCCAAGTATTCGATTAAACCGAGGTCAATCAAATCGTCAAAATTTAATTCACCTGTTTTGAGCTGCTCAATATGCGCTTCCGTAACGAGAAGAGCGCCGTTTTCAACAATCAAAAGCGGTCTTCTGGCGCGGCCGATGTCGGCGGAAATAATCACTTCGCCGGTGTGTTCCAAATAAGCCACGTTGACCTGTTTTGAGAAATAGCCTTTTCTTCTCATTTCACGAATGTTGGAAACAAGCGTAATCGGATCGTCATGCGTTCCGATCAGTTCGCCGTCCAAGAAAATTTTAGATCTGTTCATCATTCTTCAAGACCCCCGTCGTAGTCGATACCGCCTAAGAAGTCATCTTCCATGTCCCTATCCTTTTCAGCTGGCGCGGTTTCGGATTCCGGAATGGCGTCTTCGTCTTCGCTGAATTCACCCTCGGTCTTCTTGATGCCGATGGCCTTTTCCTCAAATTCACTTTCGAATTCTTCTTTTTCGGCGCTGTCGTACTTGACTTCAATAATTTCGGGCTGGATAAATTGGAATCTCTCGACACCCAAGTTGTAAAGCGCCTGCCTGATGGGATCCATGTCGTCAACGCCTGTTGAAAGCTCCACCATTTCGGCAAAGTTCTTCACAAGACCGCAGTTCGGGCCTTCAGGGGTTTCTGAGGGGCAGAGGCGTCCCCACTGTGTCGGGTGCAAGTCACGCGCTTCGAAGTGCGGCTGAGCGCGGGAAAGCGGGGAAATCACACGGCGAAGGTGGGAAAGTGTTGAGATGTGGTCGTTTCTGTCCAAAAGCTGGGAAACACCGGTTCTGCCGCCGACCCAGTTGCCGGTTGCAAGCGGATGTTGCAAGCGGTCGGTCAAAACGTCGGCACGGACGATGGTCGCGACGTTGAGCTCACGGTTTCTCATGCTGGCGCGCTCCAACTGATATTTAATATCGCGGGAAAGTTTGTTGAAAGAGACGCGGAAGAGGTCTTCCATGAGGTCTCCCGCAAGCTTCAGGCGTTTGTTGGAGTAGTGGTCTTTGTCATCCTCATCGCGTTTTCCGAGCGCGAGCTCAAAGCAGGATTCTGCCATTCTGGCAAGGAAATTGGCTTTTGAAATGCGGTCTTCGGGTTTGTCGCCGAGGTGCGGCAGCAAGTATCTGTCCAAAACATAGTTGGCACGCTTAATTTGGTATTCGCGGGCTTGGCCGGCTGCAACGCGCATACCGATTTTTTCAATCGCGTCCTGCATGGTGTCCACTTCGGCTTCGTCCAGGTTTTCAAGCATGAACTTAACGATTTCAGGGTCGCTTGAAACGGCTGTGACGACATCCTGATCAGTAACGATGCCGAGCGCGCGGATCAGCGTAATAAAGTTGAGCCTTCCGGTAATGGACGGGAATGAAACTTCAAGCAAAGATTTGCGCCCGCGTTCAACGACAACAAGCGCGCGGTAGCCTTTTTTCTGAGAGAAGACTTTTGCCGCTTCGATTCTGTCGCCGTAGCGTTCACCGTATTCGGTCAAAATCTTGTTCGGCGCGAGGTCTTCGAGTGTCATGACGACACGTTCGGTGCCGCCGACAATGAAGTAGCCGCCGCAGTCGAGCGGGTCTTCGCCGTTTGAGATCTTTTCATCATCGGACATGCCGATCAGGTTGCAGACCTTGGATTTGAGCATGATCGGAAGCTGGCCGATATTTGCTTCAATCGGCTCGTCCTGTGTGTCCCGGTCTTCTTTGACGACCAACATTTCGAGAAACAGCGGCGCAGAATAGGAAAGGTTGCGAAGGCGGGCTTCGTTCGGATGGAGTCTTTCAATCGCTCCGTCCGCTTCTTTAACGACCGGATTTTCGACGCGGATTTTCCCGAGCTTCAGGTAGGTTCCTTCGATATCCGTTTCGATGATATGCTGTTCATCTATAATTTTTTGAAGTCCTGTGTCCAAGAATTTATTGAAAGAATCGATGTGATGCTGTACAATTTTATCTTGGGTGAAATAATATTTCGTCAGAACGCGTGTATCTAATGTAATAGTTAACACCCTCTTGTTGAGTAATATTTATTCGTCTGTCTGTTCGATTTTTGATAGTATGTAAATAAACGTGAGAGCTGCGCAAGCTGCAATTGTATGTTTGCGGTTTCTTGCTTGCGGCCGCTTGCTTGTGATTGAATGAGATTGTTTGACATATTTTTTCGTTTGCAACCCGCTTCTATTTGATTTCTCAGCATCATTCCTCCGCAATAAAAGACCGGACCGGCATAACGACAAAAAGTGATGTAGAAAAGTATCCGGACCTGACTGTATACGATGCCGTGCTTCTGCGGCATTTGCGGATGGATGTAGATGTGAGTTTTTTTTGGCGGGTCGGGGAACGGGAGTGCGGGCGATTATGGATAGAATAAATTTCCCAAATATTTTTTTCAAACAAATCAAAATAAACGGCGTTTTTAAATAACGGCGTCGATGACAAGCCTGTAGTAGAAAGATTCTTCGGCCGTCTGGCTTTTGCGTGTAATTTTAATCACATCGCCGATTTTTGCGCCGATTTCGAAGACGATCGGGTCATCGAATCTGATCTTCGGAAACTGTTCCTTGTCAATGGCGTATTTTTCAAGCAATACAGCCACTTCTTCATTTCCGATAATTTCATGATGCGGGACCGAGTCATGATCAAGAAGTTTAAATGTCAAATCTTTTCCTCCGTGAGAAAGATAGTAATAATCATATTTGATGATGTTTTGATTTTTTTGATGTTGCTTTGTATTGCAATGGAGAGCTTTCTGAAAAAAAGCTTAATATGAGCTGCAGCCGCAATGATTTTTGCGGGAACGACAAATTTTATGAGACAAAATTATTGTTTTGAGATATTGTTTTTTCTTGTTATTATATTTTTCACTTTATTCTCATTTTCGATGCGAAACGATGCCGTCAAACATCAAACAAAAGCAAAAAATGACAAAGCGTGATTTCATCATCAATTGTCAAATATGAAAA
This sequence comes from Methanosarcinales archaeon, assembly GCA_031260345.1. Classification (GTDB taxonomy): domain Archaea; phylum Halobacteriota; class Methanosarcinia; order Methanosarcinales; family Methanosarcinaceae; genus Methanimicrococcus. Next base: position 4,001 of record JAIRKA010000101.1, read on the forward strand.
AAATGGCGGGCCCATAGGGATTTGAACCCTAGGCCGACTGGTTAAAAGCCAGTCGCTCTGCCTGACTGAGCTATGGGCCCGTTCCGAAATTTGTTTGTCGTATCTGAAGCAGACCTAAGAACATATTTGTTGTATTTATATGTTTTGCCATGCGGGTGTTGTTTTTGGAAAAAAGGCTAGGAGGTAATTTTAAAAAATTTAAGAGATAACTGCCTCAAAATCAGATTTCGTCCACAACTCAACATCTTTAAAATACATCTTGTGAAGCCGGCTAATTTCTTGAGGTATAAACGGCATTTTGGCTCTTTTTGCCGCATGATAGTGCATATCAACAAGAGGAGACATTTTCTCAACAACCAATATGAATTTCATGTTATTGCGAAAAAAATCAAGTGGCTTATTTGTAATTTCTGAAATAATTAATAAACTTTCAGCGCATTTTATGAAAATTTCTTTGTTACGTTTACCCTGTTCGCTGAATGAATGATTGCAGTTAGGACAATTCTTATCTAACGTGTTGAAATTAAACTGCCCGCTTTTGAATTCAATTAAATGACAATTCTTAGATGAATCAATATACCAGGCATCACAGGTGGACGGATTGCCGCTGCAATTAAAATTGATTTGACAAAATTCTGCATAAGAATCAAGATCAATTGCTTTTGATTGGGAACTTATGAATTTCACTCCATGATCGGCTGCAGAAAGATTCGACATAGAATCTCCATAATCTTCGAGAAGAACATCATAAATTTGTTGATGAGAATTGGAACTGTCCATAATATTTTCCCCGTTATGACAGTGAATAGCGAACCTTTTCCAATTCTTTGTAAGGTTCAGCCATTTTTATGTAAATTTTGTCCAGATTTTCATAGCTTACGTCTTCGATTGTTACAAAGTTATTCTCCAATTCTGTAAGATAAAATTTACACTTATCGGTAATCCCATGCTTTTTCGAATATACTTCAATTGCCTCTAAAAAGTATGGACTATGCGTTGTTAAAAGAACATTCAAGTCAAACTCTTTTTGTAAAAGTACAAGAATTTCAGCAAATATGAGCTGCCATTTTGGATGTAAATGGACTTCAGGTTCATCTAAGATCAGGACACCTTTCTCTTCAAGCTGACCATTTTCAATTAAACGTTTTAAAATCGCAAATGTCTTTAATCCTGTAGACAAACTATCAAGATTCAGAGGGGATAAGAATCCTCTTTCCCTAAATCGAATAATACCATCAGAAGTTACAAAGTCTCCACTTGCGACTTCATTAATTTTTTGAATAATGTTGTCTAATTTTTTTTCCTTTACAATTTCGCTAATTACTGTACTATCCTGCCTCACCCTTAGTTTATTAATGAGCAAATCTCTATGAGCTCCAATACTAGTTTTAATACCGGTGCCGTCGATATAATCCAAAATTAAAGGTGTATCAACATACAGTGCTTCAACATTTATGTCAATATCTTTTGAAAAATTAATACATCTATTGTTTTCAAAGGAAACATTTACATCTTTTTCCTTTATCTTTAAATTAATATCACAAGTGTTGTTCGGAGAATCAATATGGTTTATCTGATAGCCAAATACGCCATGAAATCCACGGTCAATGAGTTTTTTTTGAAAATGTTCTTCATCAATTTTAAGGATATCACACATGTCCTTCGCAAGTTCTTCTACATTAATATTCCTTAAAATCATAGATTTATAATTTTCATTATTGTGGTCGTATTTATTGAGAAGGCTTTCCAGCTCGCTCTTAATCGCCCCATAAATCTCTTCATCTGTACGATTTATAGAGTACTCATTATAACTTTCAATTAATGAATGACCCCAATCTCTAATTGCTGAACGACCAAAATCAGTTAGAGGAGGTAACCTTAGTAAAGGAAACATTACCAGTTCAATTTCAATATCGCGTTCACGCTTTAACTCATTAGAAGAATTATAAAACGAATAGAAGATAGAAAACAGTGTTTTACTGATGGTACTCTTACCGGAATTATTTTCGCCTGCAATAACAGTAATACCGTTGAACTCAATATTTGCTTCCTTTATTTTTGCAATATTTTTGACGGTCAATAACATTTTACTTATTCCTTCATTTGAATTTTATGATATGTTTTATGATAATAAGTAACCGCATGAATTATTAAAAGTATTGTGATTTAGAAAAAACGACAGATATTTAAAGCAATATTCATTTTGCCCGACACCCAGCAGAACCTACATATAAAATAAAAACAAAATTTCATGAATTCATACCAGAAAAAGATAATTGTGATTGAAAATGCCTTTTGAGATATTAGAAAAAGAAGAAATGGCAACGGGCGTCTGGAAAATGGTGATTGACGCGCCCGATGTTGCAAGAGCCGCAAAAGCCGGCCAATTCGTCATCGTCCGCGCATATGATGACAGTGAAAGAATTCCACTGACGATCGCTGATATCGACAGAGAGAAAGGAACCATTATGATGTCGGTGCAGGCGCTCGGCAAAGGCACAAAGCAGATGACGAAGATGAAAGTCGGTGAAACGCTTGCGAGCTTCGTCGGGCCTCTCGGAACGCCCGCAGATGTCAA
>JAIRKA010000109.1 GCA_031260345.1 Methanosarcinales archaeon
CCTGAACTTTATCAGAGGTGACAAACAGTCCGCCGGCATTTATTGCGGTTTGGCGGATGAGCGCGTCCACTTCGCCGAGCTTAGCGTCTTTAATCTGGGCAAGCGTCGGTCGATTGCCTTCGTATTTGAGATGGATTTCTCCCGCTTCATCCATTTGTCTGAGAATGAGAAGTTCATCAATGCCGTAAACGCCCGTTTCCCTTCTGCTGTCGGCCTGGTTTTCAAGTTCCGCCAAAACCGCTTCGGGAATGATAACCGTCAAAACATCGTTGAGAGCAGGCTTGTATCTGCCGCTGCGAATTGACTCGGATAAAGCGCCGTCAATGACCGCGCTTGTATCGCTGATAACCGCGTCAATGGAAAAGCGGCGCTTCGGGTCGTAATCAAATTCAAAATCGTCGGCACTGATGTCAGCGGAGCGGAATTTTTTAGGAGAAGAATTATTTGAGGAATAAGTTTTTCGGGTAGTCATAGTGAAAAGTAGGTTTTGGTTGTATAATAAATGTTTGAAATAAAAGAAAAAGAGAGAACGGTTGTCAGCCGTTCTGAATTGTGCTCATTTGTTGTTTACAGCTTATGCTGCTGTCAATACATAATTCGCCCCTTGACTGAAAGTATAAGGAGTACCGGCGGCGAATGTACCATCAGCAGTCCCTGATACAGTCATTGAAAGCGTACCTGAATCAACAGTAAAGGTGCTGCTGCTGCCGATGTCGATAACGCTGTTAAATGTACCATTTGTCCAGGTTCTTCCGTCATCAGTTCGTGTGATTGTAACTCCATTGGGAACAACAATCTGCAATGCAGCGGCATTTAAAATGTAAACACTGTAAGTTGTTCCATTCGCTGTCGCGTTGAAAGCGATAACAGACGGAACAGGTGTATTTGTAGCGCCTCCGTTTTCAATACCTGTGATAGGATTGGCTAATGTTGCAGTGACAACTGTTCCGGTTTCGGTTGCAGAGCTAAGAATACCCGAGTAAACAGATGTCTGATCAACAACAACAGTATCGGGGAACGTAAATGTCATTGTTTGACCCGCAGCATCTATGGCAGGGATGTAGACGTAAATGGTGCCAGGGGTGTTCAAGTTCTGGTCAACATAAATGCTTGCACCATTAAGCGTTGTTGCAACCGGCAGACCAAACGTTGCTGTCACATTGTAGATAATGCTCCTGGATGGGTTTACATCAAAGTAAAGCGGGTTTGATGCATTGTTGTTGGCGGGGTCGTCATTAAGCTCGATTCCATTGACTGTCATTACACTGAGGCTCTCACTGATGTATCCTGTATTGGGAACAGTGGTGAAGTTCATGTCAGTGCCGACATCGACTGCCCATGATGAGCCCATCGTGTTGTCAACACCTGAAAACTGAACAGTGCCGTTAGGATCGACAGTCGGGTAGAAGTTGACAATTGTAGCAGCCAAAAGGAAAACATCGTAAGTGGTGCCGCCTGCTGTTGCTGTGAAGCTGATATTAGCCGGAAGAGGCGTGTTTGAAGCGCCCGCCAGATCAAAGTCGGTAACATCGATGTTGGGCTGCATTGCAACAGAAACAACCGACCCGCTGAATGTCGGTTCGGCAGAAATGATTGTTGTGTTGTATGTCGGATCGATTGAGTCGACAGTTGTCGGGAATGTCACAGTTAACGTCAAACCTGCAATGTCATCGGCCGGAACATAAATGTAGAGCGTTCCCGGGGGCTGAGCCGGATTTTTAAAACTGCTGTCAACTGATAAGTTCACTCCAAGAACCGATGCAGTTGCAGGCGGTTCTGCCGTCAATACATAGTCTGCCCCTTGGCTGAAGGTATAAGCAGTGCCGGCAGCGAATGTACTGTCAGGGACTCCTGATACGATCATTGAAAGTGTACCTGAGACAACAGTGAATGTGTTGCTTTGGCCAATCGGAATAACGCTGTTGAATGTACCGTTTGTCCAGGTTGCTCCGTCGTCACGTGTAATTGTAATTCCGTCAGGAACATCAATTTGAAGCGCCGCAGCGTTTAAAATGTAAACACTGTAAGTTGTTCCATTAGATGTCGCATTGAAGGCAATAACGGATGGAACAGGCGTATTTGCAGCGCCGCCATTTTCAATTCCTGTAATAGGACTGGCTAATGTCGCAGTGACAACTGTTCCAGAGCCGCCCGCAGAAGCTACGATATTTGTGTTAACACTCGCACTATCAACTGTAACGGTATTCGAGAAAGTAAATGTCATTGTTTGACCTGCGGCATCATTGGCAGGGATATAGACGTAAATGGTATCAGGCATGTTCAAATTTTGATCAACGTAAATACCGGCACCATTACGTGTTGCCGTAACAACTTGGTCAAATGATGCTGTCACGTTGTAAATAACGCTCGCAGACGATGCAACATCAAAGAAAAGGGGGTTTGATGCGCCGTTGTTGGCAGGATCGCTGTTTAGTTCAGTTCCGCCGACCATTACACTGAGATTCATACTGACGTATCCTGTATCAGGAACGGTGGTGAAATTTATGTCAGTGTTCATATCAACTGCCCATGATGAACTCATCGTGTTGTCAACACCTAAAAACTGGACAATGCCGTTCGGACCGACAGCCGGGTTAAAGTTGACAATAGAAGCAGCCAAAAGGTAAACATTGTAAGTGGTGCCGCCTGCCGTAGCTGTGAAACTGATAGTCGCATTTCCTTCCGGTACAGGCGTATAGTTAACGCCTCCCCACGCAAAGCTGGAATTATCGATGCCCGAGTCCATTACAACAGAGACAGTTGAGCCGCTGTTTGTCGGAACGGCAGAAATAATTGTCGTGTCGTATGTCGCAGAAATATTTGTGACAGTTGACAAGAATGTCAAGTTTAAAGTCTGTCCTGCGATTTGGTCAGCAGGAACATAAATGTAAATCGAATTGGAAGGCATAGCCGGGTTACTTAAACTACTGTCAACTGCTAAGTTCACGCCGAGGACTGTTGAAGTGTAGTTCGTAGCTGCAGGAGGAGTACTTCTGCCACCGCCGCCTGTTGTTTGATTTGCATAAACCACATCAGGGAAAAGAGGAACATCTCGGCCCGTTGTGTTGTTAGAAACGTTCGATGAATTGTTGGTTGTATTGTTGGATGCATTTCCGGTACCGTTTCCAGTGCCGTTTCCAGTGCCGTTCGTAGTTGTGTTGTTGCTATTATTGTTTCCGAGACAGCCGGCTCCAATAATACCGATAACAGCAAGAATAACAATAAAAATAATTAAATATTGTTTTTTTCTGTTTATCATAGTTTAAGTCCCGCAAGGTCATTGTCATTTTATATAAAATAGAATTGTATAAAAATTAAATTGTTAGGTATTAAGAGCAATGCTCTTTAATACAACAATAAGAGATAGGCGGGAAACTAAATATATATATTTCTTTGAATAGTATTTTGAGTTCTGTAAAATATATACAACAGAGCATGTTTAATTTTCAAACTGGTTTATTATATCATTAATATAATTAAAATGTAATAATTAGTTTTAAAACGGATATTCTATGAAATAAAAAAAGTTATTGACAATTATTTAAATTTCTTCAGGATCAATTCATTAAGAGAGAAGAAAGGAAAGAGGGAAGAAAGGAAAATACCTCGGAGCTGCGCTCCGAGTTTGACCGCTCCTTCGGACCGGTCAAAGATCAAAAACTTTTTCACCGACGTTTTTCCCATCAATCGTTCGATAGAAACATGAACGATACCCGTTGTGGCAGGCGCCGCCCTCCTGATCAACTTCAAGAAGAAGACAATCGGCGTCACAATCATAATAAATTTGTTTGACATGCTGGAAATGACCGGAAGTTTCCCCCTTCTTCCATAATGATTGGCGGCTGCGGCTATAGTAATGCGCGATTTTTGTCCTCAGCGTCAGTTTCAAAGCTTCTTCGTTCATGTAAGCGAACATGAGAACTTCTTTGGATTCGGTTTCCTGAACAATGGCAGGGATCAGACCGTTTTCAAATTTTAATTCGAAAAGGTTGACAGTATTCGGTAAATTTGCCTTGCCGCATTTGCATTTTGATTTGTCCATACCTGAAAAGCCGCCTGATGAGTATATATAAGTTTCGTTTTTGAAAAAAAGAGAAGCGGCTTATAAAAGAACGGTTTATGTCTGTCTGTGAAAGAACAATGGCTTCAAATTTCACAACAGGAATCCCCGAATTTGACCGCTTGACGGAAAATAAGATTGAAAACGGTTCGTTTCTTTTATTGACCGGAAACGACGATGAGGGGATAGCTTCTTTTTCGGCGGCGATTGAAAAATCAATAGGGAGGCCTGCCGAAAAGGAAGTTTCTGGAAAAAACGGCTGCGCATTTCTGAAAATAACGCCTGAAAACCGGGATTGTTGGAGAGGAATGTGTTTTGAAAACAAAAAACAGATACAAATAAAAACAGCACAAACGGCAAATCAAGCCGCAAATCAAACAAAACAGGAAGCCTTCACTGAGAATGATTTGGAAATGATTATTTTCATTGAAAGTCTCAGCGAACTGTTCCAAAACGGAAACAGTAATGAAAGATACCCCGCTCAACAAGAAGAATGCCAAACAGTTTCCTTTGTTAAGGAAATTAAAACGGCCATAAACACGCAAAATGCAAAACCCTTAAACACGGAACCAATAAATACCAAACCTCTTAGCTGTGAAGGCAGCCGGCAGCTTGTTATCGGATGCCTTCACGGTAGAATTTTTTCAAAAAAAACTGAAGAAAGGCTGAAACATTTGGCCGACTCGGTCATCCGATTTCAAATCAAGGAAACCGGCGGAAAAATAGAGCGCCGAATATGGATCATCAAATACAAAGGAGTCGATGCAAGCGGAAACATATTTAAATACACGATTGAACGCGGCAAAATTCAAATTGAAAATAAAAAAAGAATTTATTAAGGAGATTCTCGTTCTTCTCTTTCACAGAGTTACTAAAAAAGAGAGGGAAACGAAATGGAAAACATATTTAATTTGAAAGCAGACAATATCGTTATCCGAAATCCGATTGCGCTGTCGGCAATGGCCGGCGTTACGGACGGAAAATTTGCCGAAACGTATGCGAAAAACGCGGGAATTGCTGTTCTCGGCTCTTATAATTTGGATGAAGAATCCGAAAAGGCGGGGGCGGAAGCTGCCGCTCGCGGACGAACGGAGTTTTTTGCGAGAGAGGATGTGAACAATGACGTATACATTCAAATCGAAAATGAAATTGATTACGTCAATTTGAAAATGCCGGAAACGGTTCCCGCCGTCAGTGTCAGAAGCGCATCCCTTACACCGCTTTTAAAAGCGGCCGAATTGATCAAAAGCAAAAACGCGATTATGGAACTTGATATTCACTGCAGACAGCCCGAATTTACGGAGCGCGGCTTGGGGCAGTCACTGTTAAAAGACACGCAGAAGCTTGCTGAAATGATTCAAAAAATAAAAGAAACGGGTGTTGTCCTGTCAGTCAAATTCAGAACAAATGTCGTTGACCCGAAAACGGCCGCGGAATTCTTCGATGCTGCCGGTGCTGATGTCATTCATGCCGACGCGATGATTGAAGGAAAAGGCGCTGACATTGAAGCCATCGCAAAGATCCGAAACGCAACTCGAAAACTCGTCATCGCGAATAACTCCGTTGATGATTTCGACGCCGCGCTTGACTTTTTCTCAAGCGGCGCGGATATGGTCTCGGTCGCCCGCGCTGCGGCAGATGATCCTGAATTCATCCCGCATCTTGTCAAAAAAATAACTGAGTATCAGCAGGAAACGGGCTGGTACAACACGCCAAAGCACGTCTGCAAGCGCGGCGATAATCGCAGTCTTGCGTTTTGCTGTCCGCCTGTCAAATACTGCGGCCTGCTCAAAAAAATTGACGAGGTCGGTTTGACAAATGAAGAATTCGTTCAATTAAAGCAGGATGCCGTCAAAGGAACGCCGCTTGAAGGCGGTAAAGACACTTGTTTCGGAAGTTTAGTGTGGTGCTGCAAAGGAACGAAATCCTGCTTTTATCGCGATGAGGCGCTGTCAGACCTCGGAATTTCACAAGTTGACTATATGAAAATGAAAAGAGAGCTGTCCGAAAAAATATTGGACGCGATTGACGAAAAGAAATCACGTGCTTCAAACTAAAAACAAATTAAAGCAAATAAAGCAAACAAATTAAGAATAAACAAAAACAGGCGAATTAAAGATGGTTCAAATTCCGTTCAGCGAAGAAATTGCCTCAGCTGCGGCTCTTTCAATGGTTCTGGAAGCGGCGTCTTACCCGAAGCCCGGAAACGTTCACAGACTGCAGGATTTTAAAGATACTTCGTTTGAGCATTTTTTAGCGTCGGCATTATCCGTTCAATCCGTTTTTATGAAAAGCGCCGAATCGTCTCCCGAAACGGGTCCGCCGGAATTCGGCCCGCTCTTTTATGAAGCCGTTTTTAAAAGCCAATTCATGCAAAGCGGCGGAAATACCCATTTCGGAACGCTGATTCTTCTTCTGCCGCTTTCAATTGCGGCAGGATACATTTGTTCAAATGATGAAAAATGTGAGCGAAATAAAAAAACAGGAAAGGCGGTCATTTTAAAAGCCGCCGAAATTTGCAGAACAACAACATCAAAAGACGCCGTTTGTTTCTATAAAGCGTACAATACGCTTTCGGTTCCGGTTCAAAAAACAGAAAAGGGAGAAGCGGATTATGAGCTGGATTTGACAAATACCGCCGCGATAGAAAAAATAAGAATTGAAAATATTCCGCTTTTTGATTTAATGGCGATGGGTGCGAAAAGAGATATGATCGCCGCCGAATGGGTAAACGGATTTGAGAAATCCGAAAAATTTGCTCGAAAACTTCAAAAAAATAAAGCTTACTTTGAAGAAAATCCGAAGAAATGCTTCGGAAGCATCATGAACAGTGCTGTTGTATACACATTTTTGGAATTGATGTCACTTTATCCGGACACATTCATTGCCGCAAAATACAATGAAGAAACCGCTTTGGAAGTTCAGAAAGAAGCCTCAAAAATAATGAAAAAATTGAAGAAATCAAAAAATCTGAAAAAGATGATTCCCGAAATTCAAAAATTAGATGAAAAACTTCAAAAAGAGAGGATCAATCCGGGATCGCTTGCGGACATCACTGCCGCCGGCATATTCATTTCAATTTTGGAAGGATTGAAGATTTAAGGAAGCGAAAAGGAGCAAGCGCGCATGAAAGAAACGGCTGAAAACTTAAAACAGATGACAAAATTCGGAATTTCAGAAGGCATTTCTGAAATGATTCTGACAACGAAAAATATTTCCGAATCCGCCGACTCCAAATCAGAAAAAACAGCGAATGCCGCGCCCTTCGGGGTTACCTGGAAAAACGACAGAATGTTTCTTCATTTGTTTAAAGGATCGGTGACGTACAAAAATTTGATGCGTGGTGATTATTTTGCCGCGAATCTGACAGATGACGCCGTTTTATTTGCGAAATCCGCATTTTATGATTTGGAAAATGAAGAATTTGATACGGCTGTTTATGCCGCAGAAAATAAAGAAGAGGCCGGGAAAACTGACAAAAATCAAACGACGATTTCAATTCCGGTTTTGAAAAGCGCTGATCGCTTCATATTATTCAGATGCTTGAAACGAATGGATGCGGCAGATTCCGTTATTATTGATATTGAGCCCGTTGACTTTTTTATTTTAAATCCCGAAAAAGAAGGATTTGTATTCAACCGGGGTTTTCACTCGGTGATTGAAGCCTGCATTCATTTAACACGCTATGAATTAACGAAAGATCCCGTTTATATCGATTACATTCGGCATCATCAGAGAATTATTCAAAGATGCGGCAGGAAACGGGACAAACAAGGATTTGCGATTGTTAAAAGAAAATTAATGGAACTTGAAATCGCTGATCAGACAGAATAAGATTAATTTTCAAAACCGCTTTTTGAAGAGCCGGACGTTTTTTGAGGATTTTTTTTGAATGATGTCAATAATTTCGCCGAGATGATTTAATTTATAATCGGGCTCGAAATAAAAATCGCGGTCATGGTCGTTGCGGTCGCCGTAAGCGGCGTACGCTGTTGTCATTCCGATTTTTTTCGCAGGCGCGATGTCGCGGCGGAGACTGTCACCGATATACATGGAGTCGGCGGCGTTTGCACCCGAGCGCTTCAAAGCGAACTCAAAGGCGCCGAGATCAGGTTTTTTCTTGCCGGACATGTCGTAAGTAATCACATCGTCAACAAGGCCGTCTAATTTAACGCGCTTCATTCGGCGGTAAGCGTTTTCGGTGTCGGCGTCTGTGATGATAATAAAAGAGCGTCCCATCTCTTTGACGGCTTCAATCGTTTCGCGGACACCGTCATAAAGTGCGACATGTTCAACTTTAACATCTTCATAAATACGGCAGCATTCTTCAAAAAGAGATTCGGAGAAAACGTATTTCTCTTTCAGATAATCTTCAATATTTTCCAAATGTTCAAATCCGTAAATGCCGCGCAGGAAATAAGACAGCATTTCAAGAGGTTCACCTGCTCCGATTCTGTCAACAACGGCGGTGCAAGCCTCAACTTTGGCATGGACAAAATCAAAAAGCGTGTTGTCCATGTCCGAAAATATGTATTGAATTTCTTGTTTTTCAGGTTCTGTCATAAAATCCCTTAAAATGTGTATTAAAAAGGATTACCAATTAGATTAATAAACTTATCTCAGAATTGACCGCCTCACTCACAATTTCTCATTGGTATGGGGAAGGAGGGTGTCAGCAGAAAGTCCTTTTCGTGACCGTTAGAGGCTGCCGCGCGCGGGCTGCTCCATCTTTCATTATTTGCACGAAAATTGAACCACGCTTTTATTCAAAAAAGATTCAAATGAGAAGTTCTTCTCCGATATCCAAACAAGTCAAAAAGCTGTCGATTTCGCCGTTTTCATCTAATTTGCAGATTTTACGGTAAGGCTCGCCGAGCGGCTCCTGCCCGAGCGGATAAGTGCCGTAATGCATCGGAATTAAATGTTTGGCGCCGAGAATGTTCGCCGCTTTGGCAGCTTCATCAGGCGTTATGTGAACGAATTCGGCAACGGATCGCGGCGTATAAGCGCCGATTGGAAGAAGCGCGTAATCGATATCCGGAAACAGCTTGGCAATTTCTTCAAAGTGCATTCCCCAAGCAGTGTCACCGCCGAAATAAATTGTTTTGTCATTGCAGCGGATGATAAAACTGCCCCAAAGTGTTCGATTGTTGTCAAAAATATGCATTCCTGACCAGTGGAAACTCGGAAGGAAATAAACTTCAACGCCCGGCTTTGTTTCGTACTGCTGATACCAGCCGGCTTCTTGATATTTTTTGGTAAAAAATCGGACATAATTTCGGCCGTTTAACGGAATCAGCGCCTGCGTTTTATTATTTGCTTTGAAAATTCTCCGAAGCGAACGAAGGTCTGCATGATCGTGATGCATGTGAGAAATGAGGACGTAATCAACATATTTGAACTCTTCAATTTCACAGGGAAGCGGAACAAGGCGATTTCGCATCGGAAAACTGTAATAAGACGGATCGGTCAAAAAAGTAACGCCGCCGAGTCTTATAAAAAAGGAGGCATGACCAAGCCAAACAATCATATCTTCATTCGAATTCATAAAATCGTCATTCAAACAAAACCCGGCGTAGGATGTATCTTTTTTTCGCTCTTCGCGCTGCGGATTATGAAATCGGGATTTGACAAACTTCTTCACGCTGATTTGGCCGGATTTTTCATTCAGAAAAGAATTTCCTTTCATAGGGTTTCCGATCCAATCTTCTTTAATAATCGGCAGCGACGAATTGGAAGCATACTTAATTGACAAAATAACACCTGTTCAGCGTTTTTAGACTTGTTCTTGATCGGCTTTTAAGAGAATATTAAAAGAATGTATTTGTATCTAGTATAAAAACTGAATATAAACTTTCGGATTCAAAACTTTTTTATAAAAATCCGAGCTAATTTAAAATAAAAATGAAGAGAGGGTCAAATGAAAATTATCGGAATACTCGGAAGCGCTCGTGAAGGCGGAAGCACACGTTATTTAATTGAAGAAGTCATGAAAGAGCCGAAAGCAAAAGGCGCCGAGACAAAAATATACAATTTAGGAAAAATGGATATCCGATGCTGTCTCGGATGCGGAGTCTGCCGCAAAAAAGAAAGAGACTGTGTTCGAAAAGACGATATGCGCCTTCTTTATGAAGAAATGAAAACAGCCGACGCGATCATCATCGGAACGCCGATTTACATGGGCGAAATGACCGGGCAGTTAAAAACGTTCATTGACCGCTGTTTTGCTTTAAAAGATGCGCAGAGCAAGCCGCTGATTCCGGCAGGCAAAAAACTTGCGGTTGTCATTACACAGGGCGCGCCGATGCCGGATCATTACATCAAAACGCCTGACCGAATCGAATATATTTTCAAAGGACTCGGTTTCATTCCTATCGGGAGAATTACCGCCGTGAGCGTTCACAACACAGAAGAGCTTTTACAGAACAAAGACGTTTTGGAGCAAGCAAGAGAACTCGGCAAACAGTTATTATAATATGCAAAAAGTTGTTCATATTCATTATATTTTCAATAATCCAAAAGAGCGAATCGATTATGAAAGATTGCATGAGTCATGATATGCAGCGTAAAATTTCCAGACATCCCTGTTATTCTCCGGAAGCGCAGCATAAATTCGGGCGGCTGCATTTGGCTGTTGCGCCTTCCTGCAACATACAATGTAATTACTGCGATCGAAAATTTGACTGCGTCAATGAAAGCCGTCCGGGCGTGACAAGTGCTGTGCTGTCGCCGAAAGACGCAATGGAAAAGACCACTCTGATTCTGAAACAGCACCCGTACATCAGTGTCATCGGCGTTGCCGGCCCCGGAGACCCGCTTGACAATGACGAAACGTTTGAAACCTTCCGCCTCATCCGCGAAAATTTCCCCGACATAACGCTTTGCATCAGCACAAACGGGCTTTTGCTTCCCGACAGATTTGATGAATTGGCGGCGTTAAATGTGGAAACGCTGACCGTTACTTTGAATGCGACCGACCCCGAGATTCAAAAAGAAATCGTCAGCATGATTTATTACAACGGCAAAAAATACGAAGGACGAGAAGCGGCTGAAATTTTGATTCAAAATCAATTGGAAGGAATCCGAAAAGCCGTCGCTGCCGGAATAACCGTTAAAATCAATACGGTTCTGATTCCGGGAATCAACGACAAGCATATCATTGAAATCGCAAAGAAGATGAATGAAATGGGCGTCTACATCATGAATATCATGCCGCTGATCAATCAAGCTGCGTTTAAAGACATTATACCGCCGACGGACTTGGAAAGAAAAGCCGTTCAAGATGCTTGCGCGCCGTATGTCAAGCAGATGAGGCACTGCCGCCAATGCCGCTCGGACGCTTACGGTCTGCTGGGGGAAGATTTGTCGGTGGAAAAAAAGAAAAAGAAAGAAGATTGTGGCGGGGAATTAAAAATGATTTCTCTGAAAAGAGAGGAATGAAAGACGTAATTGTAATACACTCTTAAACCGTCAATAAATGATCCAAAACTTTTTTGAAATTGTCTTTTGTCTCATCTGTTATTTCGTTTTCAAAAATTTTCTTTTTGAATAAGGAAGATTCATTCCACTCTTTGTCTTTTAGATTATATTTTTTTGCGTCTGCTGAAGAAAACAAACTTTCAAGATTTTTATAACTTGGATTTACTTCATTCAAAGAAATAATCAGGTCTTTCTCCTTGGATTTATTTTTAGCGCTTAAACCCTGCCTATCAGCATCAACCAAAAGACGTGGATTTGTATCAATTTCAGAAAGAATATCTGCAATATTATTACCAATTCCACCGACAGGCAAGAAAACTAATGAATTATAGTTTTGTTTTTCTCTAACGAACAATAATTTAAAAGCAGTCAGGTAATTATAATCAGTAATTCCTTCTGTAAAAATCACCTTTTGGTCTCCAATTAAAATATGTCTGCCAACGGTTAAACCTCTAAGAACAAAATCCAATTTGTCTGCACCTCTGCTAACAACATCAAATTTGTCTTCAATAATCACATGACCGTGTTCATCACGTTGCATTAATCGGAGTTCATCTAAATAATCGCAATCAATCAAGAACGGTGAATGAGTACTAATCACAAATGTGAGACCATTTTTTTGTGCGAAGTCTTTGAGGAACTTACGCAATTCAAACTGTCCTGAAACATGAATATTTGTAGCAGGCTCGTCCATAATTATGATATCCCCAGGCTTTAAATCTTCCTTATATGCAAAATTAAAGAAGAAATCAAAAAACCACCTGAAACCTGTGGATTGTTTATCGAGGTCAAGAGTGACATCCCCCCTATCAAGTAAAATATGAATTTTTTCAGATTCAAAATCAAATTTAAAGGCATACTCCTCCCCTGCATCACAGAAATACATATCATTAAAGTATTTTGTAATTTTTCCAGGTAACTCTTTATTTAGTTTTTTTCCAAATTTTTCCAGATAGCTTTTTTGGCTTTTTCCTTCATATTTGCTATAGATATCATCAAGAGCATTCTGACTTTGTCCCATTATTTTCAGGACATTCTTAATAAAAGCAGTAGGTTTATCTGGTTTACAAACAAGATCTTGTTGCTTAATAGGTTTTTGTGTATACACAACAATTCTAGAAGATAGTAAATAATCATGCTCAGTAGTAATACTAGCTTCTTCGGTTTCTTCCACTAATGGAGCTGGATCCTTTGAATTAGTCTTAGCAGTAGACTTCTTAAAATTAGTCTTCTTAGTATCAGTTTGAGACTTAAGCGAAAGAATGGTTTTACTTTTTTCAACGATTTTTTCTTTCGTAGTTTTCATATCTAAGTTAATTTGGTCAGAAATTTCTTCCAAATTGCTAAAGATATTTGCATTCGACCCTTGTTCTTTCAATTCAAGAAGTCTCTTTTCAATAGCAGAAATTAGATTTGGAGTATTGTTATAAACTTGTCCGTTCTTTAGTCTTGCCAAGTAAATCTCTAAGTCTGCTTTTCCATCACTTCCAATAGTCCTATTTGTAATCAAGTCACTAATCAATTTACGTTCCAATTCGGTTGGATACTTATTTTTGTTTTTGTTCCGTTCAGATTTAATAGCATCCATTCTTTCAATTATATCTAGCTTCTCAGACCGAAGATCTTTCAAATAATCCTCTAAATTTTTAATTTCTAGTTCAATAGTTCCAATTTTTTTAGAAATACTAATCTCATTGTTTTGACTAGCAGATCCATCAATTTCTAAAGAGTTGATTTTATCATTATCTTGAACGAACATGGAAATAGCAGGTTTTTGAGTACTATGGATAAAATCTGGAGAATCGTCTTCTTCAAGTTTTTTACTCCCAAATGCTTCCAAAGCAGCTAAAACATTTGATTTACCTGAATTATTGGGACCGACAAGAAGTACAAGATCCCCTAAATCTTCTTTATTCAACCCGCGATTAAGAACAAGCTCTGCAGGTCGTTCTTTTTCGTCAAATGTAATACCAACATTCCTAAAATCTTTGATGGTTAATTTTCTAACATTTGAATTCTTTTTCTTCATTGCTATACCATTACTTACCATATTTTCCCTCTTTTTCCAATATTGGATGCTTTTTCAATATAATCGAATAAACATCGTATATAATACTTTACATTTTTTGTAAATTGCCCATACTTTCGTACAATTCGAATAAAACAAATGATTTAAAAGATGAAGCTGTTAGAACTGAGATAACGGAATAAAAAGCGGAAACAGAGAATTATGAATGAGATGAAGAAAAGCCCGCCAATTAATTTAGAAAAACTCGCCCAGACCATCCGAACTTTTGACGGTACCGCCCGAAAAAGTCCGATTGCATCCGTCTCGGAAATTTTCAAAGAGGTTGCCGACGCTTACGGCGGCTGCGTTGTTGATTTCGGTGACGACGCCGCGGCAATTGACATCGGAAACGGTGACGTTATTTTATTTTCCGCCGACGGCATTTGGGGCAGATTGATTGAAAAAAGCCCTTGGTGGGCGGGTTTTACTTCCGTTCTTGTCAATGTGAATGATATTGCCGCAATGGGCGGGCGGCCTCTTGCGATGGTTGACGTTGTTTCCTCAGCCGATCCCGAAACGTTTAAAGAGATTTTTAAGGGAATGGCAGAAGGCGTCAAAAAGTTCGGTGTTCCCGTTGTCGGCGGACATACGCATCCCGAAGGCGAAAAATCATTATCTGTCGCGATTATCGGAATCGCTAAAAAAGAATATATTATTCGAAGCGATACCGCAAAACCGGGAGACGTCGTCATTTATGCGATTGATTTGGACGGGAGAACCGGCCCGAACTCACTTTACAGCTTTGAATCCGTTTCTTCAAAAACGCCTGAAGTGATTCGAAAAATGTATGAAGCGCCTCAGATTATCGGGCAGAAACGGCTGGTGACAGCCGGAAAAGACATCAGCAATCCGGGAATTATCGGAACGCTTGGGATGCTGTGCGAAACAAGCGGCGTTGGGGCGCATGTTCGGCTTTTGGAGATTGTGATTCCGAACGACCCCGAAATAACGGTTGAAAGGTGGATGCTGATGCATCCCGGAACCGGATTTGTTTTTACGGCGGAAGCGGGCAATGCGGAGGAATGCATGCGCGTTCTCTCTGAAGGCGGAATGACGGCAGCGGTCTGCGGTGAAATCACGGCGGATAAAAAAGTGATTATTTCAGACGGGGCGGATTCGGCGGTTGTTTTTGATTTTGAAAAAGATATAATAACGGGCATTCAAAAATCATGGCATTAAAGTAAATATTATCCCACCAATAGTAGATATTGTATCACTAAATTAGAATTATATTACTTTTTAAGGTAATATTTGTTATCCAAATATCAATCTTAATATAATGAATGAAGCTTAATTACTGATTCATGGAGTCTATGGCAATTCTTATTGTGATAGGGATACTGTCAAGTGTTTTTATTTTTGGATTAAAGACGGGGATTGGCTGCGGTTTTTCAAAAACCGGCAAAGGCACTGTGTTTGTTTTATGCCTTTTATACTTCGCGATCGCTCTTGTTGCGGGGTATTTCATGGATGTGCTTGACGTCACATCCTTTATGGCTTCACCGTTAGCAACCGCGATTCATATTACGCTTGCTTTGTTCTTATTGATCGGCGGCATCGTCACAATGAAAAAGTGGCATGCCGGTTGTGATGTATCGAATAAAACCTTTTTAATCATGGTTTTTCCGTGCCCTGTCTGCATGGCGGCGCTTCTTGTCTCATGCATTGCGCTTTCGACTGTTGTTGACCTGAACGGCCTTGTGATCGGCGCACTTGTCGGGGCCGTTTTCGCGATTTCAATATTGGTAACGACATATCTGATGAGAAATCTAAGCAAAGTCGCAAAGAAATTGAATATCGACTTTGACGGAACACCGGACACGCTCGGCGCGATTATGGTATTTATCGGTTTGTTCTATCTGATTGCCTCGATTATGATTCCGGCATACATCAGTTCAGGAAACGTCCAATCAACGGCAGTGAACGTGTTTGGTACAACCGAAATTGTTGTTTTAATTGGAATCTGCTTGCTTGTTTTGTTCGGTGCCCTTTTAACAATTACAGCTGACAAGTCGAGCAAGAAGGAAAAAAATTCCCGGAAAGGGAGATCGAATAATTTTTGAATAAACTAAAAACGAACTGAAATAAAAAACAAAATAATTTAGGGTAAAAATAATAAGAGGAGACAGTAGGGGAAAATTATGGTAGAAATTGCATTTTTATCTGACTTCGGGTCAACAATGACATTTATTACGTATGTTTTTTCAAATTCACTTTTGTATCCGGTCATGATATTGTTGCTCGTGTTTGCGCTTGTATCGCTGATCTTAACCGGTGAATTTATTACGGAATACACACGCCGCAACAGAAATCAAAGAGAGCTGGAAAAGCAAACGTACCGCATCAGCGATATTATGAAGTCATCTCAGTCTTCTGATATCCGATACAAAGAATCGGCGTCTATTCTCAGAAGTTTCGGCGGTAAACAGACTCAAATGGTTACCGCTTTTTCAAAAGATGCGGCAGATTCTGTTGAAGCGGGTGATTTGAGGCACATTGAAAAAATCGCGGATGACTATGAAATTAGGATGACGAAAATAACAGAAAAGACAAGACTTATTACAACAATCGGCCCGATGCTCGGTTTGATGGCAACATTGATTCCGCTCGGCCCTGCTTTAATCGGTTTGACGGAAGGCAACATTGCCGCGCTTGCGACAAATCTTGTGATCGCGTTTACGACAACAGTTGTCGGTTTGTTTGCAGCATCCCTTTGTTTCGGTTTAACAACCATCCGCAACCGCTGGTATTGGCAGGATATGATTGATATTGATTACCTCATCGACGCCTTGGAGGAAAAGAAATGAGCAGAGCAACCAGAAGAGCTGTGCGCGGTTCAACATTTGCCCAAAATAATGCCGGGAACCCGATGAACAGCGTTGCGAATGTTTTTGACGTCGCAATGGTTTTCGCGGTCGCCTTGCTTGTTGCGCTTGTTATGTCATTCGGCATGAGCGAACTTTTAACGGAGCAGGATGTGACAATTGTCATAAATCCGGGACAGGAAAACATGCAGATTATTCAAAAGACTGAGGACGGCATTGAAATCATGGAAATCAATGCTGAGCAGCAAATCGGCGGTGGTATCGGTGATATCCTCGGAACGGCGTATCGGTTGGATGACGGGCGTGTGATATACGTCCCTGAAGGGAATAATACGATTGAACGCGCAAGCGCCCCGGCTGACAGCACATAATTAATGACTGAAATGAAAATTAATTTTTCATTTCAGCTTTTTTGTGATTATTTTTTTTACATGATTTGAACCCAAAAAGATAATAATTATTACCTAAATATATGCATTTATTACCTATTATAGCATTATAGAATTTAGAATTTGTTTACTTTTCTTGACAAGTGAATGATTCATATGTGGATAAAAGTCTACTTGACTTGGTTTTAGCTTATTTTATGAATTAAAAAATAGGGATGATAAAATGACTTCGTTAAAGAAATTCAGCATTTATTTTGTATTAATGCTGTTAATCACTTCAATGATTCCCGTTGCGATTGCAGACGGCGGCGAAGAGTTGGAGATAATAAAAGGAACAGATGGAAAAATCAATGTTCTGTATATCGGTTATGACACATTTTTCAATTTGCCGATAACAGAAGAAATGGCTTCTGATATGTATTATGGAGATGATTTCTCAATACATGTATTCGGACTTACTCGTTTTTCTACAGGCGTTGATAACACCGCCGAATTTGAAAAATACGATTTGAATACATTTGATATAATAATTATCGACATGGTCATCGGCGAGCTTTCCGATTTTGAGGATGCGCTGAAAGCAGCACAAGAGAACGGAGCATTATTGGTTGCTTTTAATAATGGCAGATGGGATGGAACAGGAACTGATACACCCGAATTTTTTGACTTCAGAGATGCAGCCGAATTTACAATAAGCGACCGTCAATCCGAAGAAACGATTCGAGACTTTTTTGCGCTTCACGCAGATGCCGGTAACTACAGACCAAACGAAATACTTCATCAGGCATATGCTGAAAATATTTTGATGTATCTTGCCAGAGTGAAAAGTGAAGATGACGCTTCAATCAGACAAATCACAGATAATTGGGAAAGAATAAAAATCGCATATGTCGGATTTTCAAATAACTTTGTTTGGGGTCTTTTAAACCAATACTCCTCATTTATGGAAGTGACGAATTTATTATGGTGGGGGCATGAAGAAGCGCTTGCAGAGTTCGGTCAAACCGGAGGTTTTGCGGACCAAGACATAATCATTTTAGACATGATGACTCTGACAGCCGTTAACAATGTTGATAATGCGATTTCTAACGAGAATTATAGATTAGAAACCCTTGCAGGAAAAGAAGGGACGCCGCACATAGTTTCGGTCAGAAGCGGAATGTTAGACTTCGCCCGCGACATCCAACACCCCGAAGACCCGCTCGCAGTAGATGTTGTGATGACCGAGCAGCTTCTTGTTTTACTCGGCAGGGAACTCGGCGGAAAAGAGTTCGCCAAAAATTGGGAATTAGCGGCAGGGTTTTTGAGTTACGGAATATACCACCCCGATTTAGACCGAAAATATTTCGAAACATTGGACGAATATTTGGCAGCATATGAAACACCATGTGAGAGCAATCCTGAACGATATGTTTACGACGACAGAAATTTAACAGTCGGAATTTGGTTCCACCGCGACTATTTCGCGGGCGGAAATAACGCGCGAGTCAATGTCATTAATGAATTAATTTGGGATTTGGAAAGTAAGGGAGCCAACGTTATCGCAGGATTTGACGTTTTCAGAGTTACGCATGACGAAGAAGGCAATCCGATCAATCCGATGCTGAAATACTATGCTCTTAACGGAGATCCAAATAGAATTCTGATCGATGTTGCCATTTCAATCAAAGACTTCGGCTTAAACGTTGATGATTATGAAAGAGGCGTTGAATGGCTGACTGAGTTAGACGTCTATGTTCTCAAAGCAATCATTTCGTCTGCGGATGGGGAAATTGATCAAATCCCGAGAGATATGCTTGTCTATTCAACCATTTCTCCGGCCAGAGACGGTATGAACGAATTCATTCTTCTCGGAAATAACGGCAACGTTTTTGAAGAACAGGCAGACTGGCTGGCCAACCGTGCCATCGCCTGGGGATACTTGAGAAGAACGGAGAATCAAAACAAAAACGTCATCATCATGTACTACAACTACCCGCCGGGTAAAGCCCACATCGGCGCCAACTACCTCAACGTCCTGAGAAGTTTGGCAGGACCGGATTTGGATCTGTACCCAAACGCGGGAACCAATCAAGACGGCGTTCTCAGGGATTTGAGAAGAGCCGGATATACGGTTGAATTTGACTCATTGCCGATCAATATCGAAGACTTGAATGAAACATCTCTTATGGAATTGCTTTTCCAGCAGGGCATCAATGTCGGCGAATACGCGCCGGGTGTCTTGCATGGGATGGTGACTCAGCACGAAATGGGTACCCGAAGAAACGCCTCCGGCGCTCATGATGATGACTGGTGGGGCGCAACTCTTGTACCCGTTGAAAAATATAAAGAATGGTTTGATGAAACATTTGTCAATGAAACTCTTCGAAATCAAGTCATAGATTTATGGGGAACACCTTGGGACTACTCCATTTCAATGGCGGAATTGGCTGCCAATGATCAAAACACGATGATTTGGGAAAATGAATTCGGGCAGCGCTTCTTTGTGCTTCCGGCCATTCGTTTCGGAAATGTGTGGCTGATGCCGCAGCCGGCAAGAGCATCACAAACGGATGCTGCATTCTCCTATCACGGCGGCGACATTCCGCCGACGCACCAGTACATTGCCTTCTATTTGTGGATGAATAATCATCACAAACCCGACGCGCTCATCAGTTTCGGAACTCACGGAACGCATGAATGGCTTCCGGGAACACCGTATGGTTTAGCCGCAAAAGACGATTTCGGGCCGCTCCTCCTTCAGGATATCCCGAACATCTACCCGTACATTGTCGCCAATGTCGGTGAAGGCTTGACCGCAAAATACCGCGGAAACGCGCTCATCATCAGTCACATGACGCCGCCGATGATTCGATCGAATTTGGATTCAAATGACAACCTGAGAGAATTGGAATTAGAAATTCAAGCGTTTTTCATCGGCAGAGCCGGATGGGGTACAGACACGATGGTTGAAAGGCAGGAACGTATCGTTGATGTGATGTTTGATGCCAATATTCATAACATTATCGACATGAGAAGGCACCAAAGAGCAGTCAATCCGACAAATCCGAATGCCGTGACTGACGCTCAGCTCAAAGCCCATCTGAAAACACTTTCGCATGACAGATTTGCGATGTTTTTGAAAGATGAACTGTATGACTATGTCTCATCCATTATGGAAAATAATTTGCCTTTCGGCATGCATGTTTTCGGTCAAAGCCCGACAGAAGTCCAAATTTCCGCAATGCTTCGAGCGATGTGGGGACTTCAATTTGATGATGTCCTTTTCGAAACGTATTACGAAGAAGAGGGATTCATCGGTGTGCCGTACGAATCCGCCGGCAAAATACTCGACTTGGTCGCCGACTTATCAACAGTAACAACGGCCGACGAAATGATGAGCATTTTGAGAGCAGCATATCCGGGATACAGTGACGATAAGCATGAAGCCGTCGTTCAGTTTATTATTGGTCCGATTATGCATTTCGAAGGTGCCGCCGATTCGAATGCAGTGATCAATGACTGGAAGAGAACGGGCGCATGGGAAGACTTGATTGATGAAATCATTTTCTCGTACTACTTCTATATGCAAAATCCGCCGGCGCGTTCGGTCATCAGCGGACAGATTGAAGAAGTCATAGAGTACTGCGTCAGCAGCGGAAAGCCTATCGATGCGGCTTTGCTTAACGAAGCTCTGTCCCATGTTTTCAGGACGCCATCTGTAATGAACACGGGTGTCATTGCCTATTTAACCGGATACGGCCGTTTGGATTACGCACAAAATCTCAGAGATTGCGGCGAAGAGGAAATAGCGGCATTGTTAAATGCTTTAAATGGCGGATTCGTTAGACCAAACGCCGGAAATGACCCGATTCAAAACCCGAACGCGATTCCGACCGGAACGAACTTCTACGGTATTGACCCGACAAAGTTCCCGACAAAGCACGCTTGGGAAGTCGGTAAATCATTGGCGCACCAATTGATGATTGACTACTATCTGAAGTACGGTGAATTCCCGAACACCGTCGCATTCTCAAGATTCGGTACTGAATTCATTCGCGATGAAGGTGCTTTGGAAGCGATGGCTTTGTACCTTCTCGGTGTTGAGCCCAGATGGGATGACAGAGGAAATGTTGATCATAGAAGTGTAACGGTCATTCCGCTCAGTGAATTGACAATAACATTTGTTGACGACAACGGTATTACACATACAATCGACCGTCCGAGGATTGACATCGTCTACATGACAGCTGGTATGAGGGATTCCTTTGGAGACAAATTGAGATTGCTCAATGTCGCTGTCAGAACGGTTTCAAACTTAGATGAGCCTGCCAACAGAAATTATGTTCGAACGAATACAAACGCGCTTAAAGCAGCCGGCTTAGGAGATATGGCTTATATCAGAAGCTTTGCAGCTGCTCCCGGACAATATGATGTCGGAACCGGAAACTTCGTCAGCGCCAGCGGCTCTTGGGATGATCCGGCAGCAATTGTGGAAATGTATTTGAGCAAGATGAGTTACGCCTACGGCGATGACAATAATTGGGGCGTCAATGCTCGAACCCTTCTGGAAGCGTTACTGAAGAATGTGGATGCATCTGTTCACTCAAAATCATCCAACTTGTATGACTCACTGGACAACGATGACTTCTTCCAGTATTTCGGCGCGCTGAACTTGGCCGTACAGCATCTGAGGCCGGATGGAAAAATGCCTGAAATGTATGTTGCAGATACCAGAAATGTCGGACAAGGCTCCAGAAACACCGGAAATCTCGTTGGGATGAGGGAATACATAAATAAGGACTTAGAGTCGCGCTACCTCAATGAAGAGTGGATACGCGGCATGATGGAATCCGGATTCTCAGGATCAACGATGTTTGCGGAATTTGTCGACAATATGTTCGGCTGGGCCGTAACAACCGGTCTTATCAGCTTCGATAACTGGGAAAGAGTCTTTGAGATTTACGTCAATGATTCACTCAATTTGGGTATGAATCAATATTTCGAAAGGTATCCGTATACACTCCAATCAATTACGGGCAGAATGCTGGAAGCGATTCGAAAAGACTACTTAAGAGTCATGGCCGACCCAAGTCTCAGTCCTGAAGAACATCAGCGGCAGGTGGAGAAATTTGATGGGATGCTGCAGGCATTAGTGGAACAGCATATGCAATCTGTTGTTGACCATGGCGCTTCCTGTTGCCACCACACTTGCGGAAACCTCAGATTTACTGAGTTCATGTCAGGAGATTTGGCTGTATTGGGTGTTGATCCTGATCTTGTACAGCGGTTCTTGGATATCATAAACGGTGTGCGCGAAGATCCCAATATGCCGCCGTCCGAATCAGCCCCAACCGGCGGAAGCGGTTTTGGAATGGCTACAACGGATGCAGGCACACCGGCTGAAGCTCAACAGACGCCTGATGCCGGAGCAGGATACGGAACAGAGACCGGACAAGCAGGAACACCCGCAGATACGGTGAGAGGATATGAAATGAGAATCGTTGATACGATCTCCAATACAGTCAGAGATTTCATCAACAATCCGACATTTTCATCATCCAGCTTCATTGCAATCGCAATTGTCGTCCTTTTGGTCGGCGCGGTTTTCTTCGGATACAGAAGAAAAGGCATCTGAAGAGTGGATGATAGAACAAACAGCAAAGGCAAATTTTCGAATTTGTCTTTGTTTTATTTTTTACTTTTTTAATACTTTTAGCCTCCATCTTCCAGTCAAGATATGCGTAAAAATCGAGCTTTCTTTTTTGAAATACTTTTGAAAAGTTTGTGCCGTCGCGCGCGCAAACGGTGTCTGCTGTCTAAGCGGGTCGGCAAATAATTCAGTAAAAAACAAACATCGGTTTTAATTTATTTTCTTTAAACTCGAACGCCCATTAAAACCTCAAAATAAAAATGTTTTATACTTAAGCGAAAAAACGGCGTTCGTCTCATTATTTAATCTTTAAGAAAAACCGATGTTTCAGTTTAGCCTAATAAATGATTGAAAAGCCAAATAACCTCCTCCAACGACGAGTTTCATGAGGGGCGGCGCGAAGCGGCGAACCGGATGCGAAGCGAATGAAAGGAGGCGTTGGAGATTCACACCCGTATAACTCAACGAAAACAACCGCTTACTGATTCAATGCGTTTAAAGAAAAAATGAACAAAAAAGATTAAGGGAGAAGAGGAAACAAAAAAAGAAGGAATTATCCTTCAAGCCAGATTTTGATTTCCTGTTTCAGGAATTTTTCCGCTTCCAAAACGCTCTCCAAAGGTCCGCGGAGCGCAATGGCAGGCGTTTGAGCAACTTCCGGTTCGGTTATTGAAATCATGCGGTTGACGACCTCCAATTCAAACATTTCAACCATATCCATGATGATTGACATGGGAGTGCCCAGCGGGATAACCAAATCATAAAGCTCTTCCAACTCGGCGTTTTCGCCGGACAGCTCCGCCAATTCAAAACGTTTTCTGCTGATTAAATCGTGAAGCGATAATACTTTTGCCATAACTCCCAAAACTCCTCATTATTTTTTTTGGATTGTATTTTGTAATATCTTTACCGTCTTTATTTTTGATACAATTGGTATAATGATTCTAATACATTTTCATCCACGGGCTCAAATCCCGCTTGAGGCTTTGAATCTTCGTATAAATTTGATTCTAATATATCTTCCACTATTAAAACCATAGCGATTCAGACAATTACAGCGGAAAGAAATACAAAAAATGACAGCAATGACTCTTCAACAAGAAGAAAGATTCAAGAAGGATGAAACCTTAAGAACTTTAAGTCAAAAATAAATCAAAAAATGAATGAACAAGTGAGAAAATGCAGGAATACAAGTTAAAACGCGGATATACGCCCGACATTGAAAGAATAAGAGGTTTGATGAAGGACTACTTCGGCACAGGAATCTACGGCACGGAAGTCAAAGTAGAGGGCGGTAAGTTAAAGACATCTTACGGCGCGTTAAAAGAAATCACCGTTTGGATTGACAACAAAAAGTTGTGCGTTGACACCGTTTCTGACAACTCCGGCGTTTCTGACGATATCATTTTAGACACAAACAAGCGTTTTAGATCCTTTTTGGACAATGGTACGGGCTACACTTCAAAAGACCGCGTGAAAAACGCTAAAAAAGAAGTCGGCGGCGAGTAATTCAAATACCGTCAAACATCAAAAGAAAAGACTCCGCAAAAGAATACCAAAAGATTAATATTTGAGGTATTCCTTCTTGGAGTCTGCTTAATTTCGTTTTTTACGAAAACGGCAAACTGTTTTCAATTGAGAAATAAATACAAGCGCCTCAATGGCTTAGAGGTATAGCACTTCCTTGGTAAGGAAGAGGCCGCGGGTTCAAATCCCGCTTGAGGCTTTAAAATTCATAATCCGCTTTTTTCATGATTTAATTTTTCAAAAACAATCATTAAGGTTTTTGAAACAATCCACTTTTATCTGATTTTAACAAACGATCATCTAAGACAGCAATAATGCAATCGGTTAATAATGCAAATAATACGAATTTTAATCGTTCATGAATTTATCCAATAAAAAAAGCAAGCGAATAAAAAACAACAAATCATTTGATTTTATCCGCTCATCAAATGTTTTTCTGTTTATGAGTCTATTTCAGAAAAACAAATTAACTGCTTCCTTTTGCATACAAAAGACCGACGGCACCAACAACGAAAACAGCAAGACCTGCGATCATTGTAATAACTTCTCGACCGAGAATAAAGTTAAAGGACACAATCCTAAAATAAGCCACGGCACCGAGAAGTAATAAAATAATGCCAATCACAGCTACAATTGCAGCAACGGTAGTAATTCCATTTGATTCCATAATATATTTACCTCCACAGGATATTTCCTGTAATATATTAATATTTTTATAATTATATAAGCTTAATTGTGGAAAATGCAAATAAATTAAGAATTCTGCATACTTAAGCAGCGTTAGATTAAATATCATTAAAAACCATTCAGAAAAAACAGATTTAAATATCTGATAATAAGATTCAACTTACCTAATAAAAGAGAGGTTATGATATGGCAGAACTTAATAAAGGACTCATTATACTTTTTGAAATAATTACTGCGGTTGGCGCAATTCTTTTCATGCTCGGCCTTTTAGCAGAACTGACAAGCTGGGCAATTCCGGTTTCATCAAAGCTCGGCATTCTCCTCGGCAGCGCTCTTATTTTAATCGGCGGATTCGGATTGGCCTTTTACATTTCATACGCTTCAAAAGCGACGAAAGCGGCAGCAAAAAACTGACTGCTTAAATTAAAGTAAAATCAAAATATTCAAAAAATAAAAACAGGGAGCTGCTCCCTGGAAACATTTCTTTTTTAAAGTAATTTTTAAAAAAAATAAGAGGGCCGGGACCGAGAATCGAACTCGGGTCAAAGCCTCCACAGGGCTTCAGGATAACCTTTACCCCACCCCGGCCACATTGTATTATTGATTTGTTTTTAACATCGGGAAGATGAATAAAACGCTTTTTAGGAAAAGCACTCCATAAAACATTTTTTTTGATATAAATCTTTCGAACAGCGAAAAAACGAATTTATGAAATTTTCGAATGTCAAAAGAAAAAATGAGAAGAAAAACCTCTTGGAGCTTCGCTCCAAGTTTGCACTCTTATCGGCATCGGTCAAAACTTTAACGATTGGCCGCTCATTCTTCATCGGTCATAGCGTTGTCGCCGTACATTCTCATTCTCTCAAACGTTAAAATTTTGCGGACGACAAGCTTTCTTTTACCGCACCAGCCTGCTTCGGGATAATTTTCGCTGACAAAAGCAGCCAGATCATCATCCGACATTTTTTCCATTTTATCTTGAAGTTTAAGCAAATGCATTGCATCATTATCCATAACCATAACTGATCCCCCGTTAATAAACGTTAAAAATTGAAATTGAATATGAAAAATATCAAAAATTAAGTACGGCTAATAGGCTGAGAATTATTTAAAACCTTGCAAATCAAAAGAAAAATTAAGGAAAAACAAATAAGAAGGAGTCGGAAAAGGACTCACCCTTCTTCGGCTTTAAAGAATAAAGCGCAGTGGCACATGCCGTCCCGTTCAATCTCCTCTTCATGATAAATACAGGGGCAGATAATGTTGCGATCGACCTTCTTGTCCCCAAAAACAATGCGGCACGGACAGTATTGGGCGCCGTATTGTTCGCGGCGCTTTGCAAGCCCTTCGTACACCAAATCCAACTCTTCAGGATTCGGGTTCAAACGATAGCCTTTTTTTTTGGCATACTTCTCGGCATACGCTTGAACTTTGTTTTTTGTTTCTTCAAATGTCATTTCAACCACCGACTTAAACTCACTTTTCGAAATTTATTTTTTGTTATAATTTAAACCAATTTAAATCAATCACTAATCAAATTAGAGAAGCCTGATTAATAAATTTTGGGTCACGATAAGAATGAGCATATTTTTTATTGTTAAAGCCTACAAGTGAATATCAAAACAAAGGGATGGAAAAAATATGGCAACAACTGCAATTGTCTCCTGTCGGATTTTTGAAGATGAATTAACACATTTAATGAAAAAGGAACAGGAAAAGAAAACACGCTTGTTTTTGATTGAAACGGAATTTATTGAATCTATTGAAAGAAAATTCAACGATGAAAGCATCGTTTATGAAAAAATTCAGAGCGATCAAGTCGAAGAGAAAGTCAGTGAGCCCACAGACGCTCAAAATACGATTATTCTTCGACTGATTGAGTTTTCAATGGAAGCGCGTCCTGCAGAGATTAAAAACGCCGTTTACGAAAGAATTAAACCGATTCAAAATGTTGCCGACGGCATTCTGGTCTTTTACGGCCTTTGCGGCAACGTTCTCGGAAGCATTGAAGGTGACCTCAGCCTCCCTGATTGTCCGGTTCGTATCCTGCGCGATGAAGAGGGGAATGTAGGAGATGACTGCATTTGCATATCTCTTGGAAGCCGAAAGAAATATTTGCACATTCTCAAAACTGACGGGCGTGAAGGAACCTATTTTCTGACGCCGATGCAGGCAGCGTATTGGAGAGAAATCGCCTACGCCAGTATGCTTACGCCCGATCCGAATGACGATGAAATGTTGAAAATGGTTTTTGAATATTCCGGCTACAAAAATGTCGGAAAAATAAAAACAGGGCTTCAATATGAAAAAGAATTTGATGAAATCGTTGACGATTTTTCAAAAAGATTCAATTTAAAAATCATTGAATATGAAGGAACGTCTTCAATGATTGAACAATCGTTTGAAAAATTTTTGAAAGAGTTGGATGCGTAATCAGAGGCATCAATTTCAAAAAAGATTCCGAAAAACGAGTACACTCGATTATTAAAAACAAAAATAAACATGCGATTAAAGCATAATTGAAAAAAAGAAAACGAAAAGAAAAAAGAATAAACGGAAAGGGAGTGACCCTTTCACAATTTATTCATGATCTTTGTTATTTTATTTGTTTGACCTTCTTCTGGAATACGCGCCGAGGCCGACAAGACCGAGGAGGGCCGCAATTGCAAGCAACATGCCGAAGCCCGGAATCACGAACTGCGGAGAGTCGTCAGATCCATTGCCTGATTGGTTGCTGTCATTTCCTGCGGGGGGTTCCGGCGGTATAGGAGGTACAGCGGTTTGTTGGTCTTCAGTCCAGATTTCCTGACCGTTTCCGAGTCTCTGAAGCTGAGATTCACCGTATGCGTTCTTAACCGTCAATGTGACGTTGTAGTGACCGGATCTCTGGTAGACATGTCTCGGGTTCTGCACGGTAGAGGTTTGGCCGTCACCGAAGTCCCAGTGCCAGGAAGTCGGGTTGCCTGCTGAAAGGTCAGTGAACTGAACAGGGTGCGGTGCGACACCTGAGAGGACGTCAGCGCTGAAGTTGGCGCGCGGAGCGGTTCCGACTGTGATGTAGCGTTCCTTCGTTGCCGTGTTGTTGCCGAATTCATTTGTAACAGTTAACCTGACGGTGTAAGTACCTGCGGCAGTGTATGTGTGGTTGGGGTTTCTCTCAGTAGAAGTTCTGTTGTCGCCAAAGTCCCATCTGTACGTCAAGTTCTGACCCTGTGATCTGTCAGTAAACGAGACATTCAGCGGGGAAACACCGCTTGTCGGTGTACCTGTGAAGTCCGCGACAGGAACTGCGCCGACACTGACGAAACCGGTCTTAAGGATAGAGTCCGTTGCGCCGCAGGGGTTCGTAACGGTCAAAGCGACTGTGTACGTTCCCGTTCTGTTGTAAACTTTGACAGGGTTTCTTTCAGTAGAAGTCGTACCGTCACCGAAGTTCCAAAGGTAACCGGAACCTGCGCCGGCTCCGACAGTCGCATCCGTAAAGTTGACTCTTAACGGAGCACTTCCCTGGTTGTTGGCTGCAGTAAAGTCTGCTTTAAGCGTGTCTGTGATTGACACGTTTCTCAAAGTGTAGTTGAATGTGCCGAAGTTATTGGACGCGGACATTGTCACGTTGTAAGTGCCTGCCGCGGCATAGGTATGCGTCGGGTTTCTTTCGGTAGAAGTTCTGTTGTCGCCAAAGTCCCATCTGAAGGTGGTTCCTTCGGTAACATTTCCGTGTGTGGTAAAGACAACCTGTTTAGAGTTGACCGTTCCGTTTGCAGTGAAGAAGACGTAAGGTGCCGTGCCGACATTGATGAAGGCTCTGGATGTCTTTGTGTCATTGCTGAATTCGTTTGAAACAGTTAAAGAAACATTGTAGGTTCCTGTCTGGTTGTAAACCTTCGTCGGGTTTCTTTCAGTGGAGGTTGTTCCGTCACCGAAATCCCAAAGGTATCTGGTCGGGTTTCCGCTGGAATTGTCCGTAAATCTGACAGAAAGCGGAGCCTGGCCTGCCGTGGTGTTTGCCGTGAAATCAGCAACAACGCCGCCGCCGACAAAGATGTAATTTGTCTTAGTCTCGGTTCTGTTTCCGAATGAGTTGGTAATTGTCAAAGAAACGGTGTAGTTTCCTTCTCTGGTGTAAGTGTGCGATACATTGCCAACCCGATTGGAGGTTGTACCGTCACCGAAGTTCCAGAGATAGGTAAACTGCGCATCTGCGCCTCTGTAAGACAAGTCAGTGAACTGAACGGTTAACGGTGCGACACCGCGGACGGGCTGGCCGGAGAAGTCCGGAGCGGGAAGCGCGCCCACATTAATATAACCGTCGTCAGCTAACGCCATCGATGTTAAGGAAAAAAGAAGACAAAGAGCAAAAATGCCCATTGCTGCTTTTTTCATATATTGCTTGGTTTTCATATGCAAAACTCCATTTGTTTAAAGTGAAAATCATGGTTAAGTGAACCATTTTTGCAGATTCGTGTAGAACTGAACAATGATAACAATAATAACAACAGTCAACACTGCAAAATGTCAGAATGCCCGACATTTGTTTTGAGAACGCTGTTAATTATCTGTGAACTTCCGGAATCTGAATTTGAAATGGACATAAATTATCAATGCCCGGCTTCAAATAGATTTCTGAGGTAAAATAGAAAGGGAGAGTATAAATAGATTTTCATGAGCAAGGTGTAATTTATGACATGGAGATAACAAAATAAACAAAATATCAGGTAATATTTGAAATAATAATGTTTAAAAACGCAAACCTAAAATTTCCCTTTGGTTTTTAAAATACACATTCTTATTATATAATTATTCGCATTCAAAAAGAGAAACCAAAATATTTTCAGTTTGAATTTGAAATAATTTTCAAGTCGGGATTTGAAATAATTTTTCATAGATCGGGCTTGAAAATATGATCTTTTAAGAAAAACAACTGAAAATTCAGTAATATTATTTAATTCATCAATCATTGGGCAATGTTTTTTAATATTGATTTTATTTTGTAGTTTGTACTTTTTTATTTAAAATCTAAAAAATCAAAAATTTAAATTTATTTAAATTGCAAGGAAATTTAAAATGAGTCATGAAGCTAAAACTATCCCTGACTACGATTATGAAGCGCTCGGCTTGATGGTCGGCCTTGAAATTCACCAGCAGGTGGACTCGCCGACAAAACTTCACTGCCGCTGCCCGAACATCTACAGGGAGCCGGAAGAATCGACGCATGAAATCAGAAGATACTTGCGCCCCAAAGCCAACAATTTAGGCATGATGGACCGCGCCGTTGTTGAACAGACACAGGCGAACCGCCAAAGCCGGTACATGGTTTTTGATACGACTTGTTTGGGAGAGTTGGATGAAGCCGGTCCCGCGCCTGTGAACCCGGAAGCATTGAAAACAACGCTCGAAGTTTCCAAACTGTTGCACATGGTTCCTGTTGACCGCGCTCACACAATGAGAAAAATAATCGCTGACGGATCCAGCCCCGGCGGCTTTCAGAGAACGACATTTATCGCCGGAAACGGCCGGATTGAAACGAAGTCCGGGGTGTGCCGCATTGCCAGCTTGTGCTTAGAAGAAGAATCCGCGCCGAGAATGGAAGAATCAGAAGGATATATCGTCTTTTCTCTTGACCGACTTGGAATTCCGTTGATTGAAATCGCAACCGAACCGGATATCAGAACGCCGGAACAGACTTTTGAAGTTGCCGCTTATCTCGGCATGGCGCTTCGCTCCACCCTCGGCGTTAAAAGAGGGATTGGAACAATCCGTCAGGATGTCAACGTTTCAATCAAAAACGGAACGCGTGTTGAAATGAAAGGTGTCCAGGCTTTGTCCATGATTGGCGAAATCGTCAAGCGAGAGATATTCAGACAGCTTGCGCTCATTGAGATTAAAGATGAACTGAACGCAAAAGGCGCGTCTGTCGATACAACGCTCTATGATGTGACGGACGTGTTTGCGGAAACGAAATCTAAAGTGATTTTGAACAGCGCCAAAGACAGAAAGATTGTGGCCATTCGCCTGAAAGGATTTAACGGCTTCATCGGAAGAGAAGTTCAGCCAGGCAGAAGGCTCGGAACGGAATTGTCTGAGAAAGCCAAAGCTGTCGGCGTTTCCGGATTGTTTCACACGGACGAGCTGCCGAATTATGGCATTACCGCTGAAGAGACGGAAGCGCTCAGAAGGGCTGTCGGCGCCGAACCGGACGATGCCGTCATCATGATTTCCGGCCGCACTGAAATCGTCAATCGCGCAATGGAATCAGTTGTTCAGCGCGCGGAACAAGTCCTCGTTGAAATTCCGCAGGAAACGCGCCATGCGCTTCCCGACGGCAATAATTCATATTTGAGGCCGCTTCCGGGAGCGGCCAGAATGTATCCGGAAACAGATCTTCCGACATTTACAATCAGCCGTCGGGAATACCTCGATTTAGCGGCGCCCGAACTTTTGATTGAAAAAGCGGAGCGCTACATGAAAGAATACGGCATTAACGAAGAATTTGCCGATGCGATCGCGTTTTCCAAATACATGCAGCTTTTTGAAAAGCTCGCCGAGAAATACAAAGGAAACGAAGCGGCAACGCCGACTTTGCTTGTCAGAACATTTACAGGCGTTTTGCCCGAATTGAAAAGAGAAGGGCTGGACGTTGATTCAATTACCGACTCGAAATTCGAAGAAATGTTTGATTTGATTGCAGGCGGAACGCTTCCGAAAGATGCCTCCCGCAATATTTTAGTGATGGTCTGCAATGACTCGGGCTGCATTATTGTCGAAGCCGCTGAGAAACTCGGCATCGGTGCCGTTGATCGGAAAGAAATCGAAGAGTATATGGACACCATTGTCGCTGAGAGAAAAGATTTCATTGCCGAAAAAGGTCCCGCAGCCGTCGGTCCGCTGATGGGAATCGTGATGGAAAAATACCGCGGCAAGATTGAAGGCAAAGAAGTCAGCGCAATGTTAAAAGATAAGATTGACAAGATGGCGAAGTGATGAAAAACATTTTGAAATCTTACTTTTTTAATTTAAAAATCGGAAGTGATGATTTAGGGTTTTTTTGAAAAACGGGACGATAAATTAGGATTAAATATTGAAAAACGGAGCAGTTCGCGCGCGACGACAACCTCCAAAGACCGCGAAGCGATTTTTCAGCAAAGAGTGCTCCCAAGTGCAAACAGGCGAAGCCGAACAATTCTTCGCTCAGCGTTTTGAAAAAAGCGATCACAAATGCCGAATATGAGGTTTAACTGCTATTCCGTCTAGGTTTTTCATTTTTGGATTCATCGACATATACAGGCTAAAAATTTTATAAATATAAATATATATTAGATGCTATATTTATTTTAGCATCCGACTTTTTGGAGGATAAACTCGGAGGATAAAATATGGCACTCAATCACTTATTACAATCCAATTTGGATACACATCGCTTTATAAAATACATTTTTCTGATTTTTGCATCATTGATTCTCTTATTTTCGTTCGTTGGCGGAGCACACGCTGCCAATGGCGCTTTCGGCGGAGGGGAAGGGACTCAGCTCAATCCTTTTATCATTGAAGATGCCGCTGACTTAACGGCAATCAATTCACATCTTGGCAGTTGCTTTATTTTGGGTCAAAATATTACGCTGACAGGGGAATGGACACCGATCGGGTCTCTCGCAAATCCGTTTACGGGAAGGTTGGACGGAAACGGGAAAACAATTTCAAATTTGACAATTAATTCGACATCACCCTATGTCGGTTTATTTTCCTGCACAAGCGGCGCTTCTATTACCAATTTAACGCTTGAATCTGCAGTTGTTCAAAGTACTGCATCTAATTCCGGAGCTCTTGCAGGCCAGGCAAATAATACGATTTTTGACAACATCACCATTACGGGAGATATAAAGGGAAATAGTCAGGTCGGCGGTTTGGCGGGCTTTGTAGTCAGTAATTCAACTATTTCAAACTCCTTTGCGGCAGGAAATGTAAGTGGAAATGGTACAGTCGGCGGTTTTGTAGGCGATGTATACAGTTCAACCATTTCAAACTCCTCCGCTGTCGGAAATGTAAGTGGGGCCGGCTCCACCGGCGGTTTTGTAGGCTATGCATTCGAACCAACCATTTCAAACTCTTTCTTTATCGGAAATGTAAGTGGAAGTGAATTAGTCGGCGGTTTTATAGGCGAGACATATCTTTTAAATATTTCAAACTCCTTCGCGGCAGGAAATGTAAGCGGAAATGAGTTAGTCGGCGGTTTTGCGGGCAAAGTAAGCTTTTATTCAACTATTTCAAACTCCTTCACTATCGGAAATGTAAGTGGAAATAGTTCAGTCGGCGGTTTTATAGGTCAGATGGACCGCACTGAAATCAGCAACATTATGATCCTAAATAATTTTGTTAACGGAACAA
>JAIRKA010000019.1 GCA_031260345.1 Methanosarcinales archaeon
AACGCGTCTGGGTCAAGTTCCATCTCACCACGCATCAGGGAATTAAAAATCTCTCGGATGAAGAAGCCGCAAAAATAATCGGTATGGACCGTGAAAGCCATCAGCGTGATTTGTACGAAAGCATTGAAAAAGGAGACTTCCCTCGCTGGACTGTGTTTATTCAAGTAATGACGGATGAGCAAGCCAAAAAGATGCCGTATAATCCGTTTGATTTGACAAAAGTTTGGTATCACGGCAATTTCCCGCTGATTGAAGTCGGCGTTATCGAATTGAATAAAAATCCCGAAAATTATTTCGCCGATGTCGAACAGGCCGCATTCAACCCTGCTCACGTCGTTCCAGGAATCAGCTTTTCGCCCGACAAAATGCTTCAAGGCCGTTTGTTCTCTTACGGCGACGCTCAGCGCTACAGACTTGGTGTCAATCACTTTCAGATTCCGGTCAATCGCCCGCGTTTCGGCTACCATGCTTACCATCGTGACGGACAGATGCGCGTTGACGGCAACTACGGAAGCACGCTATCTTACGAGCCGAATAGCTACGGTGAATGGGAAGAGCAGCCTGAATACAAAGTGCCCGCTCTTGATTGGACCGGTCCGATTGACAACTGGAATTTCCACGCGGATGATTCCGATTATTATACGCAGCCCGGAAAACTGTTCCGCTTGATGACATCCGATAAAAAGAAATTGCTCTTTGAAAACACCACCAGAGCCATTTGCGGTGCAACATTGCAGACTAAAGTTCGCCACGCTGTGAACTGTTACCGAGCCGATCCGGATTATGGCAAAGGCATTGCCGAAGCGATGGGAGTCGAGTGGCATTTGGTTGAAAAGAATCTGAATGTCAAAGATTTGAAGCAGATTAAAGTTTAATGCAATCAACATTGGAAGGCGATGTATTTCAACCTCCTTTTTATTTTCTTTCTTTTTCCTTTTTGTTTCATTTTTTTCGATAAATTTCGAAATTAGAGAGAGTGGAACGAAGCTTGAAAAGAAATTGAAAAACGGAACGGTGTGCGCGGCGGCAACAGAGTAAGCAGGCAGCGGCGGCAAACGTAAACCGCAGGTAACAAATAAAAATCAGCGGTCATACCTGAGGTTTCATACATTTTAGGGTTTTACTGAAACATCACTTTTCATTTCATTTTTTAAATGGGAACGCCTTCTTTTCACTAAATCTAAAACATTTTTATTTTTAGATTTTATTGGGTGTTCGGGTTTAACACTTATATGTAATTGGATGTTTGTTTTTTCGTTCTTTCCATTTTTGCCTTCGGTTACGACCTTTTTTATACTGCTTCTTTCATTTTATCGACTATTCAAACTCATTTAAAACGGTGTTATTCTTGGTCGATTATTTTGAAACACAATCCACTTGCCCGCTTTGTCAGGCTGATATGGTTATCAAGTGGCAGAAAGATACGATTCCGTATTTCGGCGACATTATGTATACAACCGCCAACTGCGGTCAATGTACTTTCCGTTTTGCCGATACAATTATTCTGTCCGGCAAGGAGCCAGTTTGCTGGTCCATGCCGATTCGAACCGAATCCGATTTAAATGCCCGTGTCATTCGCTCGACATCGGGAACAATTATTATTGAAGAGCTCGGCGTTATGGTTGAGCCGGGGCCGATTTCAGAATCTTACGTCACAAATGTTGAAGGCATTCTTCAGCGCATCCGCGGCGTTATTACAAGTACGGTCCGCTGGTCGGAAATGGATGACGACTTTGAAAAAGTCGATATCGCTTTGGACCTTTTGAACAAAATCGATTCCGTCGTCGATAATCCGGAAACGGCTCCCATCTCTCTCACACTCCAAATCAAAGACCCACTTGGAAACAGCGCTATCATTTCAGCGAATGCCGAGTCCCGAAAACTGACGGCAGAGGAATTGGAAGATTTGAAAACCGGCATGATTATTTTGGATACCGAAAAGGATGAAATCATTTACGATATTTCCAATGAAGCGAGACCGATTGGGAAAGACGATTGAGAATTGCAGGAAGTTTGGAGCTTTTTAAAGTTTTGAATTTTTTTAGTTTTGTTTTTATTTTCCTTATACTTTTCCTTCTTTCTCTCCCTCATTCCCAACAAAATCTTTTTATACCTTTACCCTGTTGATAGGTTCATTTGAGTCCTTATGATTCAAGCATCCGGTTTCGGCCACCGCGGAGCTTGAAATGAAAGATCAAAAAACCATTGAATGCTTCAGCCAGCGTTGCATTGAATGTTGCACTATAATCCGAACGAACCTGTCGAAATTGTCTGACTGTTATTTGGTAAGACTGAAAAAAAGCGGGGCGTTTAACACTGTCCGCATGCAGAAATGCTGCATCCGGTAATGTTTGCTGAGCAACGGCTTTTTCTTGTTTTTATCAAACGGCGTACATGCTTTTTTGGCGGATTTGGCATTTGAATTGATGAATTGAAAACTGCGGACAAATTTGCAGATTTTGATTTGCATGATTTACAGACAATTTAAATGCGTACGAGATTATTCAATTTAATAAGGAGATATTAATGACAACAGCATACGATGTTCCCGCAATTGATCTCATCACAAGAGTTGCGGAGAAATTCAAAGAAAACGATAAAATCAACCCGCCGGAATGGGCTGACTTTGTCAAGACAGGTGTTCACAAAGAATTCCCGCCTATTCAAGAAGACTGGTGGTATATCAGATGCGCCGCAGTTCTTCGAACCGTTTATATGAACGGCCCGATCGGCATTGAAAGGCTTTCCTCTGTCTACGGCGGCAAACAGGATCGCGGATCCAAGCCCGGCAGAAAGGCAAAAGGAAGCGGCTCTGTCCTCAGAAAAGCCGTTCAGCAGCTTGAAGCCGCAGGATATGTCAAAACCGACAAAACCGGAAGAACCGTTGCAGGCCCCGGCAGAGCGCTTCTTGACAACACGGCCCACGAATTGAAAGGAGAACTTCTCGAAAAGTACCCCGGATTGAAAAACTACTGATGTTTTTTGATTTTCAATTCAATCGAAATGATTTCTGAAAAACTCTGAAAAAAATCTCAAAGGAGTGTTTTAAATGGATAACGAGCTTGAAGAAATTCGCCGCAAAAGAATGGCACAGGTGCAGGAGCAGCAGGCTCAGGCCCAAGCGAACCCTGAGGCAGCTTACCGGCAGGAACAGGCGCAAGCGGAAATGGAAGCGCGCAAAGCAGAACTTCTCCGCAAAATTCTGACGCCTGAGGCCCGCGAACGTTTAACGACGCTTCGCATGTCCCGCCCGGCATTGGTGGAGCAGCTGGAAATGCAATTGATTTCACTTGCGCAGAGCGGCCGCATCCAGAACATGATCGACGATGAGCAGTTAAAACAGCTTTTGGCGCAGGTTCAGCCGCCGAAACGAGAAACCTCCATTAAAAGAGTGTAAAGATTCAAAGTATCGACAAATAATCGAAAAATCAGCCCGGCAAAAACTGAAAAAGTAAAAACCATGAAAGCGCACGTATTATTCAGCGGCGGAAAAGACTGCTCTTTGTCTGCCTTGATTTTGGAGCCTTATTTCGAGGTTGTCCTCGTCACCTGCAATTTCGGCATTCTGCCCACAGGTGAAGTCGCCAAACAAATCGCTGATGAATTGGGCTTTTC
The DNA here is from genome assembly GCA_031260345.1 of Methanosarcinales archaeon. GTDB lineage: Archaea > Halobacteriota > Methanosarcinia > Methanosarcinales > Methanosarcinaceae > Methanimicrococcus. Next base: position 3,616 of record JAIRKA010000019.1, read on the forward strand.
GCATATGGTTATTCAACCGCCGATGGAAATTTTGGAAAAGGCCGCAGAAATCGTTCAAAAAGACGGTTTTGTAAACGGCGCGATCAATTACATCCACAAACAGGTGCTTGAACGCCTGTCAAAGACAGAAGGCGTTTCACTCATCGCCGATGGTCTCAGAAGGGATGACCGCGTTCCGCGTTTGGAGCAGACCGAAATTCAAAGTTTCGAAGACAGGCACAAGGTTTTGTACTGCAGTCCCTTGATGGGATTCGGAAGGCTGACGATTAATAAAATGCTTGAATCTCACCTTGTCATCACAGAAGAAGAAAGCGCAGTGATCTTGAAATGCGATTATGAAGCCGAACTCCGCGAATATTTGTACCGCGAAATCGGCGAAGAAGAAACACATAAGCATTTCCCGAAGTCCCACAAGCAATCGCGCGTGATTTCAAGAATCAGAAACTGACACAAATCATTCATTTCGATAAGATTTCAATAAAATTTCAATTTCATTTAACATATCAACAATCAGGTGTTTGAAATGAGTAAGAATTTAAAAGGACAAAAGAAGAGGCTCGCAAAGGCGCACGTTCAGAACGCGCGCGTTCCGGTCTGGGTCATCATTAAGACCAAAAGAAACGTCACATCTCACCCCAAGAGACGCCACTGGAGAAGATCCAGCATGCGCTTGAAGTAATCGGGATGTTAATCAATAAAATTATGGTGATTTATAATGGCAGAAGGCATTGTTAAAGAACAAATTTATACAATCCCGCTTCGCGGCGTAAAAGTGGCTCCCAGATGGAAAAGAGCCAACAAGGCAATGGCAATCATCAGAGCCTACCTCGAAAGACACATGAAAACAAACCCCGAAATGATTAAGATTGACAAATCAATCAACGAGCGCGTTTGGGAAAGAGGCTGTGAAAAGCCCCCGTCCTTTATCCGCGTGAGAGCTGCAAAATACGCAGACGGTGAAGTTCAGGCCGAACTTGCCGCCTGATTTTTGCGAAAAGCTGTTGGTTTGATATTGCTCGGGTTCCGGCAGGTTTTTACGAAGCCGGAATCTCCTTGTCTTAATCGTTTTCAAATTAAAAAGTGAAGAAGATTATGCAAACAATAAACATTATGGATACCTCGGTCATCGGGGTTTTTTCCACATGTACGGAAGAAGTCTGTTTGGTTCCTCAAGGAACGCGCCAAGAGGTGACCTCTCAAATCGAGAAACGTTTAGGTGTTTCCGTTTACCGATGCCTTGTCAATGACAGCATTTTGGTTGGCTCTATGTGCCGCGGCAATTCAAACGGCTTCTTGGTTCCGGAAAATTCAAAGACTGATACTCTTTCAAAGCAGATCGGAAAGCCCGTGACGGTCCTGCCGGGAAAATTAAACGCTGTCGGCAACATTTTGCTTGCCAATGATACAGCTGGTTTGGTTCATCCCGAAATGCCGGACAATATTGTCAAAATCATCGGCGACACGCTGAAAATTGATGTTTCGAAAGGAACAATCGCAGGCATTAAAACGGTCGGCATGGCCGGCTGCGTCACGAACAAGGGGCTTTTGGTCAGCCCGGGCATTACGGAAGATGAAACGGCGCTTCTTGAAAAAGTGTTCGGCTTCGAGCCTGTTATCGGCAGCGTCAATTTCGGTTCCCGAATGGTCGGATCCGGTATTTTGGCAAACTCAAAAGGATGTTTGGCAGGATCGGAAACGAGCGGTTACGAACTCGGCCGCATTTTAACCGCGCTCGGTTTGGAGTGACTTTGAATTAAATATATTAACCGTCAGCGCATTATGATTGATACATTAAGATAATTAAAAAGGTGAAGACAAATGGCAAACTATTTGATCACAGGCAAATTTAAGTCCGGATTTTTCTGGGAAAAATTTACCAAAACAATTGAGAGCGAAAATGAAAAGAACGCGCTTGAGAAAGTCTATTCTTTGATAGGCAGCAAGCACGGCTTGAAGAGACGCAGCATTGTTGTTGAATCTGTTAAAGAGGTCTGATTATGGCAATCAGTGAACAGGAAGCCCGACAATTGGTCGCGGAATATCAGGAATACCAAAGAAGCGTTGAATCAATTCAAGGACAATTGGAAATGGTTCGAAACACGCTGGCCGGCTGCGACAGCTCAATCAATACGATTACGGCACTTAAAGAAGCGGCTGCAATCGGTACGTCTGAATCCGTCATTCCCGTCGGTTCCGGCTGTTTTGTTCACGCCGAAATCCGTGACTTTTCAAAAGTGATTGTCAACATCGGCTCCGGCGCAAATGTCGAGAAAACGGTTGATGGCGCGCTTTCTTTCCTCAGCGAGAGAAAGGGCAAACTTGAGAAAATGATTCAAGAATTAAATGAGTCTCTCGCTCAGATTCTTCAGAGAATGAGAGACATTGAGTCCAAGCTCAATTAATGCGATTGATTTTGATTTTTTTCAAAATCGATCTTTTTTAATTTCTTTGTTTTTTTGCTTACTCTTTTTTGAAAGTTTTGTAAAATTGCCCTCGTTTTTTCAAATATCCTTGCAAAAATTTGTGCAGCTCGCGCGGGCGGGGCGATGGCGCAAATCAGAAAGTAGCAACGGAGACGGAGGCTTGTTTGCGGCGGCAAAAATGAAGATCAGAAGGCAACGGCAACAACACGAATCATAAGAGTATCAAGCGAAAGACGGCTCAAGCAACTTAATTAAGAAGAAAATAAGTAAAAGAAAGGGAATCCGCAGATTCCTGTACAGTATTAATCTTTAATTTGATCAGCGCTGAATCCGCGTTGAATCAGCACATTTTTCATGCGTCCGAGATGATTGCCCTGCAGCTCAATCGCACCGTCACGAATTGTTCCGCCACAAGCGAATTTTGACTTCAGATGAGTGATCAGATCGTGAACATCAATTTCACTTGGGTCCAATCCTTCAACAATTGTCACTTCTTTTCCATATCTTCTTCTGTTCACTTTGACGGTAATTCTCTGCTGCTCTTTTGCAACTTCTTCACAAATACACAGCTCTTCGGGTAAACCGCATACCGGACACATTCCTGTACTCATTTCTAAATAAATCCTCCATGTTTTCAAATCGAATTTGATGTGATTTAAATAATCACGAAATATTTCAAACAATTTTCTGTTTGATTCTCGTACATTTTTGTATATATAAATAACGGAAATTACAGCGTCCATAACTCCCGATACACAATATTTGTTAGCTTCGTATTAATAGTTATGTGCTTCTGGCGCTTTTGATTATTGACCGGTCCAAAGGAACGGTCAACTCGGAGCGCAGCTCCGAGGGGTAAAATATTAAGTGGTGACGGCGCAGAGGCAAAATTATAATACGGTTTAAGCTCATTTTCGTTCTTAAGCTTTTATTTCAAATAAATTTTGAATTTTAATCATTTCAATCAACTAAGGTAAATGATTAAGAATTGGAAGATATCTTTAAAAATTTACAAATATTATCCTGAGGAATATCAGGAAGAGGAGTCATTAACATGGAAGAACTTGCAGGATTTGTCAACGGAAGCGTCAACCGCCGTAAGGTTTTAGAGATTTTAGAGTCAAAAGGAGCGACCGAGCCGCAAAGAGTTGCGAAAATCGCCCGCCTGATTCCGTCCGCAACCGATAAAATTATTAAAGAATTGGAAGAAAACGGGCTTGTCCAAAAGACAGAAGACGGAAAAATCGAATTAACTGCCGACGGAAAAACGATTATTGATTACACGCGAGCGATTTAAAAAACCGCTTCAGCATTTTTTTGCAGCGGAAGACGATGAACAGCTTAACAAAAGAGTCATAACCACAATAATCATAAACAATATTTCTCAAACATTATTTTTTTACTTGAATTTTTGACTCAAAACGGAAGTGCGGTGAGAGAATGGAGAAAGAACTCTGCGTGCGCTGTAAAGGAAAAGGTCTTTGCGGGCGCCCGTATTGTCCGACGTTAGAACGCTTCAAAAGCAATAACCGTTTGACAAAAGCGCTTTCCAATCAAACGTCCGTTTTCGGCCCGTCACCGCCGTCTGTTTTTGTCGGCAGCTATAATTATCCGAGTTTATCTGCGGGCCCTCTGATTCCGCCGGCTGTGGATTTGCCGGAGCTTGAATTCAGCGAAGCGTCAGAGCTTCTTCGTGAAAAAGTCGTTTCAAACCCCGGATTTTTGGAAGACTCACGCATGTGGCATGATTTGCAGATGCAGGACGTCATTGCGATGCGAACGGCACTTGTCCGCGCCAACACGACTTTTAAGCCGTCGGACGCGAAAACGGATAATCCTCTTTTAATGAAAGCCCAAGAGCTTGCGCTTTCGGTAAAACCGATTGACACGGAAGCGTGGTTTAGGAAACCGATTGTCGCGGATTTAAAATTCGACAGCATGATGATGCCGATGGGGCCCTCAGGGCAGGTGAAAGACTTCAGCATCACAGAAAACCCGAAAGTCCCGAATGCCGTTGACCGCATTGTTTACGATACGGACGCGCTTGCCAAAGACGCGGTTGTTGAGCTCTATCAGGGAAATGTTTCAAACGAGCAGATGACAAGGCTCATGTCAGTCGGTCTTCTCGGCCGGGACCGAAAACTTGTTCCGACACGCTGGTCGATTACGGCGATTGATGACATGACCGGAATCGAAACCATTAAGCGCGTCAAAGATTATCCGCACATTCGGGAGATTACGCTTTTGACCGGCGAAATTTTCGGAAACCACTTTGAAATCCTGCTCCTTCCGGGAAGTTTCTCTTTCGAAATCTTGGAAGTCTGGCTGCCGCATTCGGTTTGGAACGGTGAAAGAACATACATCGCGCAGGATCACGAAGACTTTTACGGCAAAAAACAGTATTCCAACTTGGCGGGCGGTTATTACGCGGCGCGCCTTCCCGTTTTGGAATATTTGGACGCGATTAAAAAGCAGGCGTTTATTTTCGCGGTTCGTGAAATTCGTCCAAGCTACTGGGCACCGCTCGGCGTTTGGGTCGTCCGCGAAGCGGCAAGACAGGCGATCGAAAACCCGAAGAAGCTGTTTGAAACAAAAGAAGAAGCGCTCGCGGATATGGCATCACGCTTTGAAACACCGAGAGCGGAATGGGAAAAAGAGACGAAACTGCTTTACAATCAGGCGGTGCAGATGAGAATTGATTCATTTTATGATTATTGATTCCGTTTAATTTTCTTTTTTGGTAATGTAAAAATACCTTCCGTTTTTTAAAATTATTTGATAAATTTGTGCAGCTCGCGCGCGGGTGAGGCGGCAGCAATACAAACTTATGAGGAAGGCGACGTACGTTTCAGGTTTTATTTTTTCTTCACCATTTCTTCCAAGAAAACAGCTTCCATATCCGCATTCAATGTCACGCCTTCACTTTTAAGCGTCAGCTGAATCGCTTTCAGCGTTTCTGAAACGTATTCCAATCGGGCGTTTTCTCCCATGTGGCCGATTCGGATAACTTTTCCTTTCAGATAACCGAAGTTGCCGCCAATTAAAATGCCGTGCTCGTCTTTTATTTTTTGAACCAATGCTTCGCCGTCAAGCCCTTCAGGAACATTAATCGCTGTGACGGTGCTGTAATAATCGGATTTCAAATAAAGAGATAAGCCTGAGCGAATGACCGCTTTTCTGACGGCTTTAGCAATCTTTCTGTGTCTTTTAAACGCGTTTCCTTCTTTTAGGACATTGTCCAATGCAACATTAAATCCGTAAATATCGCTGATCGGCAGCGTGTACGGGAACCAAAGGTTCTCATAATAGTTTTTCCAAAGCAGCAGATTACAGTAATAAGACGGTATCGGCGTTTTACGTCCTTCAATGACTGTCCACGCAGCCGGGCTGATGCTCAGGAAAGCCAATCCGGGGGGCGCAGAAAGGCCTTTTTGAGAGGCACCGATGCAAATGTCAATCGCCCAATCGTCCGTAAAAAGCGGTTCGCCGACCATTGAAGAAACAGCATCAACGACAGTCAGAATGCCATAAGATTTGAGAAGCGGACAAATTTCTTTCAAATCATTCAAAACACCTGAAGGCGTATCACAGTGAACAATCGTCGCGAATTTAAAGTCGGAATCATTTTCCAAAAACTCACGCAATTTTTCGGAGGAAAGCCCGCGCGTCCGGTCACCTTTAAAAACAACGGACTCGGCGCCGTAAACTTTAACCATGTCGGCGAACCCTTCGCCGAAAATGCCGTTATCAAGAATTAAAACGCGGTCTTTGGGTTCTGCCAAAGAGGCGCAGACAGAATCCAAAGCAACCATTCCTTCGCCGCCTAAAATCAAGACTTGGGACTCCGTATTCATGAAAGCGGCCAGTTTAAAGCAGGTTTTCCTGTAAAATTTGAAAAATTTAAGATCAATGTCAGGACTGGTCATCTCCAGAGCACGGACGATTCTGACATTTTCACAAACCTGTGTCGGCCCCGGGGTCATTAAAAGAGGCACATCCGATACTTTCGTTCTTCTTTGTTTCATAACTATAGCTTCCGATCGTTGTATTAATTGTGATTTAATAAATTTGATTTCGTAAATATAACTCAAGAAATAAAAAAGGCAAAACTTCAAAGAAGAATAAAATATTATCGGTGCAATAAAGGTTTATTTTTGAAGTTTTGCCATTAATTTTCGTTTTTTGTTTTACTTCGTTTGTTTCCTGTTTTCCCATTTTAAAAGTTCAAGTGCGCCTGCAAGTGTTTTACCGTTATTTATCTCATCAAACAGTCTTTTTTCACGCTTCCAAACTTCTTCGGAGCGCCGTGCAACTTCATAGGCGCGGCTTTTCGGGACAACGACAACGCCGTCATTATCACCGATAATATAATCGCCGGGATTTACAATTTGAGTGCCGCAGACAATTTCAACGTTGATTTCACCAAGCCCTTTCGGATCTCCCGCGTTCGGAACAATGTTGGCCGCAAAAACGGGGAAATCCGTTTTTTGAATCTCATCAAAGTCACGGACGGCACCGTCAACAACAACACCTTCCAATTTGCGGTTGACAGCCGTCAGCGTCGCAAGCCCGCCCCACATCGCGATGTCGCGGTCACCATTGTAAATGACAAGAACATCACCCGGTCCGCTGATGTCAATGGCTTCAACGGGCTTTGCCCAATCGCCGCCGAAAGAGCGAACCGTCACAGCTTTTCCGACGATTTTTTTACCGGGAATCTTGGATGAAATGCCTTGCATCGCGCCTTTTCTATGCATGGCATCAGAAATATTTGAAGTCGAAACTTTTTTGAAAATTTCAATCATTTCTTCTTCTTTTGATTTTTTGTTCGATTCAATCCTTTCATTTGAATCAACAGCCTTTCGAATGTCTGCCGCTGACTGCCGAACATTGTTGGAATTAATGATGTATGAGCCGACGATCACAATATCCGCGCCCGTTTGAACAGCTTCCTGTGCTGTTTTCGGAGTCAGGCCGCCCGCAACAGCGATTTCCATATCTGTTTCAGAGGCCAGCTTCCGCAGCTTATCGATCGGAGACTCGCCTGTCATTTGTGCGTCAATGCCGACATGAACATTAATTAAATCAATACCGAGCAATTCAATTTCTTTGGCGCGGACAATCGGATCAGGAAAAGAAATCAGGTCAACCATAATTCTGACGCCGTATTTTTTAGCGGACAGAAGAGAATCACGAATCACCGCGTTATCTGCCGCTGCCAGAATCGTGACAATATTTGCGCC
>JAIRKA010000028.1 GCA_031260345.1 Methanosarcinales archaeon
GGCATCAATATGAACATGAAAGTGGAAGGCGACAACGATCATCACAAAACGGAAGCGCTGTTTAAAGCGTTCGCGTACGCGATGAAGAGAGCGACCGTGATTGAAGGACAGGAAATTAAGAGCACGAAAGGCGTGCTTTAATTTCTTTTTTGACCGGTTCCGAAAGGAAACGGTCAACTCAGAGCGTAGCTCTGAGGGATTTTTTTTATATTTTCAAAAAAAGTTGAAGCCGACGCGGCCTTTGGTGCGCGGCTGCCTTGAGCAGTAAACATCATTGTTGAGCGTGATACTTCTCACCAAAAAGATTTATATTCTACTTCAAGTCAGTTTTAACCATGTCAAATGAAAAAAGAATTATCCCTTGCCTTGACCTTCTTCTGGATGAAAAAGGCGGCAGAGTTGTCAAGGGCGTTGAGTTTGAAGGATTAAAAGATGCCGGAGATCCTGTTGAGCTCGCAAAGAAATATGAAGCGCAAGGCGCTGACGAAATCATTTTTTTAGATATTGCCGCGTCCGTTCAAGGAAGGGAAACAATTCTTGATGTAATCCAAAGAGCTGCGGAAGCCATTTCGATTCCGTTTACAATCGGCGGCGGAATTTCAACGCTTGAAAACATTCAAAAAGTATTGGATGCGGGCGCCGCAAAAGTTTCAATCAACACGGCAGGCATTGAGAATCCGGAATTGATTTCAAAGGCGGCTGAGAAATTCGGCGCAGACAAAATCGTTATGGCAATTGACTGTAAAAGAAATCTCGACATCAGCGTTGAAGACGTTAACGTTTTCGACGAAAACGGACAAAAATTCTGGTATGAAGTCATGATTAAGGGCGGAAATGTCGGAACCGGAATGGATACCGTCAATTGGGCAAAACAAATTGAAGCGCTTGGCGCCGGTGAAATTCTTTTGACCGTCAAAGACCGCGACGGAGTCTGCGGCGGATATGACCTTTTAATCACCCGCGCCGTTGCCGAAGCTGTTACAATTCCGGTGATCGCGTCAGGCGGCGCCGGGACATTGGAGCACATGGCAGAAGGCGTTTTAAAGGGCGGGGCCGATGCCGTTTTAGCGGCAAGTATTTTTCATTTTGATAAATACACTGTCGGCGACGTCAAAGAAGAATTCCGCAAGAGAGGCATTCCTGTCAAGTCTTAAAATGAAATTATTTCCTAAGATGCTTTAAGATATTTTTAAGATATCCGCATCCTTTTTTTAAAAACTGAGATTCAATCTCTACCATTGCAGCTTTTTGTTTTTATATGTTTATAAAGTCATGCTCAGAGCGACTCAGCCATTGGGTTTCAAATCATGAGCCTTTTTGTTTTTTATTTTTTGTTCATTTACTTTTCCTTTTCTGAAAAAAAGAAGTTATTGAGTGCAAGATGTTATCGAAAAAATGTTCGGATTGGCAGAATTCCCAATTGAAAAAAATATCTTTAGATATATATTTATACTGTTTCGGCAGTTTTAAAATTGATGAAATAATATAAATATAAAGAGATGAAATATAATGTCGAATTCATTACAATCTAATCAAGCTATTCATCCGAATAGCTTTTTGAAATATTCTTTAATTATCTTTGTTGCGTTGATCGTTTTGTTTTCGTTTGCCGGAAACGTACACGCAGCTGATGGCAATTTTGGAGGCGGCAGCGGTACTCCCTCCGATCCTTTTATCATTGAAGATGAAGCTGATTTAGTGGCAATCGGTTCACAAAGCTCTTATTATTACATTCTGGGCGCGGACATTCATTTAACATCTCCGTGGATGCCCCTTATTTGGTTTATGGGCAATTTGGATGGAAAAGGGCATACGATTTTTGATTTGGAAATTGATATAGCAATGGGTAACGGCATCGGTTTATTTTCTGTAACAGACGGTGCTGTTATTACCAATTTAACACTTGAATCCGCTAATGTTAAAGGCCGAGGGGTCGTTGGTGCTGTTGTCGGTCTTGCGCAGGACACTACTTTTGACAACATTTCTGTCGTCAACGGAAATATTGAAGGAGGGGACGGGTCGGATATAGGCGGCTTAGTCGGGTTAATGGAGGACGGTTCCATTTCAAACAGTTCTTTCTCAGGAAGTGTTAATGGAAGCACTTATGTCGGTGGTTTAATCGGCGGTACAGACAGCGTTGCCATTTCAAACAGCTTTGTTACAGGAGATGTTATAGGAGGAGAAGCGGTCGGCGGTTTAGTCGGTGACATGTGGGGCGGGTCTATTTCAAACAGCTTTGTCGCAGGAAATGTTACAGGAGAAGAGGCGGTCGGTGGTTTAATCGGTGACATGCAGGGCGTTGCCATTTCAAATAGTTACGTCACAGGAAATGTTACAGGAGAAGATGTTGTCGGCGGTTTAGTCGGCGACATGCGGAGCGGTTTCATTTCAAACTGCATGGCTTTAAATGGATTTGTCAATGGGACGACTCAAGTACATAGTGATTTTGGGAATTACGGAGGTACGGCGATGAATTTGTTTGTTTGGGAAAACATTTCCATGAACGGCGTGATTGGAACCATTACAAATATTTCAGGAGCAAGCGTCGTTACTGACGTAGGCTCCGAAGATGTTTGGTGCTCTTACCCGACAAGCCCGATTCAAACAATTAATGTTTGGGCAACATTTGACGCAGCCGGCTGGACTTTGAATTCCTACGGCAAATTCATGATGCCTGTTCAAACATGGAACATCCAAACTTGGAACGATGATCCTCTTCTCAAATACGCATACGTCGTCGCGGACGCCACTCATTTAATTCCGGAGTTTATGATTATTTATGACGGCAACGGTCACACGGCAGGCACTGCTCCGAGAGATTGGACTGTTTACATTTGGGACGGCGAGTTCAAAAATGCGACAATTATGGGCCGGGGTACTTTGGAAAAAACAGATCACACTTTCACGGGATGGATGACAGACGGCTTCAATCCTGAAAGGTCATATCAGCCCGGGCAGATCCGCGTAATGGATTCCAGCATCGTTTTGTTTGCTCAGTGGCAGCTCAATGAAAGCACGGGCGGCGGAGGAAGCGGAACCGGTAACGCGACAGTCAGGCCTCCTCCCGACAATAATACAACCATCACCCCGCCCCCTCCTCCGGAAAACGGAGGAAATGAAACGTTGCCCCCTCAACCGCCGTTGATTCCTCCGGCGGAGATTTTGGTCGTTTTGCTTTTCCCGATTGCAATCGCAGCTTGGGTATTTGTTAGAAAAAAACATACAGAACACGAGAAATAATGAACGAATCTGATTCGTTATCGTCAAATCTTAAACTCAATTATATGTTTCAATCAAAAAGTGCATAAAAGCGCACTTTCCTTTTTATTTTTTAAAATTTGATCTATCGTGCGTGGTTTCATACTTTTTTGACTTTATTGAAACACCGTTTTTTTTCAATTTTCTTAAAAAATAGGAACGCCATTTTTTTTATTTTTATTTAACTCATTCTTATTTTTAAGGTTTTATCGGGCGTTCATGTTTCATAAATACTTTAGAAAAACGGATGTTTGGTTTTATCCAAAATTGATTGGAAAAACAAAACAACCACCTCCAACGACGAGTTCATGAGCGAAGCGAATGAAGGAGGAGTTGGAGATTCACACCCATAAAAAACAACGAAGTCTAAAAACGATTTTTTTACTCGATAGCAAAAGAAAGGCTTTTTAAAACTATTTTTTCTTTGGGGTAAGAAGCCGCATTTTTTGCTTCCGTCCGCCGCTTCGCGCCGCCCGGAATCAAAAATTGCGGTCGTACTCGAAGTTTCTATCCAAATTCGGTTTTACTGAAACATCGTCTTTCTTTCAGTTTTCTTGAAAAACAGGAACGCCGTTTTTTATTTTTATCTGACTCATTCTTATTTTTAGGTTTTATCGGGCGTTCAGGTTCATCGAAATTTTATGAAAGTTGGATGTTTGATTTTTTTAAAAATAATAAGTGGAAGAAAAATTTAACTATCTTTTTAAATCAGAAATGCATTGTCAAGGACATATTTTGATAATTTTTTAAACGAGTGAAAAAATGGCTTCCGAAATATTTAACAAATTAAGCGAACGAGCAGCGTTGTGCGCGAGCCGCCTGAAAACGGCAAACTCCGTTCATCTGGTTTCTCACATTGATGCCGACGGCATTACGTCGGCTGCGATTATGGGCCTTTCTTTTGAGCGCGCCGGCATTCATTATACCGCCGAATACGTCAAAAAACTGGATGAAAAAATAATGACGCGTTTGCTTGAAGAAAATCATGAGCTTTTGGTATTTACCGACCTCGGCAGCGCGATGGTTGACTTCATGGTTGATAACGAAATGGAAGCAATCATTGCCGATCACCATCAGCCGACCGGACGCCCCGAAAATATCGCGCCGGATTCAAAAACATTTCCGTACCACATCAATCCGCATTTATACGGCGCAAACGGCGGCTTTGAAATCAGCGGCTCAGGCGTCTCTTATATTTTGGCAAACGCTCTCGGCGACAACAGAGATTTGTCCGGTCTCGCGATTGTCGGCGCAATCGGCGACATGCAGAACCGCAAATACGGAAAACTGGTCGGCTTAAACAAAGAAATATTGGAACAAGGCGTTCAGGCCGGCGTTTTAATGAACGCTCCCGACCTCTCGCTTTTCGGAAAACAAACCCGTCCGATTTATAAAATGCTTCAATATTCATCTGAACCCTATCTGCCGGGACTGACGGGAGAAGAAGAAGCTTGCATTCGTTTCCTTCAAAGCGCAGGGGTCGGCTATGATCAGCGCGAAGGAGCAAAATTATGGATTGAACTTTCAAAGGAAGAGCGCGTCAAAGTGATCTCTGTCCTCATGAAATTCTGCCAGGACCGCGGTTTTCCGACACGCCGCGTGGAAGAGCTCATCAGCGAATGCTACACGCTGCAGGCGGAAAAAGAGGGATCGGAAATGAGAGACGCATCTGAGTTTTCAACGCTTTTGAACGCAACCGGACGCTACGATAAAGCGGAAATCGGCGTTCGTGTTTGCATGGGCGATCGCGGCGAAGCGCTTGGCGAAGCAAGGACGCTGCTTTCCGAACACCGAAAAAATTTGGTCAACGGACTCAATTTTGTCAAAGAAAACGGCGTCACTCAACTTGAATATATTCAATATTTCTATTCGGGCGAAGAAATCAAAGAAACGATTGTCGGGATCATCGCGGGAATGGCAACGTCTTTGGACGGCGTTGACCGCAAAAAACCGATTATCGGTATGGCCGATTCAGAAGACGGCATCAAAATTTCATCGCGCGGCACACAGGATTTGATTCGCCGAGGATTGAATTTATCAAACGCGATGAACGACGTCACAGAAATGGTCGGCGGCTCGGGCGGCGGACATGACATCGCGGCAGGCGGAACGGTGCCTCCTGAAAGAGCGCTTGAGTTTGTTGACTTGTTGGATAAATATATCGGCGAGCAACTGAGCGCGGAAAGAAGTAATAAATTGAAAAGAAGGATGAAATAAAAAAACTCAAAATATTGAGTTTATGTCTAAAAGCTCACTCTTTTACAACATTTCTTGAATGGATATGTTAATTTTTGATTACCTTTTTTGCGCTAAAGCAAAAGCATCAACAATATTGGCAATCCAATATACAAAAGCGATAATAGCTCCGATAATTGGAATAAAGATTGCGATTGCGAAAACAATTAAGGCACCGATAAAAATCAAAAGTCCCCTGAGTAAACTGCCGCAGTAGAATTGACCGAGTCCGGGGATAAAGAACGACAATATTGCTGCGAGTAATGCGTTTGCCATAGTCAAGTAAACACTTTGCTACTATTTGATTCTTATCCAATACAAATAAAAAAAGAGAGAAACGTTTTTGCATAAAAATGTTACTCTAGCGGCGGCCGCATTGGCAAACCGAGTATTGAAGCGATGGTTTGCCGCAGCATTTCCTCCTGATTTAACTGCCGCATCAAGTTAATATATCCCCCGATTTCAGTAATGTTCACAGGAGCAGGGATGCGCGAAGGTTTTATGTCGCTCTCCATGATAATTCGACGAATGAGCATTTTTCTAAGCTCAAACATCTCAGGCGAAGCTTCCTGCTCCAACAATTTGACCGCAAGTTTCAACAAATCGTCCTGATCATTACTTGAAACATTTTCATTTGCTTTGTTTTCGTTTGTTCTGTTTTCATTTGTCATGTTCTCATTTGCCCCTTTTCCATTCGTTTCCTTTTCGTTTACTTCTTTTTCATCTGTTTCTTTTTCATTTCCCTCTTTTTCGTTTACCTCTTTTTCGTTTGCCTCTTTTTCATTTACTTCGTCTGTCATTCAATCACGCACTCTATACTTTCACTTTTATGATTTCAAATTCTTATTGACGGCTCGCTGACGTTAATTACCCTTATTTTCATCAGATTCTTTGCGGACTTCTTGATCGGACATATTTGATTTCGTGTCAGTGTTCTTTGGTTTCGGATCTGCATCCTTTGATTCGGAGGAGGATTTGCCGCAGCAATACACAGTTACCACGTTACTGTTGCCGCCGCCACCACTGCCACTGCTGTTGCCACCACTGCCACTGCTGTTGCCACCGCTGCCGCCACCACCGCTACCGCCGCCACCGCGGCCATCGCCGTCTGCGCCATTTTCTCTATTGTTATTATTTCTGTTATTGTTATTATTCGTGTTATTGTTCTCTTTTTCCGACTCTTTTCTCATAACGTTTAAAATGTCCATCGCATTTGAAGCAAAACCCAATGCTGATTTAGAAAGATCGGCATTGTAATCCATTGCTTCTTTTCGGGCATCTGCCGCGCTCTTTGTTCCTTCACTTATGATTGCTTTGAGCTGACTTTGTCCCGTGATATTTTCAAAAGAGGGAGACTCTTTAGCAACCAAAGCGGCAATCACATCGACCAACTTTTCAGTCGTGACGTGTTCAGCGCCCTTTAAATTGAGGGGTTTAAGTTCGCCCGGCTCTTTTTTATCGAGATAATCCGTGTTACTGAGATAATTATTGTTTAAATCCATTTTTTCAATCGGCGAATCTTTCCAATTCCAAAAGCGCGTCAGATCGATGACTTCACTGACATTGGACTCACCAAGAACGGCCTCTCCAATCATGCCGTCTGTCGGCAATGATATCGTCGTTGTCGGCACACGGAAATAATGAGAGTGATATCGATAAAGAGCATCCGTAACTTCCGCCGACGTTTTACCCAACCTATCCGCCAAAGCTTTTGGATAAGTAAACGGCAAAAGAATACAATTGCCGTAAAAGCCCAAAAATTTCTTGATATTGACACAATTGAGAAGCGGAATGTCAATGTCCTCTGAAGCGTAGGTATTGTCATCCATCAAATTGTCAAAATTCATGTTAATCGTATATTGCTCAAGCATCATCGCGCGTTCATCTTCACTCAGGGAAGCCCAAATCACTTGGGAATAATGCAAAGTGTCTGACGCAATGTGCTGTATGGCCGCTTCCATCTCCCGAAGCTCAGTAAAGCGAAGGACAGGCGTCTTGGTGGCAACATTTATGATAACAGATGAACTGAGACCGGTGCTTGACAGCGTCATTTGAAGGTTTGCATCTTCTTCTTTTCTTTCGTCTACTTTTACTTCAAGGAGTTCTGTTGCACCCTCTCCCGGCACAATCGTTGGAACGCCTTCATTCATGACCTCACGGGGAGACAAAGAGACATCGGGCGATTGGAAGGCCTCAGGCAGTTGACTTCTGTAGTGTCCGATTTTTTCAATATCTTTTTGGGTGTCAACATCATCTTGCGCCAGATTCATCATTTTATTTACCATATTGTCATAAGCTTCCCTTGCCGCGCCCTTTAAAGCATTTTTATCCGCATGAAGCACGTATTCAAGTCCTTCACATGAATAAAAGAGTGTAATGTGCGAGATATCATCGTCAGAGATGGTGCTTGGTATCGTAAAAGTACATGTGACTTTTGTGTTTTGGGCGATTTTGCCGTTTCGTATATCGCGAATCGCTTGTTTTAACGCGCTTGTCGTCGCATATGTTGTTTTCAATTCGCCCTTCTGACCTGTACGCTTAGGATTGGAAGTCAAATCTTCATACGTTACAATACCCGCAATTGTGCCTTTGTTGTTTTTCAAAGCCATAGAAGCCGTCAGATCATCAAATGACATCAGATTGCATGTAAATGTCAAGCTGATTTTTCTTTGTTGAGTATCCGCGTCTTCCGGCACCCAATCCGGCAATGCCGCGTATTTCTTTATCAAGTCGATTCCTTTTCGATATTGAGGCGGCAGAGCGAAATAAAGCGTGTCAGCGTACTTTAAAAGCACATCATAACGCATTGTAAATTCATCTCTTGTAAAGTCGGATAAATCGGGCGCGTATTCACCATCCGGGATGAACGGAATGATTTGAAGCGGCACAAACAGCACCAAGTCCACGCCATTGATACAAGTTTCAAGGCGATAGCGGCGCACCACTTCCCAATACTGAATGGTCATCGCATGCGAATGATTGTGGTTGGCGATGATTTTGGTTGCAACAGAATCACTCTCCGTGCTTTCGGCTGTACGGACACTGGCGCGCTTTATTTGAGTGATTTTAGCGGCTGCGTTTTTGATGCTGTGCTGAAACGTTTGTGAAGCAGAAGACGCTTCTCTGTGCGTATTGGTTTGACCGGCGGATGCCCTACCGCCGCCGGTTGTTTTCGTCGTTGTTTTTGAATAAGAACCGGACAAACCAAGCATGACCGATAAAACACCCGGAACACCGGCGGCCACGCCATAACCCGCGCCAAATCCTCCGGACTGTGTTCTCGATTTTGCCCAATAATCGTATTCAGAATTCGCCTGCATCATTTGGCCGACTGCGTAATCAAAAGCCGCCGTTGTATCGTCCATCTGCATTTTTGAATAGGTTTCACCATCTATGTCCGTTTGTCCGGCTTCATCTGAAACAACGTAGCTTTGAGATTTTTCTCTGACAATCAGACGCTGTTCTTCTCCGGGAGCCAATATGAGTGAATAGAGCAAGGTGCCTAAAGCAAAACCGTCCGGAACCCAGGACTGGTGCATGTTGAGAACATAACCGATTCCAAGGGAGGACATTTGAGGGTAGTCCCCCGGGTCCTTATACATTTGAGTCTTAAAGTCCGTCACATCAACTGTTCCGGACAGCGTTTTTCTAAACCCGCTTGTTATTTCCGGCTCAACCAAACGCTGAAGCATTCCATAACTGAAAATTCGGGACGGCGCTCTGTCTGTTGGAAGATGGATGGCATCTTCACCCTCTCCCATAAGTTTAACGCTTGGAAGAGCCCGTCTCAAATCGGTACGAAGGTCTTTAAAAATTTCTTCAATGAGAATGAAATCGCCCAAATCCGCTTCCAAATCTTTGCTTAAAAGATTTCTCAGCGTCTGCTCCAAATCATTGGTTGTCGGGTCATAATCAAGAATTCTTCCTTTAATTTCGTTGTACTCTTCCCATTTCTGCTCAATGGATTGATTAATTTCAGACTCTTGTTTTTCCAAGTCCTTTTTCTCGCGATACATTTGCAAAAGTTCATCGCGGGAATAAGTCGGATTATGGGGGTCAGCAAGCTCTTTTTTCAGCCAGTCGAAATGATTCAATTTGGAACGCTGAACACGAATATATTCTAATATCGAATCCAGGCGGTCATAATCGTTGAGAATCTCCTGCTCTTTGACAGCGCCGAGGACATCAGAAGCACTTCTGACAAACTTTTGACTTCCCCGACCTTTTGAAATAGTGAGAATGATGCCGTCTTTTAAATTATAGCCATCGGGTAAAATGATATGGAAACGTCCGTCACTGTCTGTATAACCGATCGGGTTGCTTTCTTCATCAGATTTCTCGGCGGACGGGCTTGCAATGCCGCTTACGGTGACCAAGGCGTCGGGGTAAGAAACGCCTTTGTCATTCACCTCGTCAACGCTTTTCATATAGATTCTGCCGCTGATAAAACGAGGCAGCGGAAGAACTTGTTCAATGTCATTTAAAAAGTCCAAGCCTTCTCGAATAATCTTGCCGCTTGATTTTTCGCCAATTTCCGTTCTAAAAAGAAATGCCGGCTCTTTTTCATCGATTTCAATGCATAACGAAAAAGGACTTTTGGATTGGAAAAAAACATTTTGAACTTCAAATTCAGACAGCGTATCTTGTCTGTCTTTGACTTGAGAGACAATCAAATCGTCAAACTTATTTTGATTGACGGAAAAGCCCGTTAAATCTTCCGCTTTTTGAACCATGTCTTGAAGCGACAGCGGGTCTGCCAAATTTAAAATGCCCGGCTGATATTTTCCAAGCTGCCGCAAAAGCGGATAAATGATTTCAACGTCTACTCTTGCCAAGTCCGCCGCATGCCGTACACCGGTTTGCGCAAGCAAAAAGGCGGTATCGTTGTCCATGCCTTCAACGCGCAATAAATCCGCTTGCTTGAGCCAAGAATTGACCATTGAAACATTGATGCCAAGCTCTGACGCTATAATGTCTCTTTGTCCCTGTGTTCGGGCTTTGAGCAGCAAATCCGGAACTGTTGTGATGCCGAGTTCTGATAAGCGATCACGCTGTTCTTTGGTCATCCATTTGATTTTAAGAAGCGGGTCATCATCGTCTTGCCCAATTTCATTTATCGTATCCCCGACTGTCACGGCGCAGCTTGCCGTTATTGTCGGATTGGAAACGGAAGATGCCGTAATTGACGCCATGGTTCCCTTTACGGCGGTTGAAGGAACAGAAACAACGCCTGAACTGTTAACTGTTACCATGGACGGGTTGCTTGAATGCCAGTTGATGTTTTTGTTTGTCGCGTCATGAGGTAAAACGACCGCTGTAAGCGTCTCTTTACCTCCGGGCTCAATCGGCGTTTCTGATTTATTCAGTGTTATAGAGGATACGGCAACCGGTCTTCTTACCGTTACGGTACATGTATCTGTTTTTTTACCGTCTTCTGTGACCACAGTAATTCCGACTGTCCCCGCCGTTGCATTTTCCAAAGCGGTGACTTTGCCGTTAGCATCAACTGTTGCTCTTGAAGGCATGCTTGATTGCCATGTGACTTTTTTGTCTGTCGCCGCTGCCGGCAGAACACTTGCCAACAGTGTTTCACTGTCGCCTGCTACTAATGACAACGTTCTTCTGCTAAGCGTGACTCCCGAGACGTCAACTTTCACAGTCACTCTGCATCTTGCGATTCTGTTTCCATCAACGGTGATTGCTTCAATGGTTGCCTTTCCTGCTCTAAAAGCGGTCACTTTTCCTGTCGAATCAACATCGGCAACCGATCGGTTGAGCGATTTCCAAGTGACATTTTTATTGGTGGCATTATGGGGGGAGATGTCTGCAGTCAGTTTTTTGCTTCTCGTTGGCTCAATTATCATCTCTGACTCGCTAATCGTTATGCCCGTTACGGGAACATGAACTCCAAATATCCTCCAGCCTTTATTTTCGGCGATTTCCGGACTGCATGTGTTGGATCCGGGATTATTTCCGACATGTAATTGATTGGATTCGGAAATGGTAGGCAGCGAAGAAAACATACTGTTTAAAGCCGAAACTGACATGCGATTGTTTGAACAGTTCAACTGATACAATCCGGAACAGGGACCTAAATCCAAACTTGTTAATTGATTAGCGGCACAGTTTAAGACTCTTAATCCCGAAAGGCCGGCCAAATTTAAACTTGTTAATTGATTAGCGGCACAGTTTAAGGTTCTCAATCCCGAAAGGCCGGTCAGATTTAAACTTGCTAATTGATTATGAGAACAATCCAAATTTTCCAATCCGGGGAGATTAGTCAAATTTAAACTTGTTAATTGATTCTGAGAACAAATCACTTCATCAAGACCGGGATGGGAACTCACATTCAAGGACGATACATTGGAAGCTATTGCAAAACGAATGCCTGTGATTACATCGCCGCTGGTTATTCTTATAGTGCGTGTTTCTACACCATCGTTGTAGTCTATTGAACACGGCTGCTCATAATTGCTCGAAAGAGTGTAGAACTCTTTTCTGCCATTCCTCCACTCCACTGCCGCAAGACCGGAACCCCGCAAGAAAAAATGTATCTTAGAACACCTTGCTTCGATTGTTATTGATGCTGACATGATTAAACCCTCCTCCCGTCTTCTTTTATTTGATGTTTCAGCAGTTCTCCCGATTTCAATAAAAATGCCAATAAATTATTTTCTTTTATCATATCAATCACTCATCGCGTTCTTTTTCATCGGTGTTTGGAATTTCATCGATACAATCCTCATCGGTATTTGGAGTTTCATCGACACAATCTTCAACGGTGTTCGGCGTTTCATTGACACAATCGTCATTGATTGTCACTATATTCTTATTTCCGCCGGTATTGCTTTCTTTAATAGAAGCATGCGCTGGATTGCTGCAACAATAAACCGTTACAACGTTGCTGTTGCCGCCGCCACCGCCTCCTCCTGCCGAAGCTTGACCACCACTGCCTCTGCCGCCTCCTGTCGAAGCTTGATCGCCGCCGCCACCCGCCGAAGCTTGACCTCCGCCACTGCCTCTGCCGCCGCCTGCGGGAGTTTGATTGCCGCCGCCTCTGCCGCCGCCTGCCGGCGTTTGTTCTCCTTCTGCCGGCGTTTGTTCCCCTCCTTTGGGGTTTTGCCCATCGCCTTTGGGAGTCTCCGCTTTCTTTAAGGGCATTAATCCCTCAGATGCTTTTGTAGCGTAATCCAACGCTGTTTGGGTGAGCTGCTTGTTGTGTTCAAACAGCTCTTTTCTGCCATTTGCAGCACTCTTTGTTCCTTCATTGACGAGGTCTTTGAGTTGGTCAAGTCCCGTCAAATTGTCAAAGGCCGGAATTTTCTTACCGGCTAAAGCAGCAATCAAATCGGCCGTTCCTACCGCAGACGAATGCGTTGCACCTGTCATGTTAAACGGCGTAATGCCGCCGGGCGCTTTGCCGGCCAGATAATCCGTATTGTTGAGATAGCTGTTGTCCAATGTCATGCTGTCAATCGGCGAATCCTTCCAATTCCAAAAACGCGTCAGGTCGATCAATTCGCTGACATTTGTTTCCCCAAGAACGGCCTCGCCGATCATCCCGTCTGTCGGCAGTGAGATGGTCGTCTGCGGCACACGGAAATGATAAGTATGATACCGATAAAGCGCGTCCTGTACTTCAGCGGAGCTTTTTCCAAGCTTATCCGCCAACGATTTTGGATACGTAAACGGTAAAAGAATACAATTACCGTAAAAGCCGAGCATTTTTTTGACATTCACGCAGTTGAGCAGCGGAATGTCAATATTGTCCTGCGTTTCCGTTTTGTTTCCGGTCAGATTGTCAAAATTCATGTCAATCGTATACTGCTCAAGCATCACGGCACGTTCGTCTTCACTCAGCGATGCCCAAACGACTTGAGAATAATACAAAGCTTCCGTTGCGATATGATGCATCAGCGCTTCCATTTCCTGAAGTTCGGCGTAGCGAAGAACAGGCATCGTGTTTTCAATGCGGAGCGTAACAGAGGAAAGAAGATTGCCGCTTGAGATCATGAATCCCATCGTACCGCCGTTTAATCTGAGATTCACATCTGACATCATTGGCGCGCCCTCACTCATGATGTCACGGGGAGAGAGAGAAACAATCGGTGTGCGGTAAGACTCGGGCAATTGGCTTTTGTAGTGCTCAATTTTTCGCTTGTCATGGAAATTATCCTTAAAGTCCTCAGCCAAATTATTCATTTTATTAACCATGTTCAAATAAGCCACGGTTTCTTCAGGATTCAAATACAGATCTTTCCTGTGAGCACTCAATCCCTTGTATCTTTCTTTTGCCTCCTTAACCCAAGATACCTTCTCACCCGGACTTATGAGCGAGGTTCGCTGTGAGAGCGTATATTCAAGCCTGTCACATGAATGATTGAGGGTAATATGTGACAGATCGTCATCGGTAATATCAGACGGCAGCATAAAAGTGCAGTTGACACTGTGGCTGCTGTTTTTGTTTCGTATATCGCGAATCCCTTGTTTTAATTCCATTATCGTTTGATAGGTTATTGGAAGTTCTTGACGCGTATAGTTTACAAAGCCGGCAATCGTTCTTCTCTTGTTTTTCAGGACTAAAGAAGCCGTCACGTCATCAAATGACAGTAAATCACATTTAAACGACAAGGTTAATGTTCGTGTGCCTGCGGTCAATGGTTGCGCTATCCAATTCGGCATCGCCGCGTATTTCTTAACCAGATTCATGCCTGTTCGATACGGATAGGGCAAAGCGCTGAACAAAGCATCCGCATATTTCAGCAGCATGCTGTAGCGTCCCATAAATTTGTCTCTGTTAAAGTCGGATTGCTTGTTTGGGGAATACAGCGTCCCGTCCGGAAGAAATCGAATCACTTTCAGCGGCACAAACACAACTAAGTCCACGCCGTCAATGCATGTTTCAAGGCAATAGCGGCGCATCACTTCCCAATACTGAACGGTCAGAGTATGCGAATGATTACGATTGGCGATGATTTTGGTGGCCGCCGAATCTTTTTCATCGGCTGCGGCCGCACGTACGCTCACGCGTTTCGCTTGAGATATTCGGTCTGCCGCACTTTTGATGTTGTGCTGAAAGGATTGTGCTGCAGAAGAAGCTTCCTTATTCAAATTGGACTGATTGGCCGATGCAGTTCCGCCGCCGCTCGCTTTGGAGTTACTTTTTGAAAATGAACCGGTAATCCCGTTCACCACCGCCAATGAGAACTCCGGTGTGACTGCGTAGGCGGATGTTCCGTAACCCGCCCCAAAGCCCCCACCTTTGCTTTCAGTTTTTGCCCAGTAATCATATTCGGAATTGCCCATAGACATGCGGTTAACAGCATTGCCGAATGCGGCGTCCACGTCATCCGTTCTCGCTAATTCAAAAGTCTGATTGTCAATATCTGTTCCTTCGGATTCATCAGAGACGACATAACTTTGTGTTTTTTCCCTCACGATGAGGCGCTGCTCTTCTCCGGGCGCCAATACGAGCGAGTAGAGGAGAGTTCCGAGAGCAAAGCCATCAGGAACCCATGCTTGATGCATGTTGAGGATATAACCGATTCCAAGTGACGCCATTTGCGGATAGTCATCCGGATTGGAATATAATTTCTCCTTAAAATCCATCACGTTAACAGGTTTTTCCAAACTTTGCCGCTGCTGATTTGCCGCAACGGGCGGGTAGATTGCAGGTTCGACCAAACGTTGAACCATTCCGTAATTAAAAACGCGGGAAGGCGCTTTATCTGTCGGCAGATGAATGGCTTTATCATCGCTGCCCATCAATTTGACACTCGGAAGCGCTTTTTTAAGGCCGGTGCTGCGGCCTTCAAATATTTCTTTGACAAGGATGAACTCGCCCAAATCCGCTTCTGTTTTTTTGCTCAGGAGATTTCTCAAAGTTTGTTCCAAATCATTGGTTGATTTGTCGTAGTCAAGAATTTTATCTTTTATTTTTTGATATTCAGTTCTTTGCAAGTCGATGGATTCTTTTATTTTGGGTTCCTGAAGTTCCAGCGATTCTTTTTCTCGATTCATTTCCAGCTTTTCATCCGCGTTATAAGGATTGTACGGGTCGCTCAATACGTCATTGAGCCAGTCGAGATGGTATAATTTGGAGGCCTCGATTTGAATTTGTTTTCCAAGCGCGTCAAGGCGGTCATAGCTGTTCAAAATTTCTTGTTCTTCTTTGAGTGAATTCAAAATGTCAGAAGCGTTTCGAACAAACTTTTGCTTGCCCGAATTTTTTGAAATGGTGATGGTAATACTGTCCTGTAAATTATAGCCGTCCGGTAAAATAATATGGAAACGGCCATCGCCATCGGTATGTCCTGTCGGATTCTCGGCTTCGATTTTATCGGCGGACGGGCTTGAAATGCCTTCGATATCGACTAAGGCGTCGTGGAAACTTATTTTGTCAGAATCTGCCTTCCCTTCCTGTCTCATGTAAATCCTGCCACTGATAAAACGCGGCAGCGGAAGAACTCTGTCGATTTCATCTAAAAAGTCCAAGCCTTCTCGAATCACTTTTCCGCTTGATTTCAAGCCAATATTTCTTCTAAAAAGATAGGCCGGCTCCTTTTCATCGATTTCGAGGTTCAAAGAGAAGCTGTATTTGGAAGAGACGAGAATGTTTTTAATAGCGGACTCAGACAAACCTCCCTCTCTTTCTTTAGACTTCATTGAAATCAAGTCATCAAACTTATTTTGATGAAGCGTATAGCCGGTCATGTCCCCGGCATTCCTGATCAGTTTTTGAAGCGCGATTTCATTGATTAAAGAAAGGCCGGACTGAGATTCAAAAAGACGGCGCATAAGCGGATACGCTTTTTCAAAATCCAATTTTGCCAAATCGACAATGTGACGCACACCGATTTGCACGAGAAGACACGCTGTATCCGGATCCATGCCGTCAACACGCCACAAATCCGCCTGTTTAATCCAAAACGTGATTAACGGGAGGTCTATGTCAGGCTTGGAGGCGACCGGAACATCTGAATCCGTCGGTGTTCGAACAGCAGAGTCAAACGGCACCATTATGTTTGCATTGTTCGTGTCTTTTAAAGCGTCTTTTTTGTCTGAAAGGTCTTTTGCGGAGATATATCGGCTGTCATTTAATATTTTTTTAGATGCATTCAATTTTACTGCGACAGCAGTCGATCTTTTAAGCTGTCGTATGTTTGCGAGACGGCCCGGTAAAAAAGATTCATTTCGAAGAGATGCCGCTAAAATTTGTCTTTGTTCGGGCGTCCTTCCTTTCATTAACAAACCGGGAACGTCAAATATCCCCGCTTCTCTTAATTGGTCACGCTGCCCCGGACTTATCCATTTGAGAAGAAGAAGCATATCTTCAGGAATAACGGTAACAACGCAGGATGCTGAAATATTGTTACTCCTATCCGAGATTGATGCCGTAATGGTCGCTTGAAAGCCCGCTTGTGCGCTTTGAGAGACCCGAATTCTGCCGTTGTCATCAACAATCACAAGATTCGGACTATCCGATTTCCATACAACTTTTTG
Organism: Methanosarcinales archaeon; assembly: GCA_031260345.1. Classification (GTDB taxonomy): domain Archaea; phylum Halobacteriota; class Methanosarcinia; order Methanosarcinales; family Methanosarcinaceae; genus Methanimicrococcus. The sequence continues at coordinate 16,996 of JAIRKA010000028.1, forward strand.
GAAAAATGTCGCGTCGGCAGGCTCAAAGATAACCTCAAGCTGTTCAAAGCTGCCGGCGGCAATCCCCACTGAATATTTGTTGAGTTTTATACTTTTGACCACATTATTTTCAGACACAGGCGATTCCTCCGGACGAAGCGGTACGAATTTATCATCAAATTTTGGTATATCCTTGAGGTTTGCGGGCATGTCCTTGAAATTTGAAGTGACGGACTCCTCAGGAGTTGAAATTGAGGGTATATCCCTGATCTTTGAATCCTCGAGCTTTGAGGTGACGAGTACATCCTCAAGCTTTGAGGTTGCAGGCACTTCCCTAAGACTTGAAGCGGTGGATACCTCCCTGATGTTTGAGATTGCAGGCACTTCTCTGAGATTTGAAATGACAGGTATATCCTGAACATTTGCGGCTGCAATTCTGTCTTCGAGTTTTGCGGTTGCAAGCCTGTTTGCGGAAATAGAAGCGGGTGTTGGAGCAGGTATCGGGACAGATGTCGAAGCAGACGCCGGTTTTACAGTTACGGTACAAGCTGCTCTTCTGCCGCGATCTACTGTAATTGCGGTGACGGTTGCCTGACTTGCTGTTGCAGTCCCGGAAATCGAAATCATCCCGTTTGCATCTACCGTAACGGAAGAGTTGTTGCTCAGCCATTTTATTTGTTTGAGTGTGGCATCGGAAGGTGTAAAAACAGGCGTTAATTTTTCGCTTTTGCCGGCTTCAATCGCAATGGCAGCCTTATCAAGAGAGAGGTTTGTAACGGGAATTTTGAAAGGAAAATCCGATAATATCCAACCGTAATGTATGGCCATTGCCGGGTCACAAGTACTTACGTTCGGATTGCCGCTGACAGAGAGTTCAGCAATTGTGTCGCCGGAAACAGGGCGCAGAGACATAAACAAATTTCTCATACTTGCGGTACTGATGTTATTATTTGAACAATCTACAATGCGCAACGCTGCATTTCTTTGCAGATTCAAGATTGTTAATCTGTTATTTTGACAGCGCAGGACTTCTAACTTAGGATTCTGGCTCACATCCAAATGTGTCAAACCCGAATCTGCACATCCGAGATAGGTAATGTTATCTCCGGTTATCGTGATAATGCGCGTACCCAACCCCGCAAGATATGTTTTTTTGCCGCCCACATCCGACCTTGAAAGTGTAAAAGTTTGATTTGGAGACCCGTCGCCCCAATTTATTGTTGCTGTACCTGTGCCGTTCAAGCTAATTTGCAAGCTCGTATTTTCCGCCGCTAAGGTCATTTTGTGCATATTAATCGTGATATATTTTGAAGTACATATAACTATGTTTCGAACATTAATGTCTCTTGATTATGTTTTCAAGCAACCTTAGCTTTTGTATATATTTATCCATATTCGGAGTATTGCTATTGTTTTAATTAGAAATAATATTTATTTAATACCGATTATTATTGAATGGACGAATTTATTGATAAATTGGCAGCTGCGGGAAATAATTATAAAATAATTCATTGTAAGTTGAAACAATTATTACGGACAATAAAAATCACAATCAATAACAATTATAATCAATCAGAATTATTATTACCCATATTGTTTCAATAATCATCGGATTAAAAAAGAGAGGAATAACCATCGGAAATTATCTGACCACGGGATGCAAGCCGATTGACGATTTGATCGGCGGCGGCCTTGAATGCGGCATCGTCACGCAGGTGTACGGTGAGCCCGGCTCAGGTAAAACGAATTTGTGTCTTCAGGCGGCGATTGAATGTTCCAAATCCGGCAAAAAAGTCATTTACATTGACACGGAAGGGCTTTCTTTTGATCGATTCACTCAAATTGCCGGCGAAAAATCTAAAGAAATCGCGCAGAATATTTTAATTTACGAGCCGATGAGCTTTGATGAGCAGTACACGGCAATCTGCGAAGCGGAGAAAATTTCAAGCGAAAATATCGGCTTAATTGTCGTCGATTCCGCGACGTCCTTCTACCGTTGCGAACTGGACGATGAAGACGCGGGCATTCAGGCACGGCGCGAACTCTCCAACCAAATCGGATTTTTACAGGGAATCGCTCGAAAAACAGGCATTGCCGTTTTGATTACGAATCAGATTTTCAGCGATGTCGAAAACAGCGGAAACGTGCGCCCGATCGGTGGACGCGGCATTGAACACATTTCAAAAACCATTTTGAGATTGGACCGCATCGGAACGGGAGAGAGGAGCGCGAAAATCATAAAGCACCGCTCAAAACCCGAAGGAGATATATGCTGCTTTGCAATAACGGCCGATGGATTGAGATAAGCCGGCCGTAATCTATTTACAATCCATTTTATTCAAAAATAATTTAAGTTAATTCAAACTAATTCAAAATCAGGCGGGACCATGAGAACAATTGAATGGGATAATTCGGATTCATCCATAAAAATGATTGATCAGACGCTTTTACCGGGCGAGCTAAAAACGATTAAATGCAAAAACGTTGCCGAGCTCTGCGAAGCGATTCAAAGCTTAAGAATCAGAGGCGCGCCCGCCCTCGGCATCTGCGGTGCGTTCGGCATTGCGCTGTCGGCGCGGCTGAGCAGCGCAAAAAACGCTGAAGACATGATCAAAGACATGAAAGCGGCAGGCGACGCGATCAAGAAAACACGTCCGACCGCAATTAATTTGGCGTGGGGCGTTGACAGCGTTCTTCAAATCGCTGAAGAAGAGGGAGTAGACCCGCAGCTGATTCGAAACATTTCATTAGAAGTTGCGAAAAGCATGGCTGATGAAGATGTCGCAATCAATAAAAAAATCGGCAAAAACGGCGCGAAACTGCTTCGCGACGGAGATGTCGTGCTGACACACTGCAACGCAGGCAGAATGGCCTGTGTCGATTGGGGAACAGCACTCGGCGTCATCCGCTCGGCAGTCGCTGAAAAAAAGAAGATTACAGTCATCGCCTGCGAAACCCGCCCGCTCAATCAGGGCAGCCGTATTACGGCTTGGGAGCTGCAGCAGGATAAGATTCCCGTCCAAGTGATTCCGGATTCGGCAGCCGGCTTTTTGATGAGCGAAGGCGTCATCAACAAAGTAATTGTCGGCGCCGATAGAGTCACTCAAGAATTTGTTTACAACAAAATCGGAACGTACAGCCTTTCCGTTTTGGCAAAAGAGCACAATATTCCGTTTTATGTCGCGGCTCCTGTCTCAACGCTTGACCCTGAAAGCTGGGACGAGAACGTTCAAATCGAAAAGCGCTCCGAAGACGAACTCAGGTACATCGGCTCCTGCAAAGACTTAAATGTCCCCGTCGGCGTCCCGATTTTGAATTTGGCGTTTGACAAAACGCCGATGGAAAACGTATCGGCGATCATCACAGAAAACGGCGCCTTTTACCCGCCGATTTTAATTGACGAAATCATTCTCGGATGAATGAGAAAAAGAAAGCGCGGCGGCAAAATGACGGCAGAAAAGAAAGAGAGAAAAATCCTTTACATTGATATGGACGGCGTTTTAGCCGACTATCAGCGCGTCATTGATGAATTGGATGAAGAAACATATCAAAAGTACTGCGCAAAGCCCGAAGAAAACAAGCCGGCAACTTTTGATGAAATTCCAGACGCTTTTAAAATCCTGCCGCCGATAAAAGATGCCGTTGAAAGTTTTTTAGAGCTTTCAAAGCATTTCGATATTTACATTCTTTCAACGGCGCCGTGGGAAAACAATTCCGCCTGGGCCGATAAATTGTATTGGGTGAAAAAGCATCTCGGGGAGTGCGCTCATAAGCGTTTGATATTAACGCATTATAAAAACCTGAACAAAGGTGACTTTTTGGTGGACGACCGCGACAAAAACGGCGCGGGTGAATTCGAAGGCGAATTGATCAGATTCGGATCATCTGAATTTCCGAATTGGGTTGCTGTGAAAGCTTATTTAATGGAAAGGAAATAAGGGTATAATAAAAGCAGAATATTTGTCCTCTTAAACGGCCGAATTCAGCAAAAAAGATAAATGTTTATATAAGAAAAAACGCTCTATCAATTACATTCTATAAAACGTATTTAACATTAAGATTAAGGAAGATATATTTATGGTGAAACAAAAAGGAAACGGCCTTCAGTCCTCTGCCGGATTGATGAGATATTTTGATGCGGACAAAAAAGCAATTACATTTAAACCGATTTATGTTTTAATTGCAGGCGTTGTGGTCAGTCTTTTCGTCCTGCTTCTCTCTTACTTCTACGGCGTATGGCCGCTGACAAACTTGTAAGAAAAAGAGATACGTTCATTTTCTTTTTTTGGGTCTTTGGCCGGTCCGAAGGAGCGGCCAAACTCAGAGCGAAGCTCTGAGGTTTTCATTCATTTCTTTTCTTTTTTACTTTTCATTTCTTCAATGAGCTCTCATTTATTAAATCGGGAAGTGGAAATAAAAACCTCCCCCTTTCCTCAATTTCATAATAGAGTAAAATTGTGATGCAATTTTAAAAAACATTAAAAATGAAAAATGGAGCAGGCCGCGCGCGGCAGCAACTGCAAAAAAATCGCGAAGCGAGCAAAATTTGAGCAAAAGTTCATTAAATGGACCGGAGTGCGTCAACCGGATTCATGTCAGCCGCGCGTTTTGCGGGATAAACGCCTGCCAAAACGCCGATAATCACCGATATGAGAATCGCGCCGAGAATCGCGCCGTATGAAAGCGCCATTGAGATTCCCAACAGGGAAGTGCCGATATAGGAGATGCCAAGACCCAAAGCCGTCCCGATAACACCGCCGATAACACTGATAACAATGGATTCGATGAGGAATAAAGTCAAAACGTCAGCAGATGTGTAACCGAGCGCCTTAAGCGTTCCGATCTCTTTTGTCCTTTCCGTCACAGTCACAATCATAATGTTCATAATACCGACAGAGCCGACAATCAATGAAATGCCGCCGATCGCGATTAAGAACAGCTGCATCGTCTGCGTTATAGAGCCGACTTGTTCCAAAAGCTGGGCTTGATTGATCGTGTTGAAAGGAATTAAGTCGCGGTCGTCCAGATTCCTTTCAGAAACCCCTAAATTGCGGGCTAAATTCCTTCTGACTTCATCATTCGCTTCCTGAATCACATCATCATACTCCGCGATCGCGTAAATCATCGGATAATCATAGCGGCCCGACATTTCCTGCAAAACAGAAAGCGGAATGAACACAGCTGTATTGGAATCGCTTCCGATAATAAGAGTTGTCTCTTCCGAGCCGGAAATGCCTTTGACGCTGAAAGCTCTGGTGACGTTTTCACCCGTGACGTTGTTGAAAACGGTAATTTGGATGGAACTGCGCGTTGAAATTTGATTTCTGAAATCATCCTCGGAAACATTCTTACCGATAACGACGGCCGCCGTATCCCGATCAGATAAGAAAACGCCGTCTACCATCGGAATCGCCGCTATTTCCTGATAATCGCCCCGCACACCGGTAATGGACATATTTTTGGATTCGCCCATGAAAGTAACGGCTCCCGGCCTTGTTAAAACGGGGGTCGCCGCTTCAATGCCGCGCGTGTTGCGGACGACTTCAACCTGCTGATCGAAAAACAGGTTTTCCTTAGAAGACATAATCATGATATAATTGGAACCGCCCGCACTGATTTGATCAGAGAAATAGGCGCCGAAACTGGCGCCGAGCGTAAAAGTCGCAATGACTGCGGCAATGCCGATAATAATGCCGAGCGCCGTCAGGGCTGATCGAACTTTGGCGCTCTTTAAACTGCCGATCGCCATTTTCGTGCTGTGAGAAATACTGATCATTTTTACACCGCCTCAAACATTTCTCAAATACTCCTCAAAGCTTCAACCGGATCCATTTTTGCGGCTCGGTAAGACGGCTGGGCGCCTGCCAAAACACCGACTAAAATGGACAAGCCGACACCGAATAAAACGCCCGAATACGGGACAGACATGGGAAAACCGAGCAAACTCGCGCCGGCATAAGCGATCGCAATCCCAATGACCGTTCCAATCAGACCGCCGATTGTGCTGATAATAATCGACTCGACAACGAAAAGCATTAAAACATCTCTTGAAGAATAGCCGAGCGCCTTTAAAGTTCCGATTTCACGCGTTCTCTCAGTCACCGTCACAATCATAATGTTCATGATGCCGACAGCGCCGACAACCAATGAAATGCCGCCGATTGCAAGCAAAAACATTTGAAGCGTTGCTGTCAAAGTGCCGACCAAATCAACAATTTCTGCTTGATTCATCACCATAAACGGAATTTTCTCAGGATCATCCAAATCACGTTCAGAAACGCCCAAACTGCGCGCAAGACGCCTTTCGATTTCATTTGACGTCTCATTAATCGTTTCACGAGAGTCAGTCATTGCATAAATCATAGCATAAGACTCTATGCCGGTCATTTGCTGCATGGTATGCATCGGAATGAAGATGTATGTATCTTCTATACCGCCCGTCAGTAAAGAGGTTTCATCGGATCCGAGGATGCCAACGACTCTAAACGTCTCCGTCACTTGCTCTCCCGTTCTGGAATTAAAAAACGTAATATTAATATTGCTTCGAAGACCGATGTCATTGCGAAACTCCTCTCGGGCAATATCTCTCCCGATAACAACGGCATAATTATCTCTATCGGAAAAAAACCGCCCTTCATATATCGGCATCGGCCAGATTTCCATCATCGTCTCTTGCGTTCCGTAAATCGTGAAATTCCTTTGCTCATTCGCAAAAGTGACCATCCCCGTTCTCGAAATTTCGGTAGCGACCCCGGTGACGCCCGGCGTATTTCGAACAATGTCCACTTGCGCGTCATAAAAAAGATCTTGCTGAAATGAAAAAGCCACAATGTAATTCGAGCCTTGCGTATCCAACTCTTCCTCAAAATAGCCGGAAAAACTGCTGCCGAGCGTAAAAACGGTGATAACGGCGGCAATGCCGATAATAATTCCGAGAGCCGTCAGACCTGAGCGAAGCTTGGCGCTTTTCAAGCTTGCAATTGCCATTTTAAAACAATGGAACAGACTGATCATTTCGGCATCTCTTTGTGTTTATTTTCGATTTTTGACCGGTCCGAAGGAGCGGTCAATCGGGGGGCATGGTTTGTTTGGCGGCAACGCTCGCGCGCGAGCCGCTTCACTTTTTTATTCTGTATTTTCAACCCGTCCGACGTTTTTCATTAGACTTCTTCGGAAATTGAACCCTGATTATGATTTATTTGATGCAATAACGATTGCATTTAATCATCTTTAAATTAATTTCCGAAGAAGTCGATTTTTCAATTGAAACGGCTAAATTGAAATTACTCGTTTTTCTTCTCAAGCTGCTTTTTCTCTTTTCGAGCCTTTCTTTTTTCCTGAACGGCTGCTTTTTGAAGTTTCAGCCAGTCAATCAGAGACATATTTTTCTTTTTCTTGAGATAGAAATGCCCGACAACAGCGCCGATGAGGAGGAGAATAATGAAATAGATGAGCAAGGTCATGATTCCCGAAGACTGTCGAACCATCGGGCCGATATCAATAAACATGCTGTCTTCATGCGGGTTGTCGCCGTTGAAATAAACGGCTCTGAATTCGACAACGGAATCGCCGTGGCCTTGTGTAATGTTAAATCGGGCCGTGTATAAGTCATCCGGCCTCATTTCGCCGATGAAGAATTCAGCCGGATAAAATGACATGCCTTCTGCGACCGGAATAATAGATACGCCGCGGACGGACCCTTGAAGAGCGTTGACGATGTCAAGTTCAACTGTTTTTCCTGTCGCTGTTGTTGTGACAGGCCTTGACTGAATCGCCCTGATGCCGGAAGAATCAACATTGATTTCAATATTTCTTCGAATGTTGTATTCAAAAGAGCTTCCTTTCACATCTAACGTCAAAATGTACGTCCCGTCAAGCGCATCTTCGGGAACGCTGATGCGGAAGGGTATGGAAACATTGTCCTGGGGAGCAATGATGCCCAAATTATTGACGGCATCGCTTCGGGTAACGATATTGTCTCTTGAATACAAGTCGGCAGAGTTGATTCTCGCGTTTGCCATGTAGCTTCTGTTGGAAGCGGTAACGGTTTGGCTTGTCGCATTGTTTTTCAATGTCACCCAAATGATGCCTTCATCTCCCGGCTTGAAAACTTCGGGGCTGCTTCTCACGCTTTCAACAATGAGCGTTCCGCGGTTGTCGGTATCAATGATACCGCCGATGCCGACCACAAATTTCTCTTCAATCCAGAGGCTGGAATTGTTTGTTCTGTGGCGGACAGTCAGTTCACGCGGACCGTCGGGAGCGTCACTCGCGACGTGCATGATGTATTCATGAAAAACCTTTGTGCCGGCATTAATTGTTGAATACGTTCTTGTTGCTTCTGCTGCCGAAATCGTAAATATGCTGTCGGACATGACTTGGATTGTAACGTTTTCCAAGGGACCGTTGCCGATATTTTCGGCTTGAATCCAGAAACGGATTTGCTGACCGGGCTGGGCGGGAAACGGCGTTTGATCCACCAGCGTGACTTTTAAAGAAGGCGGGGCGGGTTGGGCGGTTCCTAAAAAGGCTGCTGCACTTCCCGAAAAAAGCGAGAGAATGAGCATGAGCGCGATAAATACTTGAATACAGCTTTTTAGTTTTTTGGACATATTTTCACCTTATATATGAGAACTCTGAAGGATTAAAATCGCCGCTCCAAAGTTCTAATGTTCACCGATTTAATTGATGCAGTTTACAATTTTCCTTAATATAACTTTCCCTTATTCATTATTATAAAGAACAATAATTATAAAAACACTCAAAGTGATATTTCTTAAACTCCAAACAATTATAAAAATGAGATGTATAACGGTTTGAAACAAAAAAATAAAATAAATATAAAACGGAAATCAGATTTTCAGCGGCTGTGTTTCATGCAAGCCCGATTATTCCGTAACAGCAGTTTGTTCCGTACCGGCGGATTGTTTCGCAGCAGTGAGCTGCCCTTCTTTCATGTACCGAATGAATTCCGCCGCGGGAACGTCCAAAGTAATTTGCCCGTCGAAAATTTTAATCACGCGATCGGTTTGGGCGGCGAGCTCGTTGTTGTGCGTAATCATAATGATGGTGGAGCCGCTTTGATTCAGTTTGCGGAAGTAATCGATCACTTCTTCACCTGTTTTAGAGTCCAGATTTCCTGTCGGTTCATCGGCAAGAAGAATGGACGGGTCATTAATGAGCGCGCGCGCGACTGCAACACGCTGGATCTGACCGCCTGAAAGCTCTGTCGGTTTGTGCTTCATGCGTTCTCCTAAGCCGACCATTTTGAGGAGCTCCTTGGCTTTTGCCGAATAATCGATGCCTTCTTTTTTGCTGGCGTAAGACGGCAGCATTACATTTTCATAAGCCGTCAGCCTCGGGATGAGGTTAAACTGCTGGAAAATGAAACCGATTTCCATACCGCGCAAATGCGCAAGCTCGTTGTCGCTTAATTGGTTAACGTCGTGACCGTTCACTGAAATTAAGCCGGAAGTCGGGCGGTCCAAACAGCCGAGAAGATTCATGAGCGTGCTTTTGCCGGAACCGGACGGGCCGACAATCGCAACGAACTCGCCTTTGCGGATTTCAAAGTTGACACCTTTTAAAATCGGCACTTCTTCAGTTCCCATAAAATAACTTTTGTAAACATCGCGGACTTCGACGACGATCTGCGTATTTGTTTTTTTTTCATCGGCTGTCAAATAAGAACACCTGCGTTTTAATGATTTATTAATTGAATAATAGTAATCGGATAATAAGTTGCTGCAATATAATTCATTTAAGAATATTAAAGGTGAGGGAACACAATTGATTTAAAACTATCCAATGTCAACCCGCGTTTTGATTAAAAGTTGACAATAAGAGTTCTTAAAGACGACTTTAATCTACGTTTAAAATTGGTTTAATAGTTGTTTAATAACTGAACAACACTGAGATTTATAAGGTCCAAATATGAATGCAACAGACAGTAATATATAAAAAGAAAACATTATTATTTTGTCTATAAAGCTCTCAATACTTAATTTTAGAACAGAGAGCGAACAAAAAGTGAAGAGGAGACATATCAATGATTAAAGCACCCGTATTAAAACTGTTAAACGAGCAAATCAACAAAGAGCTTTACGCCGCTTACCTTTACTTGGGGATGTCTGCCAAATGTACAGACATGAACAGAGACGGCTTTGCCTCTTGGCTCAGACTTCAGGCAGAAGAAGAAGTCGAACACGCCATGAAAATTTATGACTACATCACGGAACAATCCGAGAGCGTTGTATTGATGCCGATTGACAAGCCGGACATCAAAGGAAAAACACTTCATGATTTCTTCAAGCAGGCTTACGAGCACGAACAGCTGGTGACCAAAACCATCAACGGAATCATGGATGTCGCCGTCAAAGAAAAAGACTACGCAACTCAAATCTTCCTTCAGTGGTTCATCACCGAACAGATCGAAGAAGAAAACCAAACATCCAACATTGTTGATGACTTGGCCTTTGCCAAAAATGATGCAACCGCAATTTTCGCAATTGAAAAGAAACTCGCCAAAAGAGAGAAAGAAGACTGATTTTTGAATTGTTGTAAATACCAACCCAAAACATAGAAAACGAAAAAACAGTAACGGGATTGAAAATCCTTTTTGCTGTTTTTCAGTCTCTTTTTTATTTCGTTATCGCTTTTTTATTACTTTTCGTTGAGGTGATCACTGTTTCTCTTTTTGATTCGACATGCACTTCATTTCAGAACATTTCGACACAGTCAACCGATTGCTACTTATACCATATTCATTCAAATAACATGTAATATAAGAGTTTAATTTTACGCCTTTCAACAGTTTACAAGGGGATTAACAAATAATGGCAAATAATTTTTGTTCAGCTTGTGGAAAAAAATCAGATGAGCCCGATGCGAATTACTGTGCCGGCTGTGGCTCATCGTTTCATTCATCTCAAACCGAATCGACCTCTCATGAAAATGTTGTATACGTCAAGCAGAAAAGCGTCTTCGTTTCAATCATTTTATCGATTTTCATTCCGGGAAGCGGTCAGGTCTATAATGGAAATCTGAAAAAAGGTCTTGTGCTTTGCATCGGATTTTATCTCGGGCTGCTTGCATTAGTCATACCCGGAATAATTGTATGGATTTACGCGCTTTATAATGCATACAAAGAAACAGGCAATATAAACAAAGGATTACTTCCCTTTATTGAGCCGACTCCAACGGATGCCGTTATAATCTATATCGCGGACTTCGTTATGCTTACTTTTGCTTATATCGCCTTTTACATTCTGGCAATTTTTATGTTCGCTTTTATGAGAGGCTTTATGTCAGCTTTTATGGCCGTTTAATAAATTATTCTAAAACCATTTTTAACAATCGAAATTATAAAAGTCATAACAAAAATGAGGTATAATAATGGGAAATAATTTTTGTTCCAACTGCGGTGAACAAGTCATAAGAGAAGACGCTGCCATTTGCTACAATTGCGGTTACCGTCTTTTAGAAAACTTCGAAAATGATCAAAAGGAATCTGCCGCAGGAAGCGATGTGAATAGCGGAACAGCGCAAACAAAAACAATAATCGTAGAGTCGAAAAGTCCTTTTGCGGCCATCCTGCTCTCCGCTATTTATCCGGGTGCCGGTCAATTATACAACAAAGATATTTTAAAAGGACTCGTATTCCAACTCGGTTATTTTTTCAGCATCATATTCGGGATAGTTTTACTCTTTATACCGACACTTATCGCATGGATCCTCATCGTGTGGGAAGCATATAGTGTTTCAGATAAAATGAATCGGGGACAAATACCCGTTGCAAGCCCGACTGCCGGAGAAATCATTTTCTTCATCCTCTTCTGGCCGATTATTTTAATCGTTCTGATTGGAATCTTCGTGTTAATAGCCATAACTTTATACATTTAAAATGCAAAAGAAGTGAAGATAAAAAATATTAAAAACGAAAGTCAGCTGTTTTTGCAGCTGATTCAAATCACTTTTACATAAATTTATGAAAAATATTTCAATTTTTTCTCAAATTGTATTCAAAATTTACTTCCTAAAAACAATTTCATTCAGAGGCCTGCGACTCGAACATCCCGAATCCGTTGACTTCTCGACAGGTTTTCCGACAGCAATCACAGCCGCCAACTCAAACGTACCAGGCGCTTCCAATATTTTTGAGACCTGATCTTTGTTTTTCAAAATTTCGCCGAGCCATACTGTACCAAGTCCGATAGAATGCGCCGAAAGCAGAATATTTTGGATGCAGGCGCCGATGGCCATCAAATCTTTTTCGCGGTGATAAGAAGCTGCTGTGTCCAAGAAAACCGCGATTAAAAGAGGCGCAGACATTACGATGTCAGAATAATGCGTCAGTTCTGAAAGCTGCCGTCCGATTTCTTTGTCATCGCAATTGCCGGCGTTGTCAACAATGATAAACCGCCACGGCTGATTATTTAAGCCGGACGGCGCGAACCTTGCGCATTCAAGCATCGCTGAAACAGCATCTTTTGAAATCGGTTCGCCCGAATATTTGCGGACGCTTCGACGGGAACAGATATTTTTCGTAATTTCATTCTGAATCAAAAAGGCACATCCTGTCAATCACAATAGTCAGTTTAGTCAATTGAATAAAATATTTATAGAAACAGACAGCCCGTTTCAAATATTAATTTTATGATGAAAAGAAGATGCAAAATGGAAACGTGAAAAGAGCCAACTACGACAGTCAAAAAAATATTAATACCTTGACCAAATGATTTAATACATCGGTTGGAAAAGGTTTTTAGGTTAATCTTATAGTTTGAAAATTTCAAAAATTAAGAGAAATTCAGAGATGAAAACATGGCACAAAAATATTGTTCCCATTGCGGCGAGTCTTTAAAGGAGTACGCAATCGTTTGCTCCGATTGCGGCGCCCCCGTTAAAGGACAAAAGCAGTCAGGCGGAAACACCGCAGAAGAAAACGTACATGCTGAGCCGGTTGGCAACAGCGGCAAAACACAATCCGCGCCGATGTTCGGAAAAGAAAAAAGCACATTTTTCGCGCTTATTTTATCCTTCTTTATGTCCGGTCTCGGGCAAGTTTACAACGGGAATTTCTGGAAAGGCGTCGGCTTTATGATTGCGGCCACTCTCGGATGGCTCTTAATTATACCCGGGTTAGTCATATGGATTTGGAACATGTACGACGCGTACACGGATGCTGAAAAGATTAATCGAGGGGAACTGCCGTTCAAAGAACCAACCGTTTGGGAAATTATTGCATTCCTGTTGCTGCCGTTTATCGTCGGAGCGGTATTTGTGTTCTTCCTCGTCATATTTGCTATGGCCATCTTTGTTCCATTTTCATACGCTATCTACTCAATGAATGTGATCGCATAAGAAAGAACACAAAAAAGAGATTGAAGCGGATGCGAAAAGCTTCAATCCGCTTTTTTACATTTATTTTTTCCAGCGCTTTAACTCAGGGAAAAATTTCTGCATCATTTCACGAGCGTCTTCTTCGGTCATTTCCGTATTGAATGAGATCACGTGCGGAATGCAGAATTCAATCATTTCTTCCATAGTCATGTCGGGAGCTGTAAAAGCACCGTCTTTGTAACAGTAAATGCAGTAGCCATCGCTGATGCTGCCATCCGCCTCTGTTCCTTTCAATTCGCTGCCTTCATCCAAAGGCATTCCGCAGCACTGGCAAAACGTTGTATTTTCGGGGAATTCAGGTATTTCCAAATTGATCACTTCTTTTGATTTTTTTGAATGTAGTTTTGAATATGTTTTAAATGTTTTGTAAAACTTTTTGAATATTTCTTTAGATTTCAAAATGTTACTTTGCCGAAATTTTCCATGTCAACAATGACATCCGCTTCTTTAACATGAATCTCATAAACGGTCAAAGCATCGCCGATGGTTTCATACATTTCCGCAAGCCCGGGATAATGTTCCAAAAATAAATCTTTGACATCATTTAAAGACAAATCACTTTTGCGGACAGACGCACTGTGAGAGCGAACGTGAGGAACGTCATCGGAAGAATTCGGAATTGTCGTAAAAGCAGTTTTATCGTTTTCCCCTAATTCCGCGATTTTATCGCTATCAGCCGTTGTTGAAAAATAAATGACAGACGGATTGTTCTCATCACAGCAATAATTAACGATTCGAACATTCGGGCTGTCATTTACAGACGTAGCTAAAGCAACAAGTCCGCCCTGTTTTAAGATGCGTATATAAGCCGGTAAATATTCCATAAAAATCATCCTGCTCAATGTGAGCAAAAAAGAGAATGCATTTGGAACAGATAAAGATGAAGAATGAGGTGAAAGTATTCGAAATTAAATCTGTCTCAAAAGTTTTTCTTTAATCGAATCAACATCACCAAAAATGATTTAAAAATGAAAGATCGGCCGATTTTGAATAATACCGATAAGTTTGATCCCGGCGATTTATTTACCCCGCGCTGCCGGTAAGCGGAGAATATTTGGTCCCGACGATTTTCGACCCCGCTGACGGTAAGCGGAGAATATTTGAGTGCAATCTTAAAGAAGATGACACTGCAAGTTAAACATGTTCGCTTGCCTATAAATAAGTGTCGAAATTTCTAAAAAATAATGAAGAGGATACGACTCCATACTCAATCTCCCTTCTTAAAATGACCCTTTATTTTATTTTCGAAACTGATAAATTAATTAACTATAACACATTTACATGAATCATTCAATACATCAGATGGTGCATAAAATGGAATTTTACTTAAAAGCTTCTTTGAAAACAAGCGCTGATCCCGCTGCCGGAAAAGAAGATATTGAAAAAATTATGGCGGAAGCCGAAAAGACGATATTGGCAAAAGGGGCTCCGGAAGGCGCCGGCGCTCAAATCAAAAGCTGGTCACTCGGTGACAAAAGCATTGACGTGGAACTGACGTCCGGCCGCTACGTTCGTGTTCATGACGCCGTCATGCGTCTTAAAAAGGCGCTTGCGGAACCGCTCGGCAAAACGCATAAAATCGGTATTCGTGGAATCGAAGCTGAAACTTTTATGATTACCGTTCCGTCCGAGTCTGATCTGAAGAATAAGAAAATTCCTTACGTCAAATCCGTTGATTTCACAAACGGAAATCTTGTTTTGGAACTTGAAGTCGGCGAAGCGGAAATGCGCAATCAGGTTCCCGACCGCATTTTGACTTTGATTGAAGAAAAGCTTGAAAAAGATGAATACGGCGCAAAAGCTGAACACTGGAAGTTGCTTTGGGAAAGCGAAGACAGAGAATTCCATTATAAGGAAGATCCGACCGAAGATATGCTGAAACAGGGTTGGCTGAAAAGAGGCGCCGGCCGCGGCCAATGGATTCACGGTCCGATAACGACCCGATTATTCCGCGTGTTTGAGCAGATTGTCGTTGAAGAAATTTTAACGCCGCTCGGCTATGACGAAATGATTTTTCCGAAAATGATTATGTGGGACATTTGGAAACATTCCGGCCACGCCAAAGGCATTTACCCCGAAATTTATTACGTTTGCCCGCCGAAGACACGTGACCCTGCATTTTGGGAAGATGTGATTGACCATTACAAAGTCACGAACGAGGTGCCTGTTGAAATGCTGAAAGATAAAATCGGTGACCCGATCGGCGGTATGTGCTACGCTCAGTGCCCGCCCGGCTGGGGATTCTTCCAGGGTGAAACAATCGCGACGGAAAGCTTACCGATTTTGATTTTTGACCGCTCGGGAACATCCCACCGCTATGAAAGCGGCGGCATTCACGGAATTGAGCGTGTCGATGAATTCCACAGAATCGAATTGGTCTGGCTCGGAACAAAGGAGCAGGTGGTCGAAACAACGAATCTGCTTCATGAAAAATACGCGCATATTTTCAACGATATTTTGGACTTAAAATGGCGTAAAGCTTGGGTCACACCGTGGTTCATGGCGCAGGAAGGCCTTGCGGGCGTTGCCGCCGATGAAGTGACGGGAACGACTGACTACGAAGCGCCGCTGCCGTACCGCGGTCTCGAAGGCGAATGGCTGGAGTTTCAAAACGTCAGCATCAACGGCGAAAAATATCCGAACGGCTTTAACGTGAAAAGCCAAAGCGGTGAAAAGCTTTGGAGCGGCTGCTCCGGCGTGGGTCTTGAAAGATGGACGGCTGCATTCCTTGCGCAGCACGGGCTTGATCCTGAAAACTGGCCGGCCAAAGTGAAAAAGAGATTCGGTCAAATGCCGAAGCAGGTTAAATTTTTATGAATTAATTCTCTTGTTTTTGAATGAAGTTCATAAAATATTTTAATTTTACAAATTTGAAAAACACATTCTTTGACGAAAGACTGAACTGAAAAAGGATAAAATCCTTTTCAATTTTATTTTTTGAAACTTATTAAAATATACCGTCTGCCACCGCTTTCGGAATTTACTCTCACGATATCATTAAATATATATTAATACTGTTATGAACTTTATTGTTTCGGAGGGATATTTATCTCACGAAAATTTCTTTTGATTTTATTCATAACAACTTTGTTCTTGGTCACATGCGGTACCGCTGCGGCGGCAGATACAATTTACGTCAACGAATCGTTGTTTATCCATATCGGCGACGGCTCTTTAGGTCTTCCTGATGCCCAGGGAACTTCTGTTAACTGGACTCTTGATGCAACATACATTCTTGTCGAAAATATTAACGTGGCGAATATTACGGCTGATTGGACCCCGGTCGGCGGCTCGTCCGGTTCGTTTACAGGAACTTTGAATGGTCAAAATTTCACGATTTCTAATCTTACTATTCTTGCCGGCGGCAACGCCAGCTTATTCAATCGCACCGATGGCGCGACAATCGAAAATGTTATTTTGAACAACGTTTCGAGTCCTACTGTCGGCACCACCGGCGCTTCTTTAATTGCAACTGCCAATAATACAACGATTGAAAATTGTCACGCTTCCTCCGTCAATATTGTCGGAAATTACAGTACCGGCGGTCTTGTTGGTCATCTTAGCGGTTCAACTATTTCTAACAGTTCCGCTTCCGGAACAGTTACGGGACAATCTCCCGGATGGGGTATCGGCGGTCTCGTAGGCACCGCTGACCAAAATTCTGTAATTGAAAACAGTTTTGCGATGGTCACTGTTACAGGAACCGGTGGGGAGACGAACGGTAATATTGGCGGATTTATCGGCGGTCTCTCTAATTCCACTATTTCTAATTGTTATGCGACGGGTAATGTTGTCGGAAATGCGGGCAGTAATAATACAGGCAGTTTTGTCGGTTTTATTGGAGATACAATTTGGGCGGCATCCAATGTCGATAATTCTATTATATCATATTGCTACGCTGTCGGAAGTGTCTCAGGAGCCCAAAATGTCGGCGGATTTGCAGGCAATATATCAGACCAGCATATCAATATTGGAAATGCAATTCAATTCAGTTTCTTCAGAGAGGGTAACGGCGGCACCGTCAACGGTTTTGCCATTCCCGAGTCTGCTGCAAACTTAATGAAAATTCAAACTTTCTTAAATGCAGGTTGGGACATTTCGCCCGTACCGCCTGACAGTTCCAAAATTTGGTATATTGTGGAGGGAGTGAGCTATCCGACATTCTATTGGGTTCCCTTGCCGGATATAATTTATGTCAATGAATTGCTGTTTATTCATATCGGCGACGGTTCCGCGAATCTTCCCGATGCTCGGGGAAATTCTGTTAATTGGACGCTTAATGCAACATACATTCTTGAAGGAAATGTCAACATGGCAAATGTGAATGGCGGTGTCTTCACTCCGATTGGAAGTCAAACAAATCCTTTTACAGGAACTTTGGATGGTCAAAATTTCACGATTTCTAATCTTTCGATTTCTGCCAGCAGCCATGCCGGCTTATTCAGTGTCACTAACGGCGCGACAATCGAAAATGTTATTTTGAACAACGTTACGAATCCGACTTCCGGCGCTTATTCCGGCTCTTTAGTCGGCGCTGCGAATAATACAGTTATTGAAAATTGTCACGCCCTCTCCGTCAGCGTTTCCGGAAATTACAGTATCGGCGGTCTCGTTGGCAGTCTCAACGGTTCAGCTGTTTCCAACAGCTCCGCTTCAGGCACGGTCAGAGGTTCATCGCCGGGATCAGGTGTCGGCGGCCTTGCAGGCTCCGCTGAACAAGACTCCGTAATAACAACCAGTTTTGCGGCGGTCGCTGTGACAGCGGAGAGCGGTAATATCGGCGGATTTATCGGCGGTCTCTCTAATTCAACCATTTCAAATTGTTATGCTGAAGGCAATGTTGTAGGAAATACAAGCAGCAATAATACCGGCGGCTTTGTTGGTTATATCGGAGGTGTGTGGTGGCCGTCAAACAATGACGATACTTCAACCATTTCAAATTGTTACGCTGTCGGTGATGTCTTTGGAGATTACAGTGTCGGCGGCGGCTACGGGGCCCAAAATGTCGGCGGATTTGCAGGCAATGTATCAAGCCAACACGTCGATATTGCAGATGCAATTCAGTTCAGTTTCTTCAGAGAGGATAACGGCGGCGACCTCAACGGTTTTGCCATTCCGAAATCCGCTGAAGATTTAATGAAAATTCAAACATTTTTAGATGTAGGCTGGTCTATTTCATCCGCACCTGACAGTTCCAAAATTTGGTATATCGTAGAAGGGGCGGAATATCCGAAATTCTATTGGACATACGTTCCGTCAGGCGGCGGCAGCGGAGGAGGGGGAAGCGGCACGGGCAATGCAACGGTCATTCCGCCCGGAAATAATTCGACCGGCAACGGCACCCCGCCCGGAAACAATTCAACAGGCAACGGCACTCCGCCGGGGAATAATTCAACAGGCAACGGTACTCCGCCCGGAAATAATTCAACAGGCGGCGGTTCTCCCGGAGGGGAAGGTTCTTGGAAATGGTATTATACGCTTCTTGTAGCCGGATCACTCCTCGGAATTTTCTTCTTGATCTTTTTCTACAGAAGACGAGAAGATGAAGAAGAAGAACAAATGAATTAAGTTTAAAGAAAAACGGATCGAATTGAAAAAAAGGGTTCAACCCCTTTTTCAATTTTTATTTTTGAAAAAACAGAGAACATAAATAATTGTTTCACATTCAACTGCTCATGCTGTATGCGTTTGAACTCTCGGGTGAACATCCTCTCATTCCCGCCGCCGAAGTTTTAAGTGTCTTGTCTTCTTACGGCTTAGAGTATTCTGTTTTTGAAAATTATCTGAATTGCATCATTGTTGACATTTTTTCAAATGATCCGGCGGTCTCGGATGAGGACATTTTTTTAATGATGAGAGATGAAATGCCGGATGTTTTGGCGATGACGCATGCGATTTCTAAAGTGATTGAAATCACGGATGTCGATGAAGAAGCCATTTTAACGGCCGCTGAGCGTTTCTGCGCGGCGGACTATTTGAACGAAGGCGAAACTTTCGTTGTCCGCGCCAAACGCCTCGGCGACAACTCTGTTCTCAAGTCCGTTGATTTGGAAGGCAGAATCGGCGGGCGCATTTTTCGCCAAGGATTCCGGGCGTCGCTCAAAAGCGCTGACGTCACTTTCAGACTGACGCTGACGGATAAAGCTGTGTTCGGCGTCCTTGCGGCTGTCGTTGACCGCGGCGCATATGAACACCGCTCGCCTCAGAAGAAACCGTTTTTCTATCCGGGTGTTTTGATGCCGCGTGTCGCGCGGGCATTGTCAAACATTGCGGGCGCCAAAAAAGATGCGGTTGTCGTCGATCCGTTTTGCGGGACGGCCGGCATTTTGCTTGAAGCGGGCCTGCTCGGCGCAAAAGCAATCGGCGTTGACGCGCAGGAGAAAATTATCATCGGGGCAGCCTCAAATATGGACGGCTACGCGCAGTCAACCGGACAGCTTCTTTCAAAAGAAGAGCGTGAAAGCGGGTCGGATCGAATTCGCTATGATTTATTTGTCGGTGACGCCTGCAGTTTGCCGTTTTGTTGTGAAATCGCCGACGCCGTCATTACAGATCCGCCTTACGGAAGGTCGGCGGCGATCAAAGCGGAATCTTTAGAGCGCTTGTATGATGAATCATTTAAAGAAATGTTCCGTGTTTTAAAGTCCGGAAAAAAGGCGGTTGTCGTTTCCGAAATCGAAGTTGAGAGTTACGCGCGGGAAGCGGGCTTTCATATCGAAAATATTTACAAGCAGCGTGTTCATAAGAGTTTGACGCGGACAATTACTGTTTTGAGCAAAGCGTAAAATAAAAGCGCTGGTCGGGGTTTGATTCATTTTTTAAAAAACGGAGCGGGTCGCGCGCGACGCAAACCGTGATAAATCAACCCAAATCTTTGTCTTTTTCGGGCTGCATGATAAACTGTTCCGAAATCGTTGAAATCACACGAAGCCGGCTTGCTTCTTTTGTGTAAAAATCGTTGGTCTGCTTAATCGAATAATTATCAATCACCCATTCAGGCTCAGGATCATATTTTATGTCTACGAAAATCAAACCGTATGCCGGCACCGGCTCAATTCCTTTTTCATAATTTTCCGGATCAAGCATTTTAGAGATCCATGCCGTCTCTCTCGTGCCGTTCCCGACAAGCGATAAGGCGGAGACGATTTTTCGGACCATATTCCATAAGTAAGAGTTTGCGACGATGTCAATTTTAATGACGGACCCGTGGCTTCGGATATCCAGCTTTTCAACTTTTCGGATTGTTGATTTCGGACTGTCTTTGTCTTTTTTTGTGAAATTTGAAAAATTATGCGTGCCGATGAAAAGCTTTGCCGCCTCTCTCATTTTTGAAATGTCATATCCGTCCGCATTTAAAATGTATCTGTATCTCCGGTGAATCGCATGACGGCGGGGGTCAAAGTTGTCGGGAACTTCAGCGTACGCCCACGCCCAAACATCCTGCGGAAGCTTGGAATTCAAAATGCGCGGGATTGCCATCCGCGGATTATCTGTAAAAAAAGTAACGACCTGACCGATGGAGTGAACGCCCGCGTCGGTCCGGCTGGAAGAAGACAAGTCTGCCGCTTCGGCATTCTTAATCACTTCCGTTTCCAAAAGTGCTTGCAGCAACGCGCCTTCCACAGTTCGTTTGTCCGGCTGGATTTGGGATCCGGAAAAGTGTGTTCCGTCATATCCGATTTTTAACGCAATTTTCATAATCATCGTCAAAGGTTATTTTATAATTTCTTATAATAACCCCGATGATTTATTTATTCATTCCGATTTCGCGTTTTTCTTGACAGACATGTATTCAAACGCCCAAATGGCAACGCAAACGAAGAGCGCGCCTGCAATAAACCAAAAGGCGTTATAATTCATAATGTAGAAGAACCAGTCGCAGAACGCCATAACTGAGTTGTGGATAACAGATCCGTCGGAAAGAGCGCCTGCGCCGGCTGCCGCTTCAGGAACCGGTGACGGCATGATTTCGTAGGCATCATCTGCAAATCTCGCCATCGCCGGCATAGCTTGGTTTGTCCTGCCTTGGTAAATATAATTCAAGCCGAATCCGGCAAATGCCGCCGCGACAAAAGCGAAAGCATATTTCTGAAGCATTGAAAGGAGTGAAATGCGGCTCATTGTTTCGGGCGCGAAAACAATAACCTTTTCGGGCGCTTCATAAATCTTTACTTGACGGCCTTTTTCACTGTATTTAATGCGCTGAACGCGGACCAAATCATATTCGACCATTTGGTCAACGTTGTACTTAACGGTCGTCAGCGGAATTCCCAGCTTTTCAGAAACTTCGCTGGCCGAAAGACTTTCCTTTTTCAGCAACTCCATAATTTTCATGGAGGTATCATTCGATAAGATCTGCCGGATTTTTTTGGAGTCATCATTTACCGGAATGACGACAACTGAGTCTGCGCCCAGCTCTTCAAATGCTTCGCTCTTTGGTTTTTCCATCATTTTGTCGGTCGCGTCTTTAGCTGTTGTGCCGGCTGTATTCATGGTATTTTTGTCCTGTTCGTTTTTTTTCAGTCGTTTTCCGGTTTTGAACCGGAGTTTTAATTATTTGATATGGTTTAAATTCTTCAACTCATTTAAATAATTGGTTAGCTTCAATTTAATTTATACTTATTTCCCGCAGTCTTTTTTGATTTTATTTAGTTCTACAGCATATTAGAATACTTTCAATGCATTATTGGTTTATTCACATGTCAATTAGTTACATTAATTTACTCCAATAGTTTACTCTTCATAGGTTGTTATAATTATCTACCATTTTTAGACATTTTATATTTTTATGGCTCATACGTATACTTATTTATATAGCATGTATCATTATTCAAACTAATTTTATTATGAAGGTATTCTCTCGGTATTGGCCGAACGACAGTGAATGTTTGTTCCGATCTCCTTCTACGCCGGATCGGGAAGCCGCATAACCGGAACTGTTTATATATTTAAAAACAGTATATTTTTCCAATTAGTTATTATCTTCATCAAGAAGTAGTTTCAAAAAAATATATTTTACAATTATAATAATACCAATAACAGGGGTTTAAACGGGAGTTGAATTATGAAAACAAAATTTCTTTCTTATCTGGCAATAACTGCAGCACTTCTTCTGCTTGCGCTGTCCGCTCCGGCATTGGCCGAACCGAATTATAACAGTACAATTACAGCCAATTGGCTGGATTCAGCAGTTGGTAATGATAACCAATCCATTCAAATCAATACCGAACATAGGCTTGTTTACAGAATTCACGCGAATGAGACCGATCTCGGCGGAAATTATGTTTTCACCGTCCGATTAGAACACAATAATTCAGAGTGGATCGAGCCGAGAACGGGATTCGATATTATCGGCTTCACGTCTGAGGACGCTTTTCCTGATGTTATTCTGAATATTGAATTGAAAAACAGCAATACTGAAATTGTGTATACATTAAAGGATCCGACTTTGATTCAAATTGAAATCTTTGTTCGGGCAAATGCGGGGTTCGTTTATCCCAACGAAGTTGCGGATATTACCGCGGGCTTGTCCAGACATGAAGGCGAATCGTTAAACCAGGTTGCCGAAAATTCTTTTATGCAGGCGCACGCGTTATATCCGACAATGACATTTCCGGCCCAATATGAATTGTTTAACCCGACAATCATGCCTGTCGGCGCCAAAGAAATTGACTACAATTATCTGTTCATAACTGACAGCACGTTCAACACGCTCGCTTCATCCGGTCTGCGTCTGTTCAACAGAGGATACACATTGGATTTCTCAAACGTTGTCATCACAATTAACGGCGTTCCCAAAACTTATGCGGAATGGCAGACCGAAGCTGATAATCCTGTGACATTTACATATTCAAACGGCTCACCTTTGGCGGCCGGCCATTTGATGACGGTTCCCGCGCCCGATCGGTTTGTTTGGAGAACTCCGCTGCCTTTTAAAGCTGTCACAAACGATAATTTTACAAATACGCCGTCCATTAATTTCACAGGTCTGCGCGCTTACGGCGAAATGTCGTTTAACAATCGCGGACCCAATGTCAACCTTTCTCCCGACTCCGGCGAACCTCTCAGAACGTCCTCTTCAGGTACATTTACAGGCGTTTCTGCCTTCACAACATCTGTTTCGCTTTCACGTGCCATGGGCGGCGGCGTCAATATTCCCTATATCGTTGCCAATTCTGAACAATACACAATAAATGAGACGCACTCGCACCTGCTGTATCAGGAATTGTTCAAAAGTTTTATCACCAGCACGGCGCGCGACGGCACATCGAATGTGACCATTACTTATGAGATTCCGGACGGCGTTACGATAACGCATATCCGCATTCCAGGAAGCGGCGGAAATATCGAAACGGAGTACGGTAAAATCATTCTTGTCAAAGACGGCGTTTCTTATGATCTCGGAAACGGCGGCGGAACTTTAGACCTCGTCAACGGAACAGGCCCGAACAGTCACACCGGTCTGCCTGCATTTACGCCCGGTGAAAATGTTGTTTTTGAATTTGAGAATGTTCTGTCTCTGAGAGGCAATCCGGGAGGTATTGTTTCTTATGCTCCAAGTCATTCTCTGAGTTTTGTCGGAACAACGAACAGTTCTGTTGTCGGCGGAACATCTCTTACTTTTACGGCAAGAACAGATGAATCCGGCTCCGTTCCCTCTTCATTTTCAACACCCGCGACCAACACTTATTACATGACATCTGTCATGGGTTCAAGGACGACTTGGCTCGGAGATGAAGGCAACAGATCGGTCACAGCAATTGAAAAAGACAAGCCGTTTTATTTCTATGCCCATATGAGTACGCCGACGTATCCGTATTTCTCCACACATCGTACGAACCCGGCGGACCCTATGAGCACCGGCGTGTTTTCAAGCCCTGTGTTTTACTTCAGCCTTCCGGAAGGCGTCAGAATTTCAGGCAATGACGCCGCAGAAATCGTAACCGTAACAGGCGCTCCGACAACGGTGAGAGATGTTAACAACAATGTGATTACGCCGAGAATTACGAACGTTTGGCCGAATGCCGGTCATTATACAAACGGAACGCTCGTTGAAGTCAAACTTGAGAATGCTGATCGCCCCGACGATGTTTTCTGGATGCGCGCTATGAATATTCGGCTGCAAGTCTACATCGAATCCGAATATGACGGTGCTGACAGGATTACCATTCTTCGGCAGAGCGTCCAGCTCAGTTCATGGGATCCGCGCGTTATTGATACATTATCCGGCGGCTCCGGCGGGGCTTTCAGGGTCATCCCGGACGCTCCCGGAAAGATTCATGCGGGAACGAACGGTACGTTTCCTGAAAGCTTGAGGGAGACGACACTCTCTATCATCTCTACAGATTCAATCCGCATGACCGCCAGCGTTATGACGCCTCTCGGCAACCTGACTTACACTCCGGGAGATGAAAGGTCTTATCCGCAGCTCAGAGCGGGCAGTCTGAATGAGACTTTCAGAATCTTTTTCTCTAATGACATAGAAGACGGCGTTTTCCCCGATGCCGAGGTATTCTTTATTCTGCCCAAAGCGGTCAATTGGAAACCGAATTTAAACACTCCGGCCCGTCTGTCAGTTTCAGGATTTGACAGTCCCGGCGACTATACAATCTACTACACAACCGATTCGATTGACTACAGCCAAATCGGAAATACAGCGGTATACAACCGCTCCAGCCTTTCGGCATTTAATTGGAATGAAATGACCTTTACGGGAAGCACCGCGGATAATACGGTTGACTGGGAAAACGTTTCAGCAATTCGTGTTTCGATGGACCTGCAAGGCTCTGAACGCTTGGAACTTCAGCTTCCGTTTGAGCTTCCGAGGGTGACTGCAGGCAGCGACGTGAATTACGGAGACCGAGCGCGCGGTCAAACAATGTTTTATTTGAATGCCTCTCTCCGCCATGAAAATACATTCACGGCCGCGGTTATGCTTGTGAAATCAGCCCCTCCCGTTATTTCAGCCGTCAATTCATCCAGTCCCGTTCCGGAAGCATTCCAGGACGCGACAATTGATTACCTGACCGGTACGATTCCGAACTGGTTTGAATTCTATACATACGATGACTTTACACCCGACCTTAAAATCAGGGAAGTCAACGTGGTCTTTACACCGCACGTCGGAGCGACTGCAAGTTAC
This sequence comes from Methanosarcinales archaeon, assembly GCA_031260345.1. Lineage (GTDB taxonomy): Archaea > Halobacteriota > Methanosarcinia > Methanosarcinales > Methanosarcinaceae > Methanimicrococcus. The sequence goes on from JAIRKA010000028.1 coordinate 42,518, forward strand.
ACCATTCCGGGATCAAGCATCGCGAATACCTCCTACATGCCGCAGAGACCCAACGGCTCCGGCGGATTTGAAGACGATATCGATTTTGTTTACGGATTCAAATGGACAATTGCCAATCCGACGAATTATATCAGCCACGGCACTCCCGGCGTCTACCGCATTACCTATGTGACGGAAGAAGATGACGATTTGCAAACACGTTCTGCGACTAAAAACATAACAATGACAAAAAATCCGGGTACGATCAGCATCTCCGCGGTAAATACGCATGTCATATGGAGAACAGACCTCGGCGCAACGGTTGAGAATTATTTCAGACAATTTGTTACGGCGACAGATACGGAAACGGTTGATCCCTCCAGAGTTCTTTTGGAAGCCAGTTCGCCCGAGTTTAATATCAGCCACCCCGGCAATTATACTTTGAGATACGGCTATACGGATCGCGGAAATAACAACGTGAATACGACAATGATTGTTTCCGTTTTGTTTAACGGAACGCTGAACGGCACGGTTCTCGGAAACGGTTTACCGGTTGAAGGCTTTGTTGTGAATATTGACGGCACATCTGCAACGACCAATGAAACCGGTCGGTTCGCTCATGAATTGACAGCTTTGGTGTCCGCGCCAACGGCTGCGCCTTACAACGTGACATTCACTTCGTCGGTTCCTGTCGGATTGAAGTATTCGGGCAGCACGCCGATTACCGGCTCAGGCAGCCTTTCAGTGCCGGCACCTGCCGCAAATATCAACTTTGACGCCGTTTCAATGACCGTCAACATTGCAGGACAAGTTGGCGGCGTCGATTCAATTAAGCTGTATAAAGTCGGCTCGGATTCCCCGATCGCTGTTTTTGATGATATTTCAGGAAATGTCGTCTTCTCAAAAGAAAACGGACTGGGTTGGTTTGAAGCAGGCGATTACTACTTTGTCGCTGACTTTAAGCCGGGCTACACCTATGGTGACTGGCCATCCGCTGATTTTATAGCCGGCAGTTCCGTTTTGAACGCGAAGACGGAGAATTTCGCACTCGGCAATGCTGATATTACAAAAAATCTTGCGGTTACGGCAGCACCGCTCATTTCAGGTTTTGTTTGGAATGACGCGAACCGTGACAGCAACATGGATGAAGCGGAGAGTAAAATTGCAGGAGCAACCGTTACTCTGTATCGGTATGATGTTATAGCAGGAAGCACGCAGGTTCAGCAAACAGCAACAAACGGTGACGGCTTCTATTATTTCGTCGGCTTGGCCTTAGACAGTTATGCTGTTGAAATCAAGCCGCCAAGCGGCTTTAATACAGCCTCCGCGCTTGCTAATGATTCAACAATAGATCCTGAAACTTTCCGGACCGCTTGGATCAGCTTTTTAAGCAACTGGCATGTGACCAACATCAATGCCGGTTTCTACACGTTGTACACCGTTACTTACGATGGCAACAACGCTGATGGCGGCACGGTTCCGGTTGATTCCAACGATTATCTCCCGAGCGCGTCTGCAGCGGTTCTCGGAAACACGGGCAATTTATGGAAAGCGGGCTACAAATTCGGCGGCTGGACCTATGACGGTACAACGTATCAGGCCGGCGATACCATCGCCATGACCGAAGATGTCACCTTGACCGCTGTTTGGACAGCTCTTGCAGTCAATGAATATTTGTCAATCACTTACAATGCCAACGGTGCTGACGGCGGCGATGTTCCTGTTGATTCGTACGCTTACAGTCCGAATGAGCCGGCAACTGTTCTCGGAAACACCGGCGGACTATGGAAATCCGGCTACAAATTCGACGGCTGGAGCTATGGAGGCAATACCTATGAAGCGGGCGATACCGTTATCGTGGCTGAAAATGTCACTTTGAATGCGGTTTGGACAGCTCTTGCAGTCAATGAATATTTGACAGTCACATACAATGCCAATGCCGCCGACGGCGGTACCGTTCCGTCAGATTCTCACAGCTATAGTCCGAATGAGCCGGCAACCGTTCTCGGCAACACGGGCAATTTGTGGAGGGCAGGATTCAAATTCGACGGCTGGACTTACAACAGTGCAACGTATCAGGCAGGCGATGCCATCGTTATGGTCGAAAACGTCACTCTGAGCGCCATTTGGACACCTCTTGCGACGAATGAATACCTGACAGTCACTTACAATGCCAACGGCGCTGACGGCGGCACTGTTCCCGCAGATTCTCACGACTACAGCCCGAATGAACCGGCAACCGTTCTCGGAAACACAGGTAATTTGTGGAGGGCAGGATACAAGTTTGACGGCTGGACTTACAACAGCGCAACATATCAGGCCGGCGATTCCATCGTTATGGTCGAAAACGCCACTCTGAGCGCTGTTTGGACACCCCTTGCAGTGAATGAATATCTGACCGTCACTTACAACGCCAACGGCGCTGACGGCGGCACTGTCCCTGCGGATTCTCACAGCTACAGCCCGAATGAGCCTGCAACCGTTCTCGGCAACACGGGCAATTTGTGGAAGGCAGGATTCAAATTCGACGGCTGGACTTACAACAATGCAGCGTATCAGGCAGGCGATGCCATCGTTATGGCCGAAAACGTCACGTTGAGCGCCGTTTGGACGCCTCTTGCTGCGAATGAATACCTGGCGGTCACTTACAATGCCAACGGCGCTGACGGCGGTACTGTTCCCGCAGATTCTCACGACTACAGTCCGAATGAGCCTGCAACCGTTCTTGGCAACACGGGCAATTTGTGGAGGGCGGGATACAAATTCGATGGCTGGACTTACAACAGCGTAACGTATCAGGCCGGCGATTCCATCGTCATGGTTGAAAACGTCACTTTGAGTGCTGTTTGGACGCCTCTGGCAGCAAATGAGTATCTTTTCGTCACTTACGAAGCGGTCGACGCTGACGGCGGTGCTGTTCCTGAAGATTTGCACGCCTACAGCCCGAATGAACCTGCTCAAGTTAAGGACAACATCGGATATCTCTGGAAACTCGATTTCAAGTTCGATGGCTGGAGTGACAGCAGCGTGACCTACGAAGCTGATGATATCATCATCATGACTGAAAACGTCACTTTGAGCGCTGTTTGGAAAGCTCTTGAAGAAGGAGACTATCTGAGAGTCATCTACTATGAAAACGGCGCTGACGGCGGCACTGTTCCCGCAGATTCTCACGACTACAGTCCGAATGAACCTGCCGAAGTTCTTGACAACACAGGCTTATTGTGGAAATCCGGTTTCAAATTCGATGGTTGGAGTTATGGCGGCGTTACCTATGAAGCCGGCGACTTCGTTATCGTGTCTGATACTGTCACTTTGAGCGCCGTTTGGACAGTTCTTGATGCAGATGAATATCTTTTCGTCACTTACGATGCCAACGGCGGCATCGGCAATCTGCCTGCGGATTCTCACGGATACAGTCCGAATGAGCCTGCCAAAGTTTTGGACAACACGGACCTCCAAAGAAGTGGCTTCACATTTGGTAACTGGAGCTGGGATAATGAAATCTATGAAGCCGATGACATCATCATCATGACCGAAAACGTCACGCTGAGTGCTGTTTGGATTCCTACGGGCGGCGGAGGCGGCCCCGGATCCGGCAACGCAACGGTTGTTAATCCCATCAGCCCGCAGCCCCCGATTGAAGACAACAGCACAACTCCGGGCCCCGATGAAGGTTACGAAACTCCCGAGCCTCCCAAACCTCCTCAAGAATCAGGAAACATGTGGTGGCTTTGGCTTGTTCTTTTGCTGCTTGTTTTGATTGTTGGCGGCTATGCAGCTTATCGCCTCTACAAGAAAAAGAATCAGTGAAAAACGAATTCCAAGCATTTAAAATAAAATAAGCGATTTCGGTCGCTTATTCTCTTTTTTTATTTCAATTACTTTCACCCCGTAAACCAACTTTTATAATCCTAAAACATTCATTTCTGAACAATGACAACTTACTCCCATTCCCGCCTCTCGACTTTTGAGAAGTGTCCTCTTTCTTACAAATACAAATATCTCGATAAAATCAAGCCCGAAATTCCTTTTACGGGAATTGAAGCTTATATGGGCTCAACCGTTCACGAATCAATTGAATACTTGTACCGCCGCCAAAAGAAGATGCCCAACGATGACATTCCGCTCATTCTGATACTTGACAAATACGAAACCGTTTGGAATGAAAACATGTCGGAAGCCATTCAAGTTGTCAAAGAGGGAATGAAAAAAGAAGATTATTTTTTACAAGGCAAAAAAATTCTTGCGGATTATTACAAAAAGCATCAGCCGTTCGACAAAGAAAAAACGCTTTCAATGGAAGAGCGGATTGACGTCAATATTGAAGGTTTTAAAATTATGGGATTTGTCGACCGCCTCGCTGTCAGTAATGTGACAGGAAATTTGGAAATTCATGATTACAAAACATCCGGAAGGCTGCCTCAAATCGGCGATCTTCAAAATGACCGCCAGCTTTCTTTGTATCAAATCGGCGCAAGAAAAAAATATCCCGAATACAATGAAAATAATGCTGAAATCGTTTATCATTATCTTCGGTTCAACGAAGAATTCCGCTTTCACAAAACCGAGGAAGAGCTCAGCGCCGTCAAGAATGAGATTGTTGACTTGATTCAAACAATTGAATTTTCCTCTTGGGAAAACAATTTCAAGCCGCATGTCAGCAAACTTTGTCAATGGTGTGAATTTTCAACGCTTTGTCCGGCTTTTCAGAATTCGGTGAATCATCCGGTTTGATTTATTCGGCTTTTTATTAAATCACCGCTTCAAATTGAATAAGATAATGAAAAAACGAAGGGTGGGTGAAAAATGAGATGAAAAGCGGAGCGGCTCGCGCGTGGAAGCAGTTGTTGAGAGAGCGGCAGAAACGAAAAGGAAAAAGAATGTAAAGCGAACGAAAGTCACTTTACATCAAAAAACAGATGTTAGGACGCGAACAGCAGCCTTATTCTTCCAACGAACGGAATCCTGAATTGTGATGTGCCGATAATCCATTCTTCTTTAATCGGCATACCCGGGCTGATGGACGTCTGCTGGTCCAGCAGCGCATTGGTTTGTTCGTTGTCGCCTTTTGTAATATACCCCGCGTGCGGCGCTGCCGGTCCGCCCGGCCACATTTCATCGCCGGCTTCAACATAATACATCGCACGATGTATGATCGGGGTATAACTGTCACTGCCGAGCGGCCTGAACAGAATCACATCACCGGGATTTCCAAACTTAACGCGGGGGTTTGACATGTTTGCTGCATCGTTCCATGTAACGACGCCCGCGCGGTCAATGCTTCTGACAAAAACGATATCGCCGATATTCATGTTCGGCTCCATGCTGCCCGAAGATACGACATACATCGGTGTCCATAATCCGAAAACAAGCCAGCAGATCACTAAAAAAGCAACGACGATGCCTATAACGATGCCAACATCTTTTGCGATTCCCTTCAATTGCTCATTATTTAGCATAACTTCACCTGATGAAAATTAAAAATAAGTAAAAGCTATTAATCAACGAAATAATAAATAACGTTTCTTGCAGAAAGAACAAGACTTTTATATAAATACTATACCAAAGCCTCAGATTAAAGAGTCAGAGGGTATTAATCATTACAAAATCATTACAAATCATTGCAAAGTGAATCACGGCAGAGATGTTTGACACAAAAACGGCGAGAGAGAGAGAAAATGGACGAAGCAATTATTTTAGAAAAAGCAGCAGAAGCAGGCTTTATGATAAGTAAAGACGCCGTTGACTTTTTGGTAAACTGCCGCCTCTCTGAAAACGCCCTTCCCGATATTTTTTCAAATATTGACCTTTCCGTTTTCGTTATTGAAACAAAGCATCTGATAACTTTTGTTTGGACTTTGGAAGAGTTAGAAAATGCATGCGAATCCGGTGAAGCCGTTTCATCCGCATCGGCTGCGGCCTCTTCTTCTGTGTCGTCTGCCTCCCCTGCATCATCCGCCTCTTCCGCACTTTCAGAATTCCAATACAAATATTCATTTGACGACAACATCGTTGATGTTTTGGAAGACGTTACGGAGAAAACGACCAGCATCGGCGAATATAATCAATTTGTTCAATATTTCAGAGACAGATATACGCGCATCAGCGAAATGATCCGCTCCCGCGTCAGTTCCCGCCCGATTGAAAGCCTGCTGAAAGGAAAAGGCGTCAAACCGCTTTCATCCCGTGACGGAAACGCCGAAATCACAATCATCGGGATGGTTTCTGAAAAAACGACAACCGGAAACCAGCACCTTGTTTTAACGCTTGAAGACCCGACCGGAACGTTTCCCGTTTTAATTAATCAGCGGGATACGGATTTAATGGAGCAGGCCGAGAAGCTGATTTTAGATGAAATCGTCGGCATTACCGGAAACCTGACACCGGAAGGAACGATTTTAATGGCAAGCAAAATTACGCAGCCTGATGTTCCGAACAATTACACTTCCAATCGGCAGCGATCGGAGGGATATGCTCTTTTCATTTCAGATATCCACGTCGGCAGCAAAGAATTCATGAAAGAGGAATGGGAGACGTTTTTAGACTTTTTAAACGGCAGCTCGGAAAATCCTCAGCTTCGGAAAATGGCATCGGAAATCCGCTATATTGTCATTGCCGGCGACGTTGTTGACGGAATCGGCATTTACCCGGGTCAGGAACATGATTTGGAAATCAAAGAATTATTTAAGCAATATGAAGCGACAGCGGAATATTTCAAGCGCATACCGAAAAACATTCACATCGTTATCGCGCCGGGCAATCACGATGCTGTTCGCCGCGCTGAGCCGCAGGTTACCTTTTCAAGAGACATTCAAAGACTGTTTCCCGAAAACGTGACGTTTGTCGGAAATCCGGCGGTCGTTTCGTTAAGCGGTGTCTGCGTCCACATTTATCACGGCTGCTCTATGGATGACATGGTCGCAAGCATCAAAGGCGTTTCATACCAGGAGCCGACGACGGGAATGGTGGAAATGATCAAGCGCCGACATCTGGCGCCGACATACGGCAGCCGCGTCATGATTTCACCGGAGAAGAAAGATTACCTGATTATTGACAAGGTTCCCGATATCGTTCATTGCGGACACGTTCATACAGTCGGCGTTCAGAACTACAAAAACATCCTTTTAATCAACTCCGGTACCTGGCAGGCGCAGACAAGTTTTCAGAAAAAAGTCAATATCGTCCCGCATCCGGCGAAAGTTCCTTTTGTGGATTTAAGAACGATGAAACCCGGGGTTTTGGATTTTAATATGAATTATTAAGTCTGAAAAAATCAAAAAGCATATTAACGATGAAATAAATCAAAAACAAGTGAACGGAAATACGATAAACAATTACTGTGACGTGTCACAACAATTACAAACGCTATACGAAAAATCATTTGAATGTTCAAATCCGATCTGCATGATGAAAAATCCGTCCTCTTTGACAATTTAGGAGTATATTTGGAGTGTATAACATGTCGAAACAAGATATAATGAAACCGGATTTGAGAGAAGTTTCTGAAATGACTCATCTTTACGAATATTCAAGAGATTTGATCCTCAACTCTCGTAAGCTTGTTTATCATACAGCCAATTCTGTAATGGTTGAAACTTATTGGCGCATCGGTGAAAAAATTGTTGAAGAACAGGGCGGTGCAGAGCGAGCAAAATACGGAGATGGGCTTATCGCAAGTTTATCCGAAAAACTGACTGCTGAATTTGGAAATGGGTTTACGGTTAGAAATTTGCGCGCTATGCGGCAATTCTATCTTCAGTTCCCAATTCGGCACGCACTGCGTGCCGAATTGAACTGGACGCACTACCGCTCACTTATTCGTGTTGAAAACCCAAAAGCGCGTGAAGTTTATATGAACGAAGCTGCTGATAGCTCTTGGAGTACTCGTTTTTTAGACGAACAGGTTGATAAGCACTTCTATGAACGGCTGATTTCCACGCACAAAGAAGCGATAAATGAGCTGAGCGAAAAAAATTCAGCCCAACTGCCAACCAATCCCCAAGACTTCATTCTGAAAGACCCGTTGTTATTGGAATATTACGAATTGAGCGAGAATCCAAAATACAATGAAAGCGATGTTGAGCAACTGATTATTGATAATTTGCAAAAATTTTTATTGGAACTCGGCAAAGGTTTTTCATTTGTCGCTCGGCAACAGCGGATTAATACAGAATTTTCGCATTATTACATAGATTTGGTTTTTTACAATTATATTTTGAAATGTTTTGTTCTCGTTGATTTGAAAATAGGCAAACTGACGCACCAAGACATTGGACAAATGGATATGTATGTGAGAATGTACGATAAACTGAAAACGACCGAAGGCGATAACCCGACGATCGGAATTATTCTTTGTGAAGAAAAAGACAGAGCTGAGGTTAAATTTTCCGTTTTGGACGACAATGAACAACTTTTTGCGACAAAATATAAACTTTACATCCCAACCGAAGAAGAACTGATAAGAGAAATAACTCAAATTCGTTCTTTAATGAGCGGCGATTAAATAAACAGCAGAGAAGAAGAAATGACAATCGTTGCCTTCGCGGAAAAAAATAAAGCGGCTGAAGAAATTGCCAATATTTTGGGAAAAGGCAATTACAAGCGCACTTCCATAGAAGGCATTGCCGTTTACCGCTTCACCCGAAACGGGAAAGAATGGGCGATTTCGGGCCTTGCCGGCCACATTATGAATTACGATTTCCCCGCCGAATACAACAGCTGGACAGGTGTTTCTCCCGGGACGCTTTTGGATATTTCGCCGATAAAGTTGGTGACGAAAGAAAATTTCGCATTTGCAATTGAAAAGCTTGCAAAGGAAGCTGACATGATCATTTTGGCCTGCGACTATGACCGCGAAGGCGAAAACATCGGATTTGAAGCCAAAGAAATTGCCGAGCGCGTTGCAAAAATTCCGATTAAGCGCGCCCGTTATTCAACTTTTTCTCAAAATGAAATTGAAAAGGCTTTTGACAATCCAGGTGAACCGGACACCGCTTTGGCGATGGCCGCTGAAACGCGCCAGATTTTAGATTTAAAAATGGGCGCCGCATTTACTCGATATGTGACGCTCTCCGTTCGCGAAAAAGCGTTTACGAAAGAGATTCTTTCCATCGGTCCGTGCCAAACGCCGACATGCGGCTTTGTTTACGAGCGTGAGAAAGCGATTCGAGAGTTTGTGCCCAAAGACTTTTGGAAAATTACGGCCGATTTTGACGCCGGCGGCAATATTTTTACGGGAACGCACCGCGCCGGAAACATTCCCGAAAAAGAAAAAGCCGATGAAATCATGGCGCGGATTAAAGGCGAAAAAAAAGCGGCGGTTCATAAGAAAGATGTTCGTGAACAAAGTTTGGCGCCGCCCGTTCCGCTGAACACGACGGAATTTTTAAAACGCGCCTCTACTTTCCTGAATATCAGTCCGGAGAAGTCGCTCGAAGTTGCCGAACAGCTTTACTTGTCGGGTTTAACGAGTTATCCGAGGACGGAGACGAACAAATACGCCGACGATTTCGATTTTAAAACGATTTTAGCGGATTTGGCGAAAAACACTGATTATACGGCAACCGTCTCCCGAATCGTGACAGCGGAGGGCGGCATTCAATGCAAAAACGGCCCGAAAGATGCGAAAGACCACCCGCCGATTTACCCGATTCGCGGCGCAAGCAAACAAACCGTTGAAAGCATGGTTAAGCTTCCCGGTGCCTACGTTGTGTATGATTTGATTTGCCGTCACTTTTTAGCGAACTTGATGTCTTTCGCTGTTTTTGAGAAAACGAAGCTTGAAATGAAAATCAAAGACGATTTGTTTGACGCGGCCGGCTCGATTAAAAAGTTTGCCGGCTGGCTGGATATTTATGATTTTGAAACGAAAAACGATAAGTTTTTGCCTGACGTTGATGAAGGGGATACGACAGGCGTCAAGAAGATTTTAAACACGGCTTCCAAAACAGCGCCGCCGAAGAAGCTGACCGAAGCCGAACTTTTGACGCTGATGGATAAAAACGGCATCGGAACGAAGGCGACTGCGCCGACCCACATTGAAACGAATAAAAAACGCGGCTATTTCGAAGCGAAAGGAAAAACGCTGTCCATTCTCAACACCGGTTATATGCTTATGGAGAGTTTGGACGCGTCCGTTCCGGTTTTGATTCAGCCCAAAGTCCGCGCGCAGGTGGAAGAATTGATTCAGCAGGTGGAAGACGGCAAAATCAGCAAAGACGAAGCCGTTTTGACGGGAACGAAATTGATTAAGCAAATGTATGCCGACTTAACGGAAAACAAAGACAGGCTTGTGACAAAGCTCAGCGGCAGCATCAAGACGGAAGCGGCGGAAGAGGACAAAAAGAATT
>JAIRKA010000034.1 GCA_031260345.1 Methanosarcinales archaeon
AATGTAACTTTTAATCGACTCGGGTGTTTCGCCGACAAGCTGATTTGTACAGGCGACGCCGGTTTTGTCACAGATTTCAAGCTGATCATTCCACAATTTTTCGGCGGCGGCTTTATCAAAAATTCCCTTATCCGCATCCGTTACGATTTTATGGCGATTGTAAAACATTGTTCCGATAATGACAGTCGGAACTTCACCCGGCTGGCCGCCGAAACGAACACCGCCGATTTCATAAATCTCCTGCTTTTTTTCAAATTTAAACATAAATTAAACTCCGATTTCCTGATTAATTGAATGATTAAAGAGTGAATGAGAAATAATTATTCAGCATAAAAAAGAGCATTGCCAAGAGAAGCGCTGCAAGAATGCCGTAAAGAATACCGATGTCTCTGCCGATTTTGCGTCCTGCCCGCTGCGCAGTTTCTGCCGAGACAAACTCAACTTTTTCATCCAAGCGATCCAAACGCTGTGTGATTTCTTCATATCCCAAAATCGTTTCATCTTCATTTTGGAACTCCATTTTCATTTCTTCCTGCATTTTGAAATCCTCACTTTTCTCTCATTTCTTTTTCCTTTAAATTGCGCCGATGAAGTGCCAAACAATCAGCGGGATAATTAAAACGAAAACAACCGCCGTTAAAAAACCGGCGGCAAATCCGATTTTTCGTGTCGTTAAAATTCCCGAATCCAATTTTTGAGAGCGTGAAATCAATTGAGAACGATAGCGGATGCTTTCTACCAGCGCGTCCAAGTGCGCCATTCGAATTTTCGCTTCTTTTCGTCCCATTTCAACGCTTCCGTTTATTATTTTTGTTGGTTTGCTTTCATTCGTTTGTTTTTTGCTTTCACTATTCATCCGAACGCGACAATCATTCCGACAATCGCTGCAAGCACAATCACCAATACAAATCCGATAACGAACCCTTCAGCCTTTCCCGCTTGGAATCCGGCTTGGAATTTGTGGTAATCGCCGATTTCCGCCATCTTTCGGTCAACGGATTTGAGGCGCGTTATCATCGTTAAAGATGAAATTTCTTCAACGGAAGCACCGAAAGCTGTTCCTTTCGGCCCGCCCTCTTCCTCTGAATCATCATCGCCGCTGTCTGCCGCTTTCTCTTTAACGTTTTGGACAAGCGGGTCAGCCGGAAACGCGCCCGGATCTTTTGCAGCGCATTCTTTGATTTTTTCGGCAATTTCATCGATGTCTTCAACATTAATCATGTCGATGCATTCAATCTGCTCCATGAAGCGCTTAACAGCGTCTTCCGATAAGTTTTCAATGTAAGGGATCGCGCCTTTCGCGCCGACGATTCTGTTTTTTTCAATGCCGTTTTGGTGAAGCATTATGATTGCTTCGCCTGTGATATGCCCTTTAACTTCGGCGCCTGAGATGATTAAAAAACGGATGTTTGGGTTTGAAATAATATGTGAAACCAGTTTTTCAATGCCTAAGTTTTCGGTTTTGCAGGAGCCTGAAATCGCGGCGCCCGCTTCAATCAGCGCATCATCATCCAAGTGCGAGCCGCAAGTGACAACCGCGACGCACGCGTCAGGATTTCCCGTTTTGTATTCGCCTTTTAACATCGGCCAACCTGCTGCCGCATTTGTTTTATTGACTTTGTCCGCCATCAGATTCCTCCGTACAAAACGCTTAAGAGAAGTAGCGCAGCACCCGAGAGAATGAGTCCCGCAATCAATCCGTAAAAGAAATTCGTTGCCGTTCCGACGCCGGCAGCCGTCTTTTCGCGGCCGCGCCAGGAATTTTGAAGCGGTTTTCCGGCGGACAGCGAATCCATTAAACCGTCAACGGCACGCTCGGCTTCGTTCAGTTTTTTAATTAAAGCGATCATGGAGCGGTTTGGAGTAATATTTTTTTCCTTGGAAATCACCGACGTCAGCGGGTCCATGACAAGTTCCGTTTCCGGCGCAATTCGTATCTTCAATTCAAATCCTCCTCGCTGGGGAGCAAGCCTGTTTCCATAATTTTCCAGGCGTCTCTTTTAACATAAGTCCAAAATTTATAATATGCAATGAGAATGAAAGCAATTGACATAAAGATTATGACGGCGGGACCGATAAGGGTTTGAAGCGAGGCGCCGACCATACCGCTGTCTGCGCCGCCGCTCGTGCTGATGCCCAATCTGAATAACAAAGCCATAATTCCGTAAATCAGCAAAAGCATTGAAGCGTCCAGAATTGTCAGCATTCGAGTTCGGTCCGGCTTTTCATCCGGTCCCAAATTCGCGTTGTAAGCATGAAAAACGGCAACCGCAATTCCGATAAATCCGAGCGTCACTGTTCCCGTAAAGATGTAGCCGCCGGCAGCCATCGGATTAATCGTTCCCGTTACGACAACAAATGAAGCCATCATCGCAAGCGTCGAGCCCGCTGTAATTTCCGCAATTCTTTTTTCCATTCCCGGAATATTCATTCCGATAACGCTGTTGATGAGTTTCCCGCTGATCCAGCCGATAGCGAGCGCGAGCACCGCACCGATGATCGGACTCCATATCGTATTCAAAAACGCGGCAAAGACGGCAATAACCGTACTCAGTCCGATTCCGAACATGCCGACAGACGGAACACCCGTTCCAAGACCGTATTTTGAAATGCTTCGGACAGAATCTGCAGCCCAAACAATTGCGGCAATCATTCCGATGCCTGCCGCAAATGTCAGCGGCGCCGCCGGCGGCAAACCCGCGTTTTCGGGGAACGTTACCAGCAGCGCGATGTAAATTCCCGCGAGGCTTACCAAAAGACCGCATATTGCCGTTTTATTCAAACCGGCTTTTTTGTTCTCCTTATTTTTCGTTTTCGCCGATTTGCTCACACATTCACCCCGTAATACGCTAATTCTAATTGAATCATAATTAAAAGACACATGATGCCGCAAATCAGTGTGATGAGCGCTGAAACGACGACCGCTTTGGGCAGCTTTTTAAATTTTTGGTCATAATACCCTTCAATCGTTCCGCCGATGTTGTATGACGCAATGACGGCGTTGACGAAGAAAAGCGCAATTGACAGAATGATTGCGCCGGGTATGACTGCAGACATGGATTCAAAAGGCAGTCCGGCGGGAGATTTCAGTAAGGCAACGAATATCAAAGAACCGCCGATGCCGCCGACAAATCCTCCGGCAATGCCGCTTAAAAATGCCGCTGTCGGGATGCCGTGCCCTTCCGTTCCTTTTGAAACGTAAATGTCCTGGCGGTCTTTTGTAATCGGGTCACGGCTTGCTTTTCCGGAGGCCAACGGAATGCCGACACCGTAAATGTAGCCGATATTTGCAATCAGCATAGCGATGGAAAGCATAATTGCAGAGCCGATGCCGCCGAGAACGAGACAGAGAAGCGCATCGCCCGAGAGAATGTATACGGACGCGGCAACCAGTAAACCGGTCAAGCCCGCGCCGGCTGCCAGCTGAGTTGTTCCCGTGCCGACGCCCGTTGCCTGCGACATCGCCGCCGGCGCGCCGCCGACCGGAATCATATGGACGCTGATTGTAATTAAAACACCGCCGAGCGTGATTAAAATGAGTAAAGTGAATTGATATATCGGGTCAATAAAGAAGTCCATTATTCCACAATCTCCGTTTTTTCTTCTTCGCGGTACGGGCCGAAATTGCGGCGGGCGGATTTTTCAAGATATCTGTTAATCACAGCGGTTGCCGCAACGAATAAAATGCCGGCAATTAAACCGAGCCATCCGACGGCATTTCCCCATGCGGGATTGAACAGGACTGTCATCCACGATGTCATAAATAAAACGGCGGCAAAAGCAATTCCCGTTGTCGGGCCACCGAATTTTGAGGCAAACCACGAATTGTCCATACCGGATCTGATTCCGGATTCGGCTTTTCTGACAATGTTTCCGGAATACGCGGCATTGATGCCTGAGCCGAATTCCAAATTTTGGTAAAGGCGCTCGGATCCGTAATGCGTATCGCCGACAGCTGAACCGATGGCTCCGACAGTAATCCCGAGAATGAGTGCAAGAAGAGGAATCGGGATTCCGACGCTCAAATAAATTGACATGAGGAAACAAATAATCAAAATGCACGCGGTTGTCATAAAAGCGTAGGCTGCAATCGTTGGGATGTGGGTTTTAAAGACATCCATATAAAGCGGCTGTTTAAATCGGCTTTGGCTTGAAATTCTGCCAAAAAATGAAGTGGTCGCCAAAACGACATGAATCATCATTGCCGCAATTGAGCCGGCAACAATTAAAGTGGGAACAGATAAATCAAAATAAATGTCAAGTGAAACGGCGATGACTGCGCCGATAACAGCAGCGAGCCCGTTTGAGAGCGGTTCGCCCGAAATCGCTTTGTTGAACAAGCGGTGCGGGTATTTCATTTGAGGAGCCAATTGAACTTGAGAATTCGGATTGCTTTGGGAACCGACGACGGATTCCAAGTCTTCGGTGTAGCCTGCAATTGCGGCGACGGCGCCGATAAGCGCCAATACGCCCATTCCGATCAGCGGGTCCATTTCTCCTCCCTCCGTTTAATTAAATCATCTGTAAAATAATTCGTTTTTCTTATTGTTTTCGTTCTTTTTAGTTCGCTTTTATTGTTTTCGCAATCTAATTCAAACTTCTATTTAATTTAATCGCTGAATTGTTTCTGCAGCGCATGTTTATTTTCGGTATTGAATACGTTTTTTAACTGATACACAACTGAATATATTTTTCATTTTCTTTTGACTGACACACATTTAATATATTTCCGTTTTCTTTTACTTCTTTCATGAAATTCGGTGTTTCGACATTTGCGGGGCCGCTTTCCGAATTGGACGGTCTGGCAGATTCAATTGAACTTTACATTCCCAAAATGGAACTTTACAAGGGCAGAGAACTTCAAACAGATCGCTTAGACGCTTTTTTTGATTCTTTCTTCTCTTATGACTTTTACTGCTCGGCGCACGCGCCGTATTTCCCCGACCCCGAAGGCGAGCACCCGAAGGAGCTTGCGATTGACACGGCAAAAATGGACGATGCCGATTTCAAGCTGATGTACGAATCGCTTGACATTGCGGCGCATGCCGGCGCTGATGTTTTGGTTCTTCATCCCGGAAGAATCACGGAAGGCGGCGCTCAGAAGTCGTTTGGCAGAATGATTCATAATTTGAAGCAGATTGCGGGGTACGCTGAAGATGTCGGTGTTATGCTCGGTCTTGAAAATAAAGAATCCACCGATCCGCTGAACTTGTGCTGCCGTGCCGAAGAGTTGGCTAAAGCGATTGATTTGGTGGATTCGGATTATCTCGGCGCGACTTTAGACATCGGCCACGCCAATTTAACATGCGGCGGCGACCAAAAAAAACTTGCCGAATTCGTTAAAACGATTTCGCCGCTTGTCGTTCATGTTCATATTCATGACAATCACGGTGCTGACAATGGGTTTTACGGCGGCGATGAACACCTTGTTCCGGGACGGGGAATCATTGATTATTCCGTTCTTCGCGGTCTCGGCAATTATGATGAAACATTTAATTTTGAAGTGTTTTCAATTGAAGAATACCTTGAAGGAAAAGCGTTTTTCAAGAACAAGATTTCGGAATTCTGGAATTTTGCCTGGTCCGCAGGAGCAGGCAATCAAAAATAAAAACAAAAAAATGGCAAAAGGACAAAAACAAGAAAAATCTGAAAATAAAAAGATGCATACCCCTCGGAGCTACGCTCCGAGTTGACCTTTCCCTTCGGGAACGGTCAAAATAAAAAAAGTCTTAATATTAAAACGAAATTCTATCTTCTACAATACAATCAAATTTGAAAAAAGGATTTGAAAAACATGATGAAAGATGAAGGCAGGCTCGTGATTTGGCCGGCTTATTTGGATAAAGAAAGAACGCGCGCAGAAGGGCGCATTATTTCAAAGAAAAGCGCCGTTTCCAAACCCGAATTTAGTGAAATTTTCAAAGCGGCTGCCAATTTAGGCTTATCTCCTGTTCCTGAAAGCGGCAAATCTTATCCCCGCGCCTGGTGGGAAAAGAGTGGCCGCATTATGATTGATAATATAGAGGCCAAAAACGCTTCTGTTCGTAAAATTGCGGCTGAGATTAAAAAAATCAGAGGCAATTAAGTCTTTTCCTTTTTTGAAAGGTCGGCGTTGCGCGCGAGCCGTGTCATTTTTATTTTTAATGTTTGAAAATTAGGGACGCGGTTTGTTCTGTTTTTGAGATTTGTTTTTCGCTCCTATACGATTCAACGAATTAGTAAGTCCCGATTCTGATAACTAAACGACAAAGGATGCTGTAAATATTTTATTTTTGCCGCGGGGAAATAAGCCGCATTTTTCATTTTCGTTCGCTGCCGCTCACGAAACTGAAAATTGCGGTCGTACTTGGACTTTTCGTTTAGTTGCTTCAAAAAACGAAACATCATTTTTCTTAATTTTCTTTAAACCCGAACGCCCGTTAAAACCCTAAAATTCAAAAACCAGATTTGAAGAAAAAACGGCGTTCGTTTATTTATCTAATCTTTTAGAAAAAGAGATGTTTCAATTTTATCAAAAGTGATTGAAAACCCAAAACAACCACCTCTAACGACGCGTTTCGTGAGCAAAGCGAGCGAAAGAAGGAGTTGGAGATTCGTCCCATAAAAGGCAACGAAAACAACTTCCGATTGATTTAATTGTATATTTGAAAAATATCCTTTTCCATTCTCAAAGTTTAATTGAAAAAAGCCTTCCCACGTTCACAATTCACTCATCTTTAATTCATAAACCGGAACGCCTTCTTTCGTCGGCGGTGTCAGCCAATCAATGATTCTTAAGAGTTCATCCGGCGTTTCCGTTTCGATTTCCAAAAAAACGGCACCGAGTGATTCGATGTCGGCAGGGAAACTGATATGCTTCATGAACGCCGCCTGCTTATTGAGCGCGACGAAAGTCTTACAGCCGCTTTCATCAATTCCGTTCTTCAGGGCGGTATTTGCAGTGTCAATGATCTCTTCTTTTCGAATCAGATAGTGAACTCCCGTCAGCAGTTTCAAATCGCCGGAGACCGCTGCCGTTTGCTTGATATTTTCTGCATCGGAAATGAAGGGGTTTGTATCGTCACATGTCGTTTCTTTTTCTTCCGATTTCGGGTTTGCGCCGATAATCAATTCGGGACGGACTTCTTCTGTTTTCGGTCGGCCGAAATTGACCATGTTTGAAACCGCCGTCCTGACTTTTTCGGGGTCTTCCGTTGTGTAAACAGGCGCGAAAAATGTGACCTTTGCGTTAATCATGCTATCCGTTCTCGCTTTATTCATTTATTTGTTTTCTTCTTCCGCGATCATTTCCTCAAACAGGCTGCGGATATTTGCGCGGTAAACGTCTAAAGTCGTTGTGTTTTCGATGATTCTGTCAGACGCGGCGATCGCTTCGCCCATGCCCCAGCCGATTTCGCGCGTGTCGCGCTCTCTAAGCTGTGCAATGCTGTCCATATCATCTTCCCTTTTACGGGCCATAATTCTGTCAAAACGCTCTTCAATCGGAGAGTCAATCGCAATGGAAACGAGCATGAATCCATCACCGAGATGTTCTTTGAAATAATCAACTTCGGCGATTCCGCGAACGCCGTCGATGACGAAAACTTTTGACGGGTTATTTTTCATTTTCTCTTCAATCATGACCATGCATCTTTTTGCAATTGCATCCATCCCTTCTTTTTCGCGCAATTCATTTGCGATTTTTCCGCCGTCGGCCGGATCCGCGCCGCGCAGCTCAACTTCCTTTCGAATAACGTCGCCCATCGTCACGACGGGAATGCCCATTTCTCTTGCGACGTTTGACGCTTCGGATTTGCCGGAGGCCGGCATACCGACAAAAGCAATAATTCTCAATTTATTTTCTCCTGTTCATGGTTTAATGTTTTTCAGATTTAGTGTTTCTTGTTTAATGTTGTTTTTGGAAAATAGGATGTCATACGTTTTAAAGCATCTCCAAGTTTTAAAACATCCCCCTTTCCTGCTGTAAAACAAGATAAATATAAGAAAATCCATTTGTCAAGTCGTTGGAGCTGTTTTATGTTTTATGATTTTTCCAAAAAAAAGCCGGCTTTATTTTTGGCGCCGATGGCGGATGTCACCAATCCCGCTTTTCGCTCTATCGCACACGAGCGCGGCGCGGATTTCACGTACACGGAGATGATTCACTCAGACGGCTTCAACCACGGTGACCCTTACGCGAAGAATCGCGGTTTTTCAATTCAGGATGTTCCTTACGGCATCCAAATCGTCGGGAACAACGCGGAATCAATTGCAAAAGCCGCCGCAGGTTTGCAGGATTTATTCAAGCCGGCCGTCAAAGTGATTGACATTAATATGGGCTGTCCGGCTCCGCCGATTACAAAGACGGGATGCGGCGCGGCTTTAATGGCGCAAGATTACGGTTCCCCGAATCATCCTGCGTCCATTGTCCGCCGCGTTTCCGATGCCGTCGAATTGCCCGTCACCGCCAAAATCCGAATTTTCAAAGACGATGAAAAAACGATTCGATTGGCGAAATCCTTGGAAGATGCCGGCGTTTCCGCAATTACTGTTCACGGCAGAACCAAGGATCAAATGTATTCGGGAAACGCGAATTGGGATATTATTGCAAAGATCAAAAAAGAACTTTCCATTCCCGTGATTTTAAACGGTGATATTGTTGATGAGAAAGCGCTTCAGTCGGCGATGGATTTGACCGGCTGCGACGGCTACATGATCGGGCGCGGCGCAATCGGAAATCCGCATCTTTTTTGGAGACTGAAGTCTTATTTGAAAAGCGGTGAGCCTGAAAATATTTCTGCTCCTGATGAGTTTGTTGTCCGTATCGCTGATTTGAATCAGTATTTTTTGCTTTTGAAGCGTTACGATTTGCTTCCGCATGTTAATATTCGAGCGCATGCGCAATGGTTCACGAAAGGTCTGCCGTATTCGCGGGAAATGCGGCTGAAAATCAATGAACTTCATAAAGATGTCAAAATCAGGGAATTTTCAGATGCTGAGCTGACGGTCGAAAGGGAATCGCTCGGAATTGAAATTGAAGAAATTTTCAATGAATACGCTGACAAATGCCGGCAGGATTATTCATGATTCTTTTCATTTTTCAATAACTTCAATGGTTACTGAAACTTTGTCGCCCGGCTGCTTGCCGATTTTTGATCGAATCTCTTTTCGAATTCCGAGAATGTAACAAATTGAACCGTCGGCATTTTTCACACCCATATTCACGATGCTGCCGCTGTACGGCTCACCGTCAAATTCGGCGCGCACTTTCAGCCGCCCTTTGCCGAATAATTTTTTAATGTCAAAAGGAATTTCGACGTATGCGCCGTCGATGTCGGGAACTTTTTTGATTTCGGCTTCAAATGTGAATGTTTTATCGCTCATTATTTGCACTCTGTTAACTCTATTTATACATCCGACTTCGCCTCATATATACATTTTTATATTTTCCAATAAGAGTTGATTAATCAATAAAGTAAGCAAAAGCAAACCTTAAAGAAAAATAAATAACATACTTTTATTGAGATTTTTTATGCTTCCGCCGCAGCCTTTCATTCGCCGGTATCATCCCGACGACAAATACAGTATTCTCATGCTTGAAGCGGAAGCTTTCGACGAGCGCAATCCCTATGAATACCTCAGTTTTTATGAAGTCTTTCATGACGGTTTTTTCGTCTGCACGCTCGGTAATGATGTTGTCGGCTTCATTGTCGGCTACATGCTTTCAGAATCGGAAGGACACATTTTTTCGCTTGCCGTCAGTAAATTTCACCGCAATCAGGGCATTGCCGAGCGTCTGGTTGATCATATCTGTACTTATTTCCTGCTCAAAGGTCTTCAAAAAGCATCGCTTGAGGTTCGTGTGAGCAATAAGCCCGCAATTAATTTGTATACGAAACTCGGTTTTTCGGCGGCTTGGATTGAATCAAAATATTATTCCGACGGTGAAGACGGTTACGTTATGATGGCGAATTTGAACTTTTATTTTTTCAGAAAAGAAGAAATTAAGATTTTCGGAAAAGGAAAAAACGGCGAAAAAGGAGTCAATTAAAATGGAAAAGAAAATGGAAGCTGAAATAGAAACTAAAACGGAAAAAAGAAATGCTGCGCCGCCCGAGGAGATTCAGGATTTTTACAACAAAGCGCTTTTTTATGCCGCCCGTGCTCATAACGGTCAGCTTTATGCAAATTTGCCTTACATTGTTCATGTTTGTATGGTCGCCGATGAAGTTTTAATGGCTGACAGAATTGAGCCGCTTTCAAATCTCAAAGACGCCGTTCAAATCGCTTTGCTTCATGATGTTTTAGAAGATACGCCGATTACGAAAGATGAAATGCTTGAGTCTTTTGAACCGAACGTTGTTCACGGCGTTGATTTACTGACAAAAAAAGAAGGCTTGCCGCTTTCAGCGTATTTTCAAAGGATTAAAGACGGCGATGCTGATGTTTCTGTCATCAAAATGTGTGATCGGATTATCAATCTTCAAAGACCGCCTGTTCATTGGACGGCAGAGGATATTGCTGAGTATAATGAAGAATCTTTGATGATTTTAGAGATGCTCGGGTGGAGTTCTGAGTATGTTTCAAAGAGATTGAGAGTGAAGGTTGAGTTGTATGAAAAAATGTTTATGAGGAAATGAAAAGAAAATTAAGAACTGAATTCAATGAAGAATATGTACTTCCCCGTTGAATTCAGGTGTATTGAGCCTCAGAACGGTCGGATATTTGATTTGTCTGAAACTGAATGGAACAAAGCGTATTTTGTGTATATCTGAAAAACAATAAATATAATCAATGCGCTGATATATATATCCCGAAAAGAAACAGCGCTGTTAGAACAACAAATATACCGATAAATATAACAGTATATTTCACCCATTTAAAGTTCTCATGATATAAACGACCAAACCGGTTTTTGATGTCACCGTATATACCTGTAGTCGATAAGAAAGACATTATAAGGATAACTGCTGCAAACAGCGAAAAATTAGTTAGACCTAATAACATGAAAGTAAATAAAAACAGTATTAGAAAAACCAGACAATAAAATATAATTTCTAACCATAACGATTCTATCTTTTTCCATTTTTTATTTGACTCAATATATTCTAAAAATTTTGGCATAGATTCTCATCCCTATCAAGGTTCCTTTTGTCCGGTAGTAATTTGATTTTTCATGAATATATAATATGGGTTCTTTATTTCCATTGATGCGCATGGAACCGCCCGCCGATGAAATGAACAACTCTCCTCCATAACCGTCAACGATTATCTTCGCGGATGTGTTCATCCCAAACCCCTGCGACGGCAGGACAGCGCCGATAAACCGTCGCCTCGCGCATGAGCCGCACAAATTTTCAAAATTTGACCGACCCAAAGGTGCAATCAATCGTTACAAAAGCAAATAAAAATGAAAAGACACTTTTTCAAAGAACAATTGAAAAACGAGAGAATGAATTTACAGTAAAGAGAGAAAGAAAAACCTTGGAGCTACGCTCCAAGTTTGGTCGCCCCTTCGGACCGATCAAAGAAAGAAAAAGACTGATAAGTGAAAATCACTTATCAAGTCCGTACTTTGCAATATTCTTGTCAGCCATCTGCTGAATTCTCTCAATTGCCTTGTCGCCGTCTTCCATTTTGAAAAGGTGTTTGAAGCGGTTCTGTGCTTTCAAGTATTCATTAACAGGCTGCGGGTCTTTGACTTTCTTAACGCTTGTGATTTCACCGTCTACAGCTTCGTAAAGCGGCCAAAGACCGCAGTCAACAGCCATTTTTGCGATTTCAACTGTCTTTGCCGAGTCGAAACCCCAGCCGGTCGGGCAGGGCGCATGGGCATGGATGTAGGTTGAACCGTAGGTGTCGCGTGCTTTCTTGGTCTTTCTGATCATGTCGTTTGCGTAGCCGAGGGATGTGGTTGCAACATACGGGCAGCCGTGTGCAATCGCAATTGCCGGCATGTCCTTCTTGTTCACTTTGTTACCGAAAGATTCCTTGCCTGCAGGGGTGGTGGTGGTTGCCGCGCCGGGGGGTGTACCGCCGCTGCGCTGACCGCCTGTGTTCATGTAAGCTTCGTTGTCCATACAAACGTACAGCACGTCGTCGTTGCGCTCAAAAGTGCCGGATAAGGAACCGAGACCGATATCCATTGTTGCACCGTCACCGGCGATACAAACGACTTTTGTGTTTCCTTTACGTCCCGTTGCAACGAGGGCCGCTTCGATGCCGGATGCAACAGGGCCGCCGTTTTCAAACAAAGAGTGAACCCACGGAACATTCCATGCACTGTGCGGGAACAGCGTTGTAAACACTTCTAAACAGCCCGTCGGGTTAACAACGATACAGTCCGGACCGGTACCCTTTAAGACGAGCTTTGCAGCCAATGCGTCACCGCATCCTGCACAGCCGTTATGACCCGGTGTCAATAAGTTAAACGGTTGGTTGTCGCTCACAACAATTCCTCCTTCACGTCATTGAATTGAGATTCAACTTCAATCTTTCCTGTTGCTGCAACTTTCTTCGTTGCTTCGATGATTTCTACGATATGCTTATGGTAAACGTCACGGCCGCCGTGCCCAACCATGTAGCCGATGACTGGCGGTCTCACCGGTGCGTTGTAGAGACCGGATTTGACTTCCGTAAACAGAGCGCCTTCGTTTCTGCCGATTGAAATGTCTTTTTCAACAACGGCAACCGCTTTTGCGTTCTTCAAAGCGTTGTTGATTGCTTCAGTCGGGAACGGTCTGAATGAACGGACTTTCCAGATACCGACTTTTTCGCCTCTTGCGCGGTATTCATCAACGACATCTTTCATCGTGCCGATAATTGAACCGAGTGAAACGATAACGACTTCTGCGTCTTCCAGGAAGTAGCCGTCAATCAAGCCGCCGTGATATCTTCCGGTAATCTTCTTGAAGTCGTCAGCTGCCTTCTCAATGAGCGGAAGTGCATTTTTCATTGCCTGTTCCTGTGCGTAACGGAATTCTGTGTAAATGGATGGTACACCGACAGCACCAAATGATCTCGGGTTTTTCGGGTCCAAGTAATGCTCAGGCGCGTACGGCGGAAGGAATTTATCCGCTTCGCCCTGGTCCATTAAAACAACAGGTTCGTAAAGGTGAGACAGAACGAAACCGTCCATACAGACCATGACGGGGAGCATGACGTTTTTGTCTTCAGCGATTTTGTATGCATGAAGAATCGTGTCAGCGGCTTCCTGAACATCTTCGGCGTAGAGCTGAATCCAGCCGGTGTCTCTCTGTGACATAGAGTCCTGCTGGTCGTTCCAGATGTTAATCGGAGCGCCTGCGGCACGGTTGACAACAGTCATCACAATCGGAAGTCTCATGCCTGATGCGTTGAAGAGTGCTTCATGCATTAAAAAGAGACCCTGTGATGTTGAGGATGAGAATGTTCTGGCACCTGCTGCGGCGGAGCCGATAACAAGGGACATTGCAGAGTGTTCGGATTCTACGTTGATACATTCACCTTCAATTTCACCGTTTGCTTTGAGCGTAGAGAGCGCCTGAACGGTGCGGGTCTGCGGTGTAATCGGATATGCTGAAATGACGTGCGGGCGGGCAGCTTTTACGGCGTGCGCAACAGCGTTAGAACCTTCCACGACAGTCATCTTGTGTCTATCTTCTGTTCTGATGGGCATTATTTTGCCTCCAAAATCATTGTAATTGCGTTTTTCGCGCATTCGTTGGCGCAGATACCGCATCCTTTGCAGTAATTCATATCGACTGTGTACAAGCATTTTCCTTTGTCGTCTGCTGTTGCTTGGTCTGCGTAAACGCACATGTCAGGACAAAGAAGTTCACAGACGCCGCAGCGGACGCATTTGCTGTACTCATAGACCGGCATGTATGTTCTCCATCCGCCGGTTTTGTTGGCCATCGCTGACCCGGGGTCACAAGAGACACCAAGTGTAACTTTCATTATTTCATCCCCTCTTTTACAAAGTTGTAGGTCGCGCGAACTGCCGCTGCATTCTTTTCACCGACTTCGCCGGCGAATCTCTTCTTGACAGCGTCCTCAACGGACTCAACAGTCATTTCGCCTGTTGCCGCTGCAAATGCACCGAGCATAACCGTGTTCACAATCGGAACACCCGTAATGTCCAATGCAGCTTGGGTTGCATCAACAGTTACGATTTTAGCTTTTGCGTCAATTTTTTTGCTGAAATGTTCGGCTGATTCTTTTGAGTTGATAATTATAATACCGTTGTCTTTAAGACCGGCCGCCACGTTAACGACGTCAACGAGGGTGGAGTCTAAAACCATAACATAGTCAGGCTCATAAACTTGATATCTGACACGCATCGGTTTATCGCTCAGGCGCGCAAAGGCCTGAACGGGTGCACCGCGTCTTTCCACACCAAACGCAGGGAAACCCTGGCCGTATTTGCCGCTGGCAAAACCGGAGATGGAAATAAGGTCTGCGGCGGTGACGGAACCCTGTCCGCCGCGTCCGTGAATTCTGATCTCTTTCATGTAGTAACCTCTAAAGTGATTAAATCAGGCAGATTTTTTAATGGTTTAAATTGGTTTAAATGGTATATTTCCGGTCAAGCCTGATCCGAAATCCATGTACACGCAACTTCGTTTTTACCTCTTAATTCGCATTTCTGCAATCATCTTCAGATACTTTCGTATCTAATAATAATGACAAATCCCTAAAATCCAGACTTTTCTTATTAAGCTTTTGGTTTAGTTAACATTTGAATTACAAATGAGAGGTTTACAATTAACATTTCAAGACCACGATAAGAATAGCTATTCTTATTTTTAAAACCATGCGCTCGATTCTGATATTGGATCATGAAAAAACGGCGGGCGGGTTGAAAAATTTAAAAGAAAAGTGGTGCAGCTCGCATGCGGCGGCGACTGCTGTTTTTAGCAATTTTACCAAATAATGGATGTTTAATTTTTCTGTTTTTAATCCGTTTCATCATCCCTTATATATTTCGTATGCCTCGGCAAAACAGCAACGCCTTTCGTAGATGAATTCATTTCGATTCCGGACATTTTCGCTTTTCCGACGCCGATTACATTTTCACCGAGGATGATGACATCATCTCCCTGACGAATTGCAGGGTCAGCTTCAATAATTCCGGGCGCAAGCAGTGAACCTTTCGGCAGGAAATTATCAATCGTTACAGTATATTGTCTGTCATACTTTTCCGATTTGATTATCTTTTCGGCAGCGGCAATTGAAAACGCCAGCTGGCCGAACTGCGGAACCAAAACAGCGAGTTGTGTTTTATCATCCAAAAGCATAAATTTCGGGAAGCTGCCTTTAATCGTTGTTTCCTTCGTAAACAGTGCGTCTGCAAGCGGCCCGAGTTGATACCTCGCAATTGCTTTCACCTGATCCAACTTTTCTTCCGTTCCGCCTCTTTTTAAAAGAGCCGGCCGCGGTTTGTGCGTTTCGGATTCTTTTTCGGGCGTTGCTTCTTCGACAATTTTGTCAACAGCGTTTCTCAAATTTTTCAAACTTGTTTGAGATGTCGGACTTCTTTCAACCGTATATGTCATTGTGATTCCGAGTTTGGCAGAAACCGCTTCACAGATTTCCCGATACGGACCTTCAACGTGCGCGATGATGTGTTTGTAAAGGTTTTTGTTTTGAATCAGATATTCTTCCAAAAGACCACCGACCCAGGCGCGTTCTTCTAAGTCCCAGTGTCCCGTAACGGTCGTGTCATAGTGGGCGGCTGGATATGTTAATTCAAGCTCGCGCGGCACGATTCCAATCGGCGATGTGATGATCAATTCATTGACATACTTGCGGCTGCGTTCGATGGATTGAATAAATTTTTGATGTGACACTGAAACCGAATACGGTTTCTTCATGGAGCACGGAAAAATCACGAGGATTTCTTTTTGGGGCGCTTCATAATTTTCCATAATCCGCTTTGCAAAGCGCTGTATTTCTGCGCGGTTCTGCGACTCTGATGTCGTTGCGTAAATAGTTTCTCTTCGGAATGCAGGAGCCGTTTTTTCCGAAAGCGGGCTGTTGTCAAAGAGGCGGAGAAGTCCGGTCAGCCAAGTGCGGACGCGGCATTGGCCTTCAATATATTCCCGCAGGCTTCCTCGTCTGATTTTTTCCCGAACGAGTAAAATTTCGGCTTCAAGCGCGCCGGCATTGTGCTCCGAGAGCATTGCGTATCTAACGGCTGCCGGCATCTCTTTCAAATCTTTTGCCGTTTTTCCGGCGCAGACACTGCATCTGCACGGCAATTCCGCCATGTCTTCTAAGAAAAAAGTTCCGGCATTTGTCATATATTTGTTCGAATATCCCGCGATTTCAGCCCGCGTCGTGTCCAAAATATCCGCGCCCAAATAAATCAGAACAGCAGCATTTTCAGGTGTCGCCAGATTCGGAAGCCAAAGCGCCGTGTCGGCCGGAAGTCTTTCTTTCACATTCAAAAAAGCTTCAAAAAAACCGATTGCATCATCATCAAAAGAACCTGCGCTTTCCATGATATAAACATCGGAGCCTGCTTTTTCGACAGAAAAATCGGACTTTTCGACAGCGTAAATCTCTTTCCCTGCCGCATTTTCTTCTCGGCCGCGCTCAACACCGCAAGTACTGTCTTCCGTTTCAACTGCTTTTGGATATTTGATCGGCCGGATCATGGAAGCCGTCGGATATTTTCCGATAATGCCTTTTTCGTTTATTTTTTCATATACTTTCTGCTGCCGCTTTTTGTAATCTTCTTCGGGATACGTCAAAGTATATTGGTTTCTCGGCAAAATCAAAAGTTCGGATTCGGAAATATTTGACAAATCCGTTTCAATTTTTTCTTCCATCTTTTCATCAGTCGGCTCCGTTTTCCAGAACGCTCCGAGATCTTTTATCGGAAGCTCTCCGGCGGCAAGTTTGGATGAATTAACTAAGTAAGGCGTTTGAATAAAAGGAGCCGCCGTTTTTTCGGCGGAGCTGTTGGAATTTGCAATGTAAAGTTTTCCGATGCGGGCGGGTCCGTCTCGATCATCAATCTCAAAAAATTTTGTCATGGACTTTTAAACCGCGTCATTGAATAAAAGAACTCTCATTCGGTTATGAAAAATTCAATGAAAAACGAGTGACGGGTTAGAAAGTCTAAGAAAAAAATGGAGCGGCTCGCGCGCGGCGGAAGCCGCCTGAAAGGAAGCGGAAACGAAATCTGAATATAAATATATATATACCTCAATGTACAATTAATATAATTATGCCTGAATTTGGTAATCCTTTTGCCGGCCTTAAAAGCGGCCGTAAGCTGACGCATGAAGAACTCGTTCGCGCCATTCGTTTTATGGTGTCTGCCGAGTTTGAAGCGATTCAGCTTTATGTACAGCTCGCAGAATCAACAGACAACAAACTCGCAAAAGAAGTTTTGCTTGACATTGCTGATGAAGAAAAAGTCCATGCCGGAGAATTCCTTCGCCTGCTTCATGAACTTGATCCCAAAGAAGCAAGTTTCTACAAAGACGGCGAGAAAGAAGTCGAAAAAGAAATTGCGAAAGTGAAAAAACCCGCCGCCAAAAAGGCAGCAAAGGCACCCGCCTCTAAGACAGCAGCTGCAAAAGCGCCTGTCAAGGCAGCTGCTAAAAAACCGGCGGCAAAAGCATCTGCGGCAAAAGCATCTGCGGCAAAAGCACCCGCCAAGCCGGCAGCAGCAAAAAAAACGCCCGCAAAAAAATAATTTGAATCTCGGAATCATCTCAGATTCATTCTTTTTTATTTTAACGAACAGCGGATGCCGTGTTGATTTGTGATACTTTTTGGTGACAAGTTAAATTAAATTTTCATGGGCATGGGGTGGGCGTTGTTTGTTTGAAAAGTCGCTTAAGCGACTTTTGCGGCTGTCGCCGCGCGCGAGCTGCCCCGTGATTCATTTTATTTACTCAAAAATTGCATCACATTTTCCCTAATTAAAAAACTCCTCGTGAGAAGAAAGAGAAAGAAAAAATAAAATGGAAAAAGCATCTTAAGTGAATTACTTTACAGATGTTTCTTCAAGAAATTGCGGATTTCTTCTGAGTTTGCCCAACCATCATCCAATTTGGCAATCACTTCTTCAATTTCATCGCATAAGACAATGATTTTCTCTGACGCCTCTTGGTCGCTTGAAATTTCTGCGAGCAAAACAACACTTGAGAGCGGATTTCTGATGTTGTCAACAACAGTTGCGAATTGTTCAATGTTTGCTTCCAAACGTTCATATGAAATACGTTTCATTTCTTCATTACGCTTACTTTCCGTAATGTCAATTGCAAGCAAAACATAACCGGTAACTTCTCCGTCATCATTTTTGGCGACGTTTGAAATGATCTGCCAATATTTATCCTGCAAGGTTTTCATTTCGATAGCGATTTTTTCCTTTTCAAGAAATTCTTCAAACACCGGTTCCATCGTTTCGGCCGGGAACAATGTTTTTGCCACTTTTGTGATGCAATTTCCAATTACATCGGCTTCTTCCAATTTCGTTTCCGTGTAGAATGAACGGCTTACCCACTCGATTTTATACTCTTTTGTTATATAAAGGACAATTTCCGGAACGGCATCCAAAACTGCGCCCTTTTCAATTTCCGTCTGTTTTACAACGTCTTTTGCTTTTAAAACCTGATTAATCAGGCGGGCAAGCAAAACACCGAATACGAAACAAAGAAGCAGGATCACTGAATTGAGAAAGAGTCCTTCGCTTGTCGTCAGCGGCTCAAATAAAAAACTCAGCGCCTCAACAAGACTTACCGTCTCCGGACCGGCGGCAATGAATCGGGAAAGCATTTCCGCTAAAATAAACAGAACGCCGATGAGGACTGATAAAATAATGACTTTGTATTCTAATTTCATTTTGACCCGTTCTTGAAATTTTTGGTTCTAAAATATTCTTGATTGAAGATAGATTTTTTAATATTTTTATTCTATTTAATCTGCTCTATTTTCTATTATAATTATTCACGCCATTTTTAAAATATTTGTTTCGTTTTTTCATTTCATCGATATTGATTGCAGGCTGCCGGAATCAGGCAATGCGGTCCGTTGCCGATTAAATCTTCTCGGCCGGCAGCTTCCAGCGCTTTTTGAATCATTTCACGATTATCGGGATTTTTGAACTGAAGCAGAACGCGCTGCATTTTCTTTTCCGTTCTTGTCACCGGAACATAAACTTCTTTCATCGTAAACGGATCCAGTCCTGTGTGGAACATGCATGTTGAAATCGTCATCGGCGTCGGTGTAAAATCTTGAACTTGTTCAGTGTAGCGATTGTTGTCGCGAATATATTCCGCCATTCCGACGGCGTTTTGCATTGTGCATCCCGGGTGTCCTGAAATTTGGAATGTCACTAAAAATTGATTGAGTCCGAATTCCCTGTTGATGTCTTTGAATTTCTTTTCAAACTTTTCAAAGGCCGCTCGATTTGGTTTTCTCATGGCTGCCGTTACATTGTCACAGAAATGTTCGGGCGCGACTTTCAGCTGACCGCCGACATGATGCTTGCAAAGCGTTTCCAAATATTCGTTCTCTTCATCCAAAGCCGCCAAATCAAATCTGACACCATATCCGGTCAGCACTTTTTTGACACTCGGCATTTCTCGAAGCGTTTTTAAAAGCTTCAAAAGTCTTTCATGACTTGAATTCAATGACGGGCAGATTGTCGGAACCAGGCAGTTTTTGTGCGTGCAGGCGCCTTTTGCTTCCCATGTCGGGCAAGTCATGCCGTACATGTTGGCGCTTGGTCCGCCGATTCCGCTGATGATACCACCGAAATCAAATGAAGCGGCAATCATTTCAGCTTCACGAATGATTGACTCTTCGCTTCTGTTGCTGATCGCTCTTCCCTGATGCTGTGCAATGGCGCAGAAAGAGCAGCTGCCGAAGCAGCCGCGATGACTTGTAATTGAATTTTTGACAACATCCAAACCGGGAACACCTTCTTCATACGATGGATGTTCCAGCCGAAGATACGGGAGTTCATAGACTTCATCCATTTCGGCCTCCGTTAATTCACGCATCGGCGGATTTTGAATGATAGTGGTTTTCGGATGCGGCTGAACAAGAATTTTGCCGGAAACGGGATTTTGGTTCTCATAAATCATTTTAAAAGCGCGCGCATATTGCTCTTTGCTTTTTGAAACTTCATTAAAATCAGGAAGCACGACATATGAGCCGTCTTTGAGAGACTCGGAATACTCGTCATCTTTCGATTCATTTCCGAATTCACTTTCGGATTTGTTTCCGCTTTGAGTGCTTTTCCATTCACGGACAGGCATTTTCCAAACTGTTCCCGGAATATTCCTGATTTCAGAAATTTTTTCACCGCTGTTCATTCGAGCGGCAATTTCTTTAATTTGAAGTTCGCCCATGCCGTAAACAATCAAGTCGATGGGCGCATCGGCTAAAACGGACCCGCGCACGTCATTGGACAAGTAATCAAATTCCGCAAAGCGCCGAAGCGAAGCTTCAATGCCGCCGGCAATGATCGGAACATCAGGATAGGCTTGGCGGAGACGATTTGCATAAGCGATGACAGCGCGGTCAGGGCGCAGTCCGGGCTGTCCGCCGGGAGAATACATATCGCTTTCGCGTTTGTAAAGAAGGGGTGTGTAGTTGTTTACAAGAGAATCGGCATTTCCAGCGCTGACGGAGAAGAACAGCCGCGGTTTTCCGAGAATTTCAAAAGCGTCTTTGCTTGTCCAATCCGGCTGAGCGATGACGCCGACGCGAAAACCCTCATGCTCTAAGACGCGGCCAATAATCGCCGTTCCGAATCCCGGATGATCGACGTAAGCGTCTCCCGTAATTAAAATAATATCAAGCTCATCCCAGCCTTTCTGATGAGCCTCAGAAAGACTCATCGGTAAAAAGTCGCCGACATTTTTCAAGGCTTCTTGCCGGCGTTTTTCAAAAAAATGATTCACCTTTTTTTCGGGAATTTTCCCATCAATTTCGTTTTTTTTTGGATCGTTTCT
>JAIRKA010000037.1 GCA_031260345.1 Methanosarcinales archaeon
TATATTGGACAGATGGTTGGCTCCGTGGTTCCCCGCAACAACGAAACCGCCTTCCGTATTAACATTTACTTGATTCGCGTGTAAAACAGGACCGCCTGTGGCATGATTTATAAGATTAGCGCTGCCCTCGCTATTGATACTTACATTAGATGCTCTCACCATACCAATATTAGCGTTACCGGTGTGATTATACCAGCCGCTGACATTCAATGTGCCGCCGTTAATATTGAGGGCGTTCGCATTATCGGCCGCAACCAACAGAGGAACTCGGCGGTTTTGGGGCGATGATATATTCACAGTCGAATTATTCCCGATGATCATTTGGCCGGACATATTCAAATACGGAACGCGGCCGGCGGCGGCCGTGGAAGTGTTAATGAGAGTTGATTGGAAGTCAACATTGGAATTGCTCCCCACGACAATATTCCTTGGTCTGGAGGCGGCCGTTGTATTCGTATTGATATGATGAGCATTTGTAAAACTAAAATCGGAATTGTTGCCGACGTGTATATTGTAACCGCCGGCAGCTCTGACAAGCGGGGTTAAGCCATTTGCGTTGCTGGTATGTGTATGATTATGAATGATTGTGACATTGGAATTATCAGCGATTCTCAGGTTGCCTGCTGTACCAAAAATACTGAAGACACCGTGACGAGAAACGTTGGCAGTACTTGTATTCGTTCCGTTTCGATTGGACCTGAAGATGTGTGTATCGCCGCTCAAAGTCACGTTTGACGCATTCGCAGCGCTGCCCCAATAAGAAACAGTGCCTCTTCCCATATTTAATATTATATTTTGCACTTGACCATTTGCATCAATATAAGTAAAGGAGTTGCTTGTCAATGCAGCAGTGCTATGGAATCGCGGGTCTTGAATGATACTGATCGTATTCCCTAAATTGACCTGACCCAAATTTGCCTGAGCAAGTTGGGGACCAATATGGAAAATATTATTAAAATTCTGCGTGAACCCGGTACGTCCTTGGGCATAGATGACACCGGTACCGCTGCCTGTAATGATGACTGTATTTGACCATGTAAAGCTGTTTAAAGTTCCGGCCGCGGGAACCGTTGTTGTATTATTAACATCAAGCGGATTCGCGGTTGTCGGGAAGAAATCAACAAATGTAAAATAATTAGACCGCGCTTCTGCTAATGTATTTACCGATGATCCTACGGATCCTGATGCTCCGGGTTTGAGACCGTTAATTGTTAAAGATTGTTTGTTTCTGTTCAGATTAAAAGTTCCGTTCAGCTGGTCATTTCTCAAGTCAATGTCAGCGCCCAACTGAACAGTCGTAATATTTCTGTTATCCATAGGCGTTGTCATAGCCGTTGTGCCTGTGGCCGCCATGACTTGACGCCAGCCTGCGGGCGTATAAACGCGAACCGTACTATTACCCGTATTTGGAACATATTCCCAATTGGGCGGACTGAAATAAAAATTAATAACGCCGCCGTTCGCATAGAGCGGATCATTAATATCAATAACGACAATTTGGTCTGCTCTGACTCCTCTTTGAGCTCCCATTAAAGTCCAAAGATTCGAAGGGTCTTGATTTATAGGGGTACCCGATGGATAATCAAAAGCAGAAATGGTAAATGATACCCCATTAAATTCAACAGCATTAACGCGCATGCTTTCAGTTTGCATAGGTGCGCCGGGCTGACTTAAGTTCAATTGGTTTGTTACCGTAAACCATTGAACTGTCCAAGTGCCGCCGGCACCGGGATCCGGAATGATCTCGGTTGAATTTGCAGCTGCCAAACCCGGCAAAAAAAATAATCCGGCCAATAATAAAAAAACAATTAATAATGGAAGAATACGCCTTCTGATTTTCATTTAATAAACTCCGACCCTTATGACCTTTTAATAATTTATGTAATTCACAATATATTATAATTTACAATATATATTTAACTACGAGTCATTCTAAGAGCGGAGGATATCATCAAAAAATCTTAAAGATCGGTAGAAAAATTTTTGTTGTTAGCATGACCTAAATAAATTTGACAAACGCCGGCGGAATTGAACAGGTCCCCTCTTACGACTGTTTTTGCATATTTGCGGCCAAAAATGATTTGGAAGCTGCCGCGCGCGCAAGCACGCTTTCGCTTTTCTTTAAATTTGCGAACCTGTCCCTCGCCTTTCGTGATCCAATATCGAAATTCGGGCACAGTAAATTAAAAAAAGAAAACAAAATGGCTGTAAAAAACAACCATTTGTTAAAAGTGATCACTTACACCTTTGAAGCCGATCTCATCAATTCAACATTCGGCAAATGACAAAATCCTGCTTCAAGCTCTGCATCAGAAGGAATATAATCCGTCATTCCGCCTGCCAAATAGCTTGAATAAGCCTGCATGTCAAAGTAGCCCGTTCCTGTCAAACCGAAAAGAATCGTCTTTTCTTCGCCTGTTTTCTTGCACAGAAGCGCTTCATCAATTGCCGTTCGAATCGCATGTGCCGATTCGGGCGCCGCAAGGATGGTTTCGTGTTTCGCAAACATGACCGCTGCTTCAAACACTTTGGTCTGCTGCACGGAAACCGCTTCCATGTACCCGTCATGATACAGCTTGGACAAAATCGGCGACATGCCGTGGTAGCGAAGTCCTCCCGCGTGGTCGGCGGACGGCATAAACTGGCTGCCGAGCGTGTACATGCGCTCAAGCGGCGTAATTTTACCCGTGTCGCAGTAGTCATACGCGTATCTGCCGCGCGTCAGGCTCGGGCATGATGCCGGCTCAACCGCAATAAAGCGCGTGTCGCTCTTGCCTTTCAAAGAATCCTGCATGTACGTGCTGATCAAACCGCCGAGGTTGGAACCGCCGCCCGCGCAGCCGATAATAATATCGGGATACTCGTCAATTGAGTCCATTGCCGCTTTTGATTCGATGCCGATGATGCTCTGATGCAAAAGCACCTGA
The DNA here is from genome assembly GCA_031260345.1 of Methanosarcinales archaeon. Lineage (GTDB taxonomy): Archaea > Halobacteriota > Methanosarcinia > Methanosarcinales > Methanosarcinaceae > Methanimicrococcus. Next base: position 2,928 of record JAIRKA010000037.1, read on the forward strand.
TTCAAGACGGAGCCGAGAACGTAACGGCAATTCGGCGTGCTGACGGCTTTCTCAACGGCTTCCGAAATGGCACAGCCGAGACTGCCGCTTGTATTCGGATGCTCTTTGAGAATAGCGCGGCCGACTTCCGTCGTCTTGCTCGGGCTTGGAATGATATCGGCGCCGAATGTTTCAATCACAGCTCTTCGATACGGTTTCTGTTCCGCGCTGCCGCGAACCATATAAACCGTCAGATCCATGTCAAAGAAAGCGGCGGCCATTGAAAGCGCAGTTCCCCACTGTCCGGCGCCAGTCTCCGTTGTCAGACTCGTCAAACCCTGTTCTTTCGCGTAATAAACCTGGGCCGCGGCGGAATTGAGCTTGTGGCTGCCGGAAGTGTTGTTGCCTTCAAATTTGTAGTAAATTTTTGCCGGCGTTCCGAGCGCTTTTTCCAAATTGTAAGCGCGAATCAGAGGGGACGGGCGGAACATTTTATAATATTCCCGAACGGGTCCTGGGATGTCAATGTAGCGCGTTGTCGCATCAAGTTCCTGTTTGGCGAGCTCTTCGCAAAACACAGGCGTTAAATCTTCCAGCGTGACGGGAAGACCGGTTGCGGGGTTGAGACACGGGTCGGGCTGCTCGGGCATGTCGGCGCGGATGTTATACCATTGGGTCGGAATCTGTTCTTCATCTAACTGAATTCTGTAAGGAATATTCATAATTTAATCTCCTGATTGTTTTTTGTTTTTTTGACCGGTCCGAAGGAGCGGTCAAACTTGGAGCGTAGCTCCAAGTGGTTTTTCGTATTTTCAATTTGTTTTTAGTCTTGTTTTTTAATTTCATTAAACGGCCAGTTTCGCCAAAAAGCGAAGTTTTGGAAAGGAGATTAAAGACGCCAACGGTATTCTGTAAATTTCATATTTTGCTCACTTGTATTTTGTATCAAGCAACGAATAGAATGAATTAAATCATTTTGTCTTAATTGCTGCAATGATGTATAAATATATACAATTATAAAAAGGTTTTGTATTACAAAGCAAAAATTCAGATAAATACAGCAAAAACAAACAAAGCAAAGAAAAATGACACAAACTTAATAATGCTTAAAAGTAATTCTGAAAACCTAATCAATCGATAAGATAATAAATAAAATCAATATTCATTTTACATTTCAAATTCATAAACGATTAAATCTTTAAAACAGGAGCATAAGCAATGGACTATTACTTAAAATGTATCGAATGCGGCGCAGATTTCGATAAAACGGAAATTATTTACACCTGCGCCAAATGTGACGGGCTTCTCGATGTCATTTACGATTACAATGAAATCAAAAAGAACATGGACATGGAGAAATTAAAAACCGCTCCGCCGTCCGTTTGGAAATATAGGGATTTGCTTCCGGTCGCAATCGAGCCGGTCAGCATCCGCGAAGGCGGAACCCCGCTTTACAAATGCGACCGCCTCGCCAAAAAAATCGGCGTCAAAGAACTCTATGTCAAACACGAAGGCATGAACCCGACCGGATCCTTTAAAGACCGCGGCATGACCGTCGGCGTCTCCAAAGCCATCGAACTCGGCATGAAAACAGTCGCCTGCGCGTCCACCGGAAACACATCCGCGTCACTCGCCATTTACGGCGCAAAAGCCGGAATCCCATCCGTTGTGCTGCTCCCCGCAGGAAAAGTCGCGCTCGGCAAAATCGGACAAGCGCTCATGCACGGCGCAAAAGTCATCATGATTCAAGGAAATTTCGATGACGCGCTCGCCCTGGTCCGCGAACTTTGCGAACAGGAGCCGATTTACCTGCTTAACTCCGTCAACCCCTACCGTTTGGAAGGGCAGAAAACAATCGCTTTTGAAATCGTTGACCAACTCGGCTTCACCGTCCCTGACCGCATCGTCTTGCCTGTCGGAAACGCCGGAAACATTACCGCAATCAACAAAGGCTTTAAAGAATTCGTCACGCTCGGAATTACCGACAAGCGCCCGAAGATGACCGGTATTCAAACAGAAGGCGCATGCCCGATCGTCAAAGCTTACAAAGCAAATGCCGATGACATTACACCCGAAAAGAACCCCGAAACCATCGCGACCGCAATCAGAATCGGTGACCCTGTCAACGCCAGAAAAGCGCTGATCGCAATCAAAGAGTCCGGCGGCATGGCAGAGTCCGTCACAGATGATGAACTCATACAAGCGCAGAAAGACTTGGCGCAGCTTGAAGGTATCGGCGTTGAGCCCGCCAGCGCAACGTCCGTTGCCGGCCTGAAGAAGCTCGTTGATGCGGGGCTCATTTCCAAAGATGAAACTGTTGTTTGTATCACAACCGGCCACCTCCTCAAAGACCCCGAAGAAGTCATCAGCGTCTGTACAGCGCCCGTAACGGTTGAAGCAAACTTGGAAGCATTGAGAAAAGCCATTTTTGAGTAAAACGGGTTTTTTGAAAAAAAAGCAGTTTGAATTAAACGGCATGAAAATAGCCCATCAATGAAAATGAATCGGAAATATCGGTGAAACAGATGCAGGAAGATTATAACATACACGAGACCGAATCCAAATGGCAGGAGAAATGGAGAGTTGAAAAAACGTTTGAAGCCGACCCCGAGACGGGCAAGGAAAAATACTTCATCACAATCCCGTACCCGTACTTAAACGGAAACCTCCACGCCGGCCACACTCGTACATTTACAATCGGAGACGTTATCGCCCGCTACAAGCGAATGCAAGGCTTCAATGTTCTCTACCCGATGGGCTTTCACGTCACGGGAACGCCCATTGTCGGTCTTGCCGACCTGATTCGTGAAAGGGACCCGACGACAATGAAAGTCTACACCGAGCTTCACGGCATCCCGAAAGATATTCTTCCGACACTGGATGAGTCCGAAAAAATCGTTGATTATTTCAAAGTCGAAGCCGAAAACGCCATGAACATCATCGGCTACTCCATTGATTGGCGCCGCAAATTCACGACAATGGACTTGGCATTTCAAAAGTTCATTGAATGGCAGTACGAAAATCTTTACGACAAAGGCGTCATCGTCAAAGGCTCTCACCCCGTCAAATGGTGTCCGAATGACAACAACCCGGTGGAAGACCACGACATCCTCCGCGGCGAAGAAGCAACAATTACTGAATACACACTGATCAAATTCAGGCACAAAGACACGATTTTTCCGTGCGCAACGCTGCGCCCTGAAACAGTTTACGGCGCGACAAACCTTTGGCTCAATCCCGAAGTTAATTATGTCAAGCTCAAAATGGAAAAAGGCGATCTTGAAGAATATTGGGTCGTCAGCAAAGAAGCTTATGAAAAACTGCTTTACACCGACTGGAATGTCGAATTGATTGAAGAATTGAATGCGAATGACCTCATCGGCCTGAAACTGAAAAATCCCGCAACCGATAATCTGATCCCGATTCTTCCCGCGCCGTTCGTTCGCGGAAACAATGGAAGCGGCGTTGTGATGAGTGTTCCCGCGCACGCGCCTTACGATTACTTGGCGCTCAGGGATTTGGCAGACAAAGATTTGACCGAATACGGAATCAGTGCCGAGGACATTCAAAATGTCAAACCGATTCAAGTCATTGATGTTCCCGACTACGGCGAAGTGCCGGCGGCAGAAGTCGTCGCGGAACTCGGCGTTACTAACCAAAAAGACCCGAAAGCGGAAGAAGCGACAAAAATCGTCTATCGCCGCGAATTCCACGGCGGAACGCTCAAAGACATCACCGGCAAATACAAAGGAATGCCTGTTTCAAAAATCAAAGACCGCCTCACTCAGGATTTCATCGCGCAGGGAATCGGAACCGTTTTCTACGAATTCAGCGAGCCGATTCAGTGCCGCTGCGGAACGATGTGCGTCGTTAACATGGTCAAAGGCCAATGGTTCCTGAACTATTCCAATCCCGAATGGAAAGACAAAGTTTACAAATGCCTCAGCATGATGGAAATCATTCCGCCGGAATTCCGCGTCGAGTTTGAAAACAAAATTGATTGGCTCAAAGACAAGGCTTGCGCCAGAACAAAAGGTCTTGGGACAAAGCTTCCGTGTGACCCGCGCTGGCTGATTGAATCGCTCGGTGACTCCACCATCTATATGGCTTATTACACGATTGCGAATTACATCAACGACGGAACGCTCACGCCCGAGATGATGACGCGTCCGCTTTTGGATTATTTATTTTTGGATATCGGAAACGCAGAAGATGCCACCGCGTCAAGCGGCCTCCCTGCCGAAACGATTGACAAAATGAAAGCGGAATTCAACTACTGGTACCCCGTTGACATTCGCTCCTCCGGAAAAGACTTGGTGCCGAACCATTTGCTGTTCTTCCTGTTCCACCACGTCGTGCTTTTTGATGAATCCAAATGGCCGAAAGCAATGGCCGTCAACGGCTTCGTCTCCCTTGAGGGAGAAAAGATGAGCAAATCCAAAGGCCCGATTTTGACGCTCAAAGAAGCGGTGGACACTTACGGCGCAGATGTCACACGTATGTATATTTTGTCGGCCGCAGAGCAGGCGCAGGACGCTGACTGGCGCCGTGAAGGCATTGAGTCCGCCAGGTCCCAAATCGGCCGATTCTACACGTTTGTCAAAAATGTTGTTGACAGCGGCTGTACGATTCCGGATGACTCGAAGAAAAAACACATTGACAGATGGATTGAAAGCCGCATTCAGCAATACATCCATGAAGTCAATGACGCTTTTGAATCCATTCACACGAGAAATGCGATTCAGAACGCTTTCTTCTTGATTTACAATGATATCAAGTGGTACGAAAAAAGAGGCGGCAGAGAGTGTTTGATGGAAGTTGTTGAAACGTGGACCAAATTGATGGCGCCGTTTACGCCGCACATTTGTGAAGAAGTATGGAGCGAACTCGGGCACAAAGAATCTATTGCATTCGAGCCATACCCTGCCGTCAATCCGGACTTGATTGACGAATCCGCGGAAGTGGCGGAAAACATCATCGTCAAAACGCTTGAAGATGTCGAAGAAATCATTCGCGTCGCAAAGATCAAGCCGAAGAAAATCTACCTTTACACGACACATGAATGGCGCTTAATGATTTTAAGAAAAGCTGCTGAAATTGTTCAGGCAACGGATGAGTTCGTGCCGACTGAAGAAATTACAAAGCAAATCAGAGATGACAAAGAAATCGTTCGCACGGGTGTCAAAACAATGCATCACTATGCACATGAAGATGTCAAAGAAAAAGTCGAAGATTTCATCCAAGCAATTAAATCAAGAAGCGTCGTTGACATGAAAGCGCTGATGCAAAAAAGTATGGAAGACCCGCTTATCCGATCACGCGGCAAAGACGCTCAGAAGTATATTCAAAAGGTTGCAGACGATATTCGAGGCTCATCCATTGATGTTGTTTTGAGATATTTGAATGCCGATTTGGATGAAAAAGCGATTTTGGAAGAAGCCAAGCCGTTCTTTGAAAAAGAATTCGGCTGCCCCGTTGAAATCTTCAGCGCTGAAGAAATTGTTGCGGGAGAAGCTTACGACCCCGAAAAGAAATCCAGATTTGCTGAGCCGGGCAGACCGGCGATTTATATTGAGCAGTAAGTAAAAAAGTAAGGCGATTAATTTCGCCTTTTATTTTAAAACGATAATATCTCTTTCAAGAATGTGTAAATCCTTTATACAAGAATTAATTTCTGTGACAAAGCCCTTTTGAAACTCTATTGGCAAAATTTGTTTAACATTATAGAGGTTAGAAAGCAAGTCTTTCTTTTTTGTTTCATCTACAATACAAGGTTTTAATTTCGAAGGTAATAAAAATCTTTGATGACTGACGATGTTTCTGAGTTCATTAAACGCCTTTAAATTTTCATTTTTTGAGGGAATATATGAAAGAGCTTGAGGATATGATTCTGAAAATTTGATCAAATCACCTAAAGTCAATTTTTCCAAGGTAGATGAATTTTCATATTTTATTGTTTTTCGATTAGACTGTATGTCCTTAGGTGGCAATTGAATTCCTAAATCAAACATATTTCCAAGCTATGCTCGAAGGTATTCTTCAAACATTGAAATATAGATAAAAAGTTTCTACCTCAGCCTTTTATCATATTTATAGTAGCTGGAAATCATGGAATAAGAAGGAATCGGGACATTATTTTTAAGAAGGTAATTAAGAATTTCCTCATGTTTTCGAAGACCTTTAAGCTAAATATACTTAAGACAATCATCCCTTTCCTTCTTATTTGCAAACTCCACTCTCCTTAAAAAAGATTGAATGGATTTATAATCGTCAAGATCGATGATTGTTCACCTCTTCAATGAAAATATGATAAGAGGATTCACCTGTTCTATTCCTTTTAGCAGCACATTTCCGTTTAATGATTTTATCAATTAAAGAGGATTTTTCAGTACCTGATAAACGGTCAAACTTTGCATATGCATCACTGTTTCGAGTTGGCAATTGATTCCATGTATATTCGTTTGGTCCGTTACGTCTGATTATTGAGGAACCCGTATTATTTACAATAACAAAATCAATAGAGAATAAATAATTAGAAGAATTATTTTTGCATTTAACAGTTATCGCAGAAGTTGAGTCTTCAACTTTATCCTCTGGTTGCTTTATATTTTCAAATGCTCTGCAAAATGCATTTTTAATATCAGAAGGTGAATCTGTTACAGCATTTCCTAACAAGATTTGGTAATCCAAATCATACATGCCATTCGTATCTTTAATAACTGTATTATGGTTTTTAGATCCAACCAATTTAGGTGTAAATGGTATACTAAGTTGAGAAGAAACTTTCTTTAAAAGACCTTCAGCTACATTTTGAGCGATTTGACTATTTTCAGATGTCACACGTTCACAATTCATATTAATCACCAATAAATAATAATTAATCTAAGTAATATATTTTTGGTCCTTCTTTTTGATTGACTGCGTTGCTACATGCATCTGCTCTTTTTTATCACATCCGTTCGCTTACGCGAACGTGACTTTCGTTGCCCTTCCATTTTTGTTTCCGCTGTAGCATTACTGTTTCCACTCGGCAACAGCCCGCTACGCGCGAGCCGCACCAATTATAAAGAAATAAAATGAAACGGGAACCTTGACTTTTCAAAAAACAAAGACGAGAAACAAATCACAACTTCTTCGTCATGTAAACGCCGTCAAACGCGTAACCGTATTTTCTGTAATATTCACGAACGCCGATGCCGCTGATAACTGAAATTTTATCATAGCCGCCATCAATCGCAATTTCTTCCGCTTTTTGAATCAGTTCTTTGCCGTAGCCGCGGTGCTGCCATGATCGGTTGTTGTCGGCCAGCGGCGCCGTCAGCGTGTCGGCAGTTTCACCGAGCGGCGTGAGCGATCCGTAAACGTGAAGTTCACGAATGAGCGCCGCGTTTTTGAGCTCCGGCCGGTGCGGGCGGTTTGGGAAACGAAGGCGAATGAAACCGATTAAAACATCGGCTTTCAAATCTTCAAAAGAAATGAAATGCTCTAAACCGCCGCAGCATTCATACTTTTCGATATAAAGGCTGATATTTTCAGGACTGGGCGGATTGTTTTTCAGGATATTGTGACCGACTTCGCGGCAACGGACACACATGCATTTTCCGCCGCGGGCGTGAAGCAATTTTTCGGCTTCCTGACGGATATTGCTCTTTTTAATTCCCGCCAAAATCTGATCCGCCGGAATATCACGCTGAATTCGCTGAAGGCGCGTCCATTTCGGCAAAATCTCTTTGATTTTAGAAATCAGCTCGGGACCGTTTTCGTCATTGAGCGGAGAAAACTTACCGTTTTGCCATAATTTATGAAGCTCCGTTCCTTCCGTCACGAGGGTCGGATAAATTTTCAAATAATCCGGCTTGAAATCGGGATTTTCAAAAAGTGCTTTGAATCCTTCAATATCACGACCAGGATCCGTATCGAAAAGACCGGGCATCATATGAAAACCGACTTTAAACGCGCTGTCCCGAAGACGACGGTTGGCGTCAACTGTTTCTTGAACCGTATGTCCGCGATTCATTTTCAAAAGAACGTCTTCAAAGACACTTTGAACCCCGAGCTCGACTTTTGTTCCGCCGATCTTTAAAAATTCGTCAATGTGCTCCTCTTTCGCCCAATCGGGGCGCGTCTCAAGCGTCATACCGACATTTCTGACATAAGCCGTTTCATTTGCTTTTTGAACATCTTCAAGCGAAATAAACGGATAAACGGAATGAATTGAATCAATCGAATGACAACTTGGAAGGGAATTCGGAAAGCAACTTGGAAGATAACTCTGAACTTCAGTACGCCACAACGGCATCCCCGATTCGCTGACGGGTGCGTCGTGATCGTTCATTGCTTCCAGACAGCGCTTCACAAACCACTCCTGATAATCAATGGAACGGGCTGAAAATGTGCCGCCCATAACGATCAATTCCGCTTTTGAAACGTCGTGGCCGATTGTATTCAGCTGCTTCAGCCTGGAACTGACCTGCGCGTACGGGTCAAACTGAAATTCAAAAGCGCGCATCGCTGCCGGCTCACGCCCCATGTAACTTTGCGGCGACTCAAATACAGAGTCGGGGCCGCCGGGGCAAGGCAGGCATTTGCCGTGCGGACAGGGAGCTGGAGATGTCATTGCAGCAATAACCGCAACGCCCGAAATCGTCCGAACCGGTTTTCTTTGAAGGACGTCGCGGACCGCTTTCTGTTCTTTCGGATTCCCCCGAAGAATGATGTCGCCGTTGCTCGGGAGCGTTGAAAGCCCGTATTTCTTACAAACTTTTTTCTTCATTTTGGCGAGATCTTTTTCCGTTTCAAATTCGCCCGCAACCGCGCAGAGAAGAATCTCGCGACAAGCGGCATTGAATTTTTCATCAGATTTATCAAATTCCTGATAACTCATTTTCTCACCAAATTCATAAAGAAATCTGAATGTCAGGCAGCAGCCTTTAGTAATTTAAGATTTCGGAAAAATATGTGTCACTTATGTAATAAATATATAAGTTCCGTTACTGTAATAATAAACAAATAATCAGAATGAATTAAAATTTCCGAGTGATAAAATGAAATTCGGCATAGAATTTGTCCCGAATGAACCCGTTTTTAAAATCGCCGCTTACGCAAAAGCAGCAGAAGAACAGGGTTTTGAATATGTTTGGATTACCGACCACTGCAACAACCGCGAGGTCTATTCAACCATGTCCGTCTTAGCGCTCGCAACAAGTAAAATTAAAATCGGCACGGGCGTCACCAATCCGTATACCAGAAGCCCCGTTGTGACAGCCGGAAGCATCGCGTCCGTCAATGAAATTGCGGGCGGGCGCGCAATTCTCGGAATCGGGCCGGGCGACAAAATGACTTTTGAAGCGCTCGGACTTGCCGGCGAGAAGCCGCTCGCCGCCGTCAAAGAATCAGCCGAAGTCGTCAGAGAATTGCTCACAGGAAAAAAAGTGTCCTACGACGGCGATTTCATCAAATTGAAAAATGTGAAGCTGGATTTCGCGAATCCTAAAAAAACGGACGTTGATATGAATATCCCGATTTACATCGGCGCCCAGGGCCCGAAAATGCTTGAGACAGCGGGCGCAGTCGGCGACGGTATTTTAATCAACGGGTCACATCCCGATGATTTCAAAGCGGCTGCAATTCAGATTAAAAAGGGCGCAGACGCTGTCGGCAGAAATGTCAAAGACATTGATGTTGCCGCGTACACATGCTTCTCCGTTGATGAAGATGTCGAAAAAGCTTACGCGGCGGCAAAACCCGTTGTCGCGTTTATTATTGCAGGCGCTGCCGATGCGATACTTGAGCGCCACGGCATTTCACAGTTCAGCAAAAAAGAGATTGCTGATGCGATTGTCCAAGGCGATTTCAAAGGACTCAATACGATTATTACGGACAGTATGGCCGACCGCTTCGCTGTTGTCGGCGGCTTTGATGAGTGCATGAAAAAAGCGAAAGAACTGGAAAAAGCGGGCGTGACGCAATTGGTTGCGGGATCACCGCTCGGCCCGAATAAAGAAAAATCAATCCGATTAATCGGAAAAATGATTTCGGAATTTTGAAAAAGGAAAAATCATTGGAGTTTAAAAAATGAAAAGAGCATTTTATGTCGGGCGTTTTCAGCCTTTCCACTACGGTCATGAAAAGATATTAAAAACGATTTCTGAAGAAGTGGATGAAGTCGTCATCGGAATCGGAAGCGCGCAAAAAAGCCACACAATCCGTGATCCTTTTACGGCCGGCGAGCGCGTTGAAATGGTTCTCAAATCGCTTGAAACTTTTCCGATCCGCCATTACATTATTCCACTTCAGGACGTTGAATACAATGCGCTTTGGGTGCCGCATGTCAAATCCATGTCTCCGAAATTTGACGTTGCTTATTCCAACAACCCGCTTGTCATTCAGCTTTTTATGGAAGCAGGCATTGAAGTCCGCCGCACCGCAATGCATGAGCGCAGCATTTATTCGGGAACAGCTATCCGTGAATCAATGATTGAAAGCAAAAACAGAGAATGGGCAGGGTATGTACCGCCGTCAGTTGCCGAGGTCATTGATGAAATCAGCGGAATCTGCCGAATCAAAAGATTGGCCGGAAACGATGACTGAAGCGATTGATTGTTTCAAAAAAAAATCAGAAAATAAAATTATTGAGATATGTCTTTTTCAGAAAATCAAAGACATATCCGCTTCAAAGCCGATGACCGCGTAACCGAGCTCAAAAGCTGTTACAACGCCGGGGTGAAGCTCTCCGAAAACGCCGATTTTTTTATCACCGACATAAATATCCGCGGCTCTTCCGGACAGGAAAGCCGGATCATCCGACTCTCGGAGTTCATATTCCGTTTTCGTTTCTCTCAAAAACGCATCGACAGCTTCAGACATTTCCGTAAAGTTGGCGGCGTGGTGAATGGAAACGGCAGCGATTTTCTGTTTGTTTTTGCCGTTTACGGCGACTTCGCCGACTTCAAAAATCTTCTGCGGCAATTCTCTGTGACGGTTGAGCGCTAAAATCTCAAGCAGTCCGGGAAGCAGCGTTGTTCGAATCATTGTCTGTTCTTCACTGATCGGGTGCATGACATAAGTCACGTCACTTGTAACGGGCCGGCGCATATTTTCAAAATGAATCTCTTCGCTTGTCAGCGTAAACGGCATGACTTGACTGTACCCGAGACTGATCATTGCTTCACAAGCAGAAAGCCTCGCAATTGAAAGCGGATGAGATTTTCCGGCCGTATAGATTTCAGGGAGTTTTGCTGGAATTTCAGCATAGCCGTAGCCGATCGCAACATCTTCAATGATATCGTTTCTGTGCAGAATGTCTGCGCGGTAAGCCGGAACGGAAACGTCAAACGTCATCGGGTTTTTAGAAATAGTTGCCGCGTCCAACCCCATTTTTGCGAGAGATTGAATGACATCATCCGAGGACAACTCAAATCCGAGATGAGACTTAATTTCTTCAAGCGTTATCATATGAACGGACGGTTCCAAATTCGGGAGAATCGTTTTCGCGTCTTCAATGTCAGCGCTTTCGTCAATAATTCTGACGGCTTCAATAATTCCGCCGCGTTCGGCGAGCGCGGATACGACGATGTTCAGCGCTGTGTAAACTTCTTTGCTCGTGCCGGTGACGTCAATAAATAATTCTTTTGTTGATTCGGTGACGGTCGTCAATGTACCGTTAATAATCGGCGGGAACGACAAAATATTGCCGTTTGCGTCTTTAATAATCGGATATTTGTTCATCTCTTTGACAAGATGAGCGAATTTGACACCCTTGGCATGCTTTTCCAAAATTTCCGCCATTGTCATCTTCTCGGTATGGTCCAGCGGAACGAACGCGAAATCAGGCGATTCTGTCGTATATGTAAAAGGCGCTGTGATTCCGGTCATGTCGTGGACGCCGATGGATACTTTTTTGCGGCCGCGGCCGAGTGCCCAGTGCAAGTCTTCCTGCAAATCCATTAACGATTTGATGGAAGCGGATGTAAAAGAAAGACCGCGGACGACGGCGCAGCCGAGAACGGGGCGCACTTCTTTCACTTCTTTTTTAATCGTGATTTCAACCTGCGGCGGCTGAACGGCATACTTTTGAAGTCCCGGAGAGAGGCCGAAGAAAGCTTTCATCGCGCGGGAGACACCTTCAACGCTGTAGAGGTCGGGGCGGTTTGGGAAAAATTCGATGTCGATCGTTTCTTCTCCGACACGTTCCACTTCGGCGCCGATCATTGAAACGCTGTCAATAATTTTCTGCCGGCCGATGCCGGAAAGCGCCTCCAGATCCTTTGAATCAACGGTAATAACAGGCATAATGAATCATATTTTGAGTGATGTAGGATAAATAATGTAAAAATATTCAATGAATCGGTTTTATTAAACGCTTTCTTTGATATATGAATTGTTCCGTTCAAATTTTGCTCGCTTCGCTCACAATATTTCATAGCAAGGGGAGGGCGGTTTGAGTTTGAAAAATCGCTGCGCGATTTTTAGCGGCTGCCGCCGCGCGCGAGCCGCACAAATTTTAAAAAACGAATGAAAAAACCGGAAATGCTTTTACAAATCAAAAACAAAACCCGATACAGTAATAATAAAATAAAACAAAAAAGAAGAAAAAAGAAAAAGGCAGAAAACCTTTTTCAGTCAAGCTTAAAGCCTTTATTCTTCTCAATATGAGCGACCAAGCCGCCGTCATTGAGAATTGTGATCATCGCAGCAGGCAGCGGTGAAAATGTCAGCACAATGCCTTTCGTCACGTCTTTAATCGTGCCGCCTTCCAAATCGACTTCCAATTGGTCGCCTTCATCAATCTGATCGGTATCGCAGATCAAAACCGGCAAGCCGACATTGATTGCGTTCCTGTAGAAAATGCGGGCGAAAGATTTTGCCAAAACGGCGCTGACACCTGCCATTTTAATGATTGTCGGTGCATGTTCGCGGGATGAACCGAGACCGAAGTTGTTTCCGGCAACAACGAAGTCGCCTTTCTGAACTTTTTTGGCGAATTCGGGATCGGCGTCTTCTAAAACGTGTTTGGCAAGTTCGGGAAGGTTTGTTCTTAAGTGAAACAAGCGCCCGGGCGCGATGTGGTCAGTACTGATGTCGTCACCGAATTTGAAAGCTTTGCCTTTGTAAACTGATTCTGTCATTTAAATCACCTTGCGTGGGTCAGCAATAACGCCTGCAATTGCTGTTGCAGCAGCGACGGCCGGAGAGCCGAGGTAAATGAAGCCTTCCGTGTTGCCCATTCGGCCCTGGAAGTTCCTGTTCTGCGTTGCAAGGCAGGCTTCGCCGTCAGCGAGAGCGCCTTCGTGAACGCCGACACACGGGCCGCAGCCGGGCGCCAGAATGATCGCGCCTGCTTTAATAAATGTTTCAATGTAGCCTTTCTGAACAGCTTCCAAAAAGATCTCCTTGGAGGCCGGAACAACAATCAAGCGGGTGTCGGGATGTCTGACTTTGCCTTCCAGCATCTTGGCGGCAACTTCGAGGTCGTCAATTCTGCCGTTTGTACAAGTGCCGATAAATACCTGATCGATTTTGATTCCCGCAACTTCGCCAACCGTTGCTGTGTTGTCCACCGTGTGCGGCTTTGAAATGGTCGGTTCAAGCTTGGAAATGTCAATATCAATGACGCGTTCGTATTCTGCTCCCGGATCGGCTTTAATTTCCATGTATTTATCGCCGCGGCCGCGCCCTTCAAGATAAGCTTTCGTGGTCGCGTCGGTTTCAAAAAGACCGGCTTTGGCACCGGCTTCGACAGCCATGTTTGAAAGCGTAAATCTCTCGGACATCGTCATTTTTTCAACGGCTTCGCCGCGGAATTCAAGTGATTTGTAAGTTGCGCCGTCTGCACCGATGAGACCGATTAAATGAAGAATTAAGTCTTTTGCATAAACACCTTTTTGGAACTTTCCGGTCACATTGATCAGGAAAGTTTCGGGAACGCGGAACCAGGTTTTGCCGAGCGCAATGCCGACAGCGACGTCTGTCGAGCCCATGCCGGTTGCGAATGAGCCGAGCGCGCCGGATGTACAAGTGTGGGAGTCGGCGCCGATTAAAATATCCCCGGGATTGACATAAGATTCAACCAAACGCTGGTGGCAAACACCTTCACCGGCATCGGAAAGTTGAGCGCCCGTTTTCTTGGAAAAAGTTCTGAGAATCGTGTGCGCATTGGATAAGTCTTTCTGCGGGCTCGGAGCAGCGTGGTCAATGAATAAAACGGTTCTGTCGGGGTTTGCCGCCTGAACCAAATTCATCTTTTCAAGCTGCTGAACGGCAAGCGGCCCAGTTCCGTCCTGAACAGCGGTCACATCAACATTTACAATTGTAATGTCGCCGGCGTACACGTCTTTGCCTGCACGCCCACTGATAATCTTTTCAGCTAATGTTTGCGGTTTTTGTGCCATAATCAATCACATTTCAAAAATAATGAACAGATAAAAAGAAAACGGTAAGCGGAAAAACACTCCCGTATAGACATATATTCTGTTTTGAATAAGTCAACTGACTTTAAATATAAAATAGTATTGGAAAAGGCGGCATTGAATCATATTTCTCATATTTTTGATGATGAAAAGAGTATCGAAAAATAATAAAAATGAACAGCAAATTATTTTTCAAATGCCAGCATTTTCTTGGCTTTGTGATAACAATTTTCAAATAAACCTTGATGGCCACCGTTCAGCTGAATAACATTGAGTTTGTATTTATCGGCAAAATCTTGAATATTTTTTTCAACATTCGGCGTATAATGAAGCCCTGTTTCAAGACAAGCGACTTGTTTGTATCCGGAGGCTTCAAACATGTATTTGTTCAGCTCATACATTTGCTGATCGGTAAACCCGGAAGCTGCTTGCCCGAAACCAAAGAAGCCTTCGGCAGAGTAAGAAGCATACATGGGTGTCATAATAAAAGTGCCGACACCGTTAAAACTTTTCAGAACTTTGGCGTATTCTGCGCGCCCGCCAAGTGCGCCGCCGATGCAGTCGTCAATGACAATGCCGTCTTTATCCCTGAGAATGACAACCGGGCAAAATTCATTTTTGAAGTCCTGTTCAACATTCCCCAAAACATTGCCGCAAAGGCCGTAAAACAGGAAAATCAAATCCGTTTTGGGCGTAAAAATCGGGATGCATTCATAGACGCGCTTTTGCAATATTTTCGGTGTTTCATGAAGTCCCAAGTCTAACTGCCAAACAATAAGCGTTAAAGAATCGTTTGAAACGGGAGAATCACGATTTAAATCCGGCAAATCCTCAATTTGAGCAAGCCGATAAGAAATTCCAAGGCTGTTTAATTTTTGAATAAACTCTTTATGCTCACCGTTTTCAATCACGACAACATCGGAAATATCCGAATCTCTCTGAATCAAATATACAATTTCATCCTGAAGCATTTTGCAGGCTAAAATACCCATTACGGCCATATTTACACGCTCACGTAAGCTGAACTCAATTTCAGCTGTATCGGTTTTAGACCACACTTTTCGTTTTTAACACCGTTTTTTACAACAAACATTAGGCAATAGGAATTAATGATACATTAAGTTATGTCACCGTAATGCACAGGCGGCATCGAGCGCAAACGGCACGCTTTTCAAAAAAAATATCAAAAGACGATGCTCGATTTTACTGAAAAAAAACAAGAACTAAAAAAATCTTATATCATCTGCTGCCGGCAATTTGACTTTTCAATTTTTGATAACAAACGTCAAATACTTCCTGATGACCGCCGTCTATATCAAAAATTTCAAAATTATACATATCGGCAAATTTGTTTAACACTTCATCCGCATTTTTCGTATAATACAAACCCGTTTCCAAGCGGGCGATACGTTTGTAATTAGATGCTTCAAACATGAATCTGTTCATTTCAATATTCTGCTCTAGAGTCATTTTGGTCTGATTACGGCGGTAATTGAAAAACTCTTCAATGGATGCCGCAAACATCGGCGTGAAAAAAAAGGTGCCGACATCGCTGTATTTCTTAAGCAAAGCCAAATACTGGCGGCGGCCGCCGAGAGCGGCACCGATGCAGTCATCGACAACTTCACCGTCGGGGTCCCTGAGAATGACAACCGGACAAATGTCTTTGAAATCTTTTTCAACATGGCCTAAAACGTTGCCGCATAAACCGTAAAGCAGATAAATGCCGTCCACTTTTTTTGCAAGGATTTCCAAATCCGCATAAACCTCTTCCTTCAGCTTTTTTGGAAAATCATGAAGCGCGAGTTCCAAACACCAAACAATTAAAGAAATGCCCACTTCACCCGAGTCCGTTCTGTCGGATAAATCCGGAACGGAGTGAATCGTCGGCTGAAGCGAATAAGAAACGCCGACATCATCTAATTTTTGAATTAACCCGTTATGTTCACCGTTTTCAATAATGGTAATATCTTTGATTTCCGGATCATTTAAAATCAAATAAATGATTTCATCATGAAACATTTTGCAGGCTAAAAAGCCGATAACTGTCATATTTTTCACCATTTTTGAAAAATTTCAAACCCGATTGATTCTCAATTCAGTACGTGTATATTTCGTTTAAATCAAATAAGCCTTTTGAATTTTCAAATAAACCGAGAATGAAAAATAAGAAAAAAAGTTTTAAAAATAAATCCGCTTTAAGATTTTTTAGAAGCGGCAGCCTTTGCTGTTTTAGAAGTTTTAGAACCCTTTTTTATTTCCGTTTCCGCTTCATACTCCTCTTTTAACGTTTTTCGCGGCGCTTTTACCGCTTTTTCGATTACCGGCTTTAAATATTGCGCCGTATAACTCTTTTTGCTTTTAATCACTTCCTCAGGCGTTCCCTTGGCAACAATTTGACCGCCGTCATTTCCGCCTTCAGGACCTAAATCAATGATATAATCAGAACATTTGATGACATCCAAATTATGTTCAATCACAATCACCGTATTGCCCATTTCAACAAGGTCGTTCAAAACCGAAATCAGCTTTTTGACATCATGGAAATGAAGACCGGTTGTCGGCTCATCCAGCAAATAAACGGTTTTTCCCGTCGCTTTCTTGGAAAGCTCGCGCGTCAATTTAATGCGCTGCGCTTCACCGCCTGAAAGCGTCGTTGAGCTTTGGCCGAGCTTAATGTAATCCAAACCGACGCGCGCTAAAGTATCCAGTTTATCATGAATGTACGGAACCTTTGAAAAATGCACCAAAGCTTCGGCAACCGTCATATTCAGCACTTCCGCAATGGATTTGCCGTTATACTTCACTTCAAGCGTCTCTTTGTTGTAGCGCGTGCCTTTACACTCCTCACACTCAACATAAACATCCGGCAGGAAGTTCATTTCAATCTTAATCAAACCGTCGCCCTGACATGCTTCACAGCGCCCGCCTTTGACATTAAACGAGAAACGTCCGGCAGCATAGCCGCGCACTTTCGCTTCTTTCGTTGCGGCATAAATTTCACGGATTTTGTCAAAGATTTTCGTATACGTTGCCGGGTTGGAACGCGGCGTTTTTCCGATCGGATCCTGATCAATCACAATGACTTTGTCCACTTTCGCGTCAAATTGAAGAGACGTGTATTCACCCGTTTCCATTTTGGAATGATAAAGAATTTCCATCAATGCCGGATATAAAGTATTATAAATCAAAGTGGATTTGCCCGAGCCGGAAACGCCCGTCACGGCCGTCAAAACGCCCATCGGCACATCAACAGACAAATTCTTGAGATTGTGCGCTTTTGCGCCTTTCAGGCGAATAAATTTATCCGAAGTTCTGCGGACGGACGGAATCGGAATAAAATCGATTCCTGCCAGATACCGTCCCGTCAAAGAGTTCGGATCACACATGATTTCATCCGGTGTCCCTGCAAAAACCACATGCCCGCCGGTAACGCCGGCTCCCGGGCCCATGTCAATCACGTAATCGGCATTTAAAATCGTATCTTCATCATGTTCAACGACAACCAACGTGTTTCCTAAATCACGAAGATGGCGGAGTGTTTCAATCAATCGGTTATTATCGCGCTGATGCAAACCGATGGACGGCTCATCCAAAACATACAAAACGCCCGTTAAATTCGAACCGATTTGTGTTGCCAGCCGAATGCGCTGCGCTTCACCGCCCGAAAGCGTTCCCGAGTTTCGAAACAGCGTCAAATAGCCGATGCCGACCTGATCCAAGAAGTGAAGGCGATCCTGAATTTCCTTCAAAATCAAAGAGGCGATTTCCTGCTGCTTTTCCGTCAGCTTCAAATTATTAAAGAAATCAATCGCATCTGACACGGATAATTTTGTAGCGTCAATAATATGGTGACCGTCAATTTTAACCGATAACGCTTTTTTGTTTAATCTGTCGCCTTCACATGTCGGGCATTTTGAAACGCGCATGAATTTTTCAAACTCCTGGCGGCGATAATCAGATTCGGTCTGCGAATACAAACGAATACACTGCGGCAGAACGCCTTCCCATTTGTTCGTTGACGTATAACTGAAGTCACCGTTGCTCATTGACATGTTAAATTTAATTTTGTCATCCGAGCCGTACATCAAAGCGTTGTACTGCGCCTCCGTCAAATCTTGAATTGGCGTCAGCGCGGAAAAACCGTAATGCTTGGCAACGGATGCCAAATGCTGCTGGCGGTAGCCGTCAATATAGTTGCGGTAAACAGCGACAGCGCCGTCTGCGATTGAAAGACTGCGGTCCGGAATAATCAAATTTTCATCAAACTCCATTTTAAAACCGAGACCGTTGCACTCGGAACAGGCACCGAACGGGCTGTTGAATGAAAACATACGCGGCTGAAGCTCCTCAAAAGCCAAGCCGCATTCGGGACAAGCCATTTTGGAGGAATAAGTCACTTCAATAATTTCTTCGGCATTTTCATCCTCTTCAAAAGACGCTTCATCAAGCTCATTTCTCTTTTTGAGCACTTTTTGTGACAAGCCTCTTGTTCCTTTTTCCTTGCGGTAAGAATTCGGCCGGCCGAAAACATAAACCAGCCCGCCCGACTTTTCCGTTGCACGTTCGCAGGCTTCAACCAAACGGGAACGCTCATTTTCGTCATCCACGTCAATGCGGTCAATCACAATATCAATATCATGCATTTTGTAACGTTCTAATTCAATTTCTTCATCCGTTCTGTAAATTTCGCCATTGACGCGGACGCGTGTAAAACCTTCGGTATTCAAATCATGAATCAGCTGCTGATACGTTCCTTTTTTCCTGCGGATAATCGGCGCAAGAATTGTAACCTGTCCTTCAAATTCAGCGAAAACCAAATCCGCAATCTTTTCAGGTGACTGCGATTCGATCTTTAAGTTGTGATCGGGACAATACGGCGTTCCGACGCGCGCAAAAAGCAAGCGGAAATAGTCATAAATTTCCGTGACCGTCCCGACCGTACTTCTCGGGTTTTTAGAAGTTGTTTTCTGTTCGATTGAAATCGCCGGCGATAAGCCTTCAATGCTGTCAACATCGGGTTTGTCCATAATGCCCAAAAACTGGCGGGCGTAGGAAGACAAAGATTCAACATAGCGGCGCTGCCCTTCCGCATAAATCGTATCAAAAGCCAATGTTGATTTGCCGGAGCCTGAAACGCCAGTAATAACGGTAAGTTGGTTTTTAGGAATAGTGACGGAGATGTTTTTGAGATTGTGCTCTCTGGCACCTTTAATAATAAGTTTGTTCATAGTATAATCCTGGTATGTTTTTTGAAAAGCAATTTTTGTTTTGTATAAGCCTTTAAAGATTTATTTTCCGATATTTTCCAATATACTGTTCTGACCTGTGATTAGAATAAAAACTTACTTATTGTGCGGTGAAAGTAATACAAAATTCGATTTGTAAAGCTTATCAATTATCAATATACATTAACCGATAGCAATAAATCTAAATAGATAAATAGTATATTTATTAACGTTTATATGATTGTTAACTTTTATAGGGTTGCTAACTCTTATATGATTGGCTAACGCTCATATAACCATTAACTTCTATTATGTGAGGGTTAACTCTTATATGATTCAATTATGAAAACTCAAATAATAAGAAGTATGAAATAATCTGAAATTTATATATACTTGAATATCAAATATATGTTTGAGCGTAGTTTTATTCTGATAATTATAAAAGATTATTAGAATGAAACGGTTATTATAATTATTAGCAGTTAAAAACTGAAAATGAGGTTAAAATATGATGAAAACAGTTCAAAGAAAAATCACAGCGGCCTACTCAGTATGGCTTTTTGCAGTGTTTCTCTTGATGGTCTTATATTTAATACTTTCAGGCAACATTTTCTACACATATGCAGATGCGCTGCCCTGGATTGTAGCATACATTGTCCTTGCCGTTCTCGGCAACATCGCCATGCTGGTCGCAATGTACAAATATTTGATACCGGACAAAAAAAGTTTGCAATACGTCGCTATATATGAAGTCATTTTCGTTATCGTTGTGATTTTGTCATTCTTGATCATTTACATGCAGTGGCTCCCCTCCGGCGGTATCGGCAATGTCAACTTTGAAACGCTTTTGAACGCGGTCTTGCCGTTCATGTTCATCTTGTTGATTTTGGATGAATTCATTTTATCCAAAGCGCTTCGTATGATGTGTCTCAGAGGCTAAACATCTCTCAAATCATTAAAAATAATTTAAATAGAAAAGATCGGCATTGCCGGTCTTTTTTTTTGGGTTTTTGGTTGTTTGGTCGGCCCGAAGGGGCGACCAATCATTAGAGCTTTGGTCGGCCAATCATCAAAAAACTCCAAAGACCTTTATTTTTCTTTATTGCTGTGTCATTTCTTCATTGCATTACTATTCATTATCAAATCAGCAACTTTTAAATATGAATCCCCATATTTTCGAGCAGAGACTATGGTTAATTTTTTTATCACGCTGACGATGGCCTGTGATTTGGAATGCCGTTATTGTTACGGCGAAGTTTGCGATTGTTTTGATGATTTTGATGACGGCATCACCGTTGATTATGATGTTCCCGAAACGGTCCGTTACGAAACGTCAGCGCTCAGAGATTTTATTGCGAAAGACAAAGATGCGGTTGTTATTTTTTACGGCGGCGAACCGCTTCTTGAGATGGGAAAAATGAAAGAAATGATGGACGCGCTGCCGGCCAAAACATTTCTGCTGCACACGAACGCAACATTGCTTGACCAAGTTCCTGCCGAATATGTGCAGCGTTTGCATACAATCTCCATTTCCATTGATGGAAACCGTGAGCTGACGGATTATTATCGCGGCAGCGGCGTTTATGATAAGATTGCAAAAAACGCGAAAATCGCGCGCGAAAAAGGTTTTACCGGAGAAATGATTGCCCGCATGACAGTTCAGGAAGAAACCGACATTTATGAAAGCGTCATGCATCTTTTTGAAAATCCCGACTTTTGCTTTGACAGTGTTCACTGGCAGCTGAATGCTCTTTTTTGGAGAAATGACTACCAAAAAAGGCGTGAAAGCTTTTCGAAATGGGTGAATGAAAATTACAACCCCGGAATTCAAAAACTGGCTGATCTCTGGGTTTCAAAAATGGAGACGGAAAGGCTGGTTTTAAACATGTATCCGTTTGTCGGTATCATGAATTCACTGCTCTGCGGCGAAAAAACGCATTTACGCTGCGGCGCCGCTTGGACAGAATACAATGTTCAGACAGACGGAAAGCTGTCCCCCTGTCCTGTTATGAGCGGTATGAGCGATTATTATGCCGGCGACATTTACAGCGGCCGGCCGGATCAGCTTCGGGTGATTCATGTGTCAGGCGAATGTTTGAAATGCGACATTTTGGAAATTTGCGGCGGCCGCTGCCTTTACGCGAACGCTACAATGAAATGGGGCGTTCAAGGTTTTCATGAAGTTTGCCGAACGGTTCGTTTTTTAATTCAGACGCTCAAAGAAAAGAAACCCGAAATTGAAAAACTGATTCAGGAAGGAAAAATCAATTTGGAAGACTTTAAGCAAAAAATCGAATACAACAGCTGTGAAATAATTCCTTAATGCTTCGTCGTTGATTGAAGGGGGCGGTGTTTGCAACGCGCGCGAGCTGCATCATTTTTCATTTTGTTTTTCAGCCCGAACATCGTTTTTCTTTCATTTTGTTTTTCAAATGGCTCTTCGATGCTGTCTTCGGATCCGCGCATTCAAAAATCTCTTAACTGCAATCTGATTTGCAGTTTAATAAATATATAAATAGATTTCTGACCTATTTCCTTGTATACCTTCAATGACGCCGCATTGACAAATTGATTTTTCACTTCGACGACATTGATTCGATCTTTAAATTATTCAAATACATTCAATTACCATTCAATCAAATATATCCGATTCAAATACGATCTGAGTTTAGAAGGATTCATTATGAAATACAAAATGCATACCCTTTTGGTTTTATGTTTTGTCATTGCCGGCGCAGTGTTTGCCGGCGGCTGTTTATCGGCCGACAAAGACAATGATTTAAATAATGTCGGCATGACATCATTTAAGTCTGAAAGAGAACTGCGAAACTTCATTGAAAGCGGCGGCTCTTCAAGTTCCGGATCTGCTGCCTCATGGAGATCCGGCAGCGCAGCCACACCTCCCGCCGCTCCTGCGCCTGAAGCTTCTGAAATGTCAGCTATGACTGTAAATGACGCTGCATCTCCTTCCGGCGGCGGCAGCACATATTCTCAAACCAACGTCCAAATCGCAGGCGTTGACGAAGCCGATATTGTTAAAACGGACGGCAGAATTATCTATTACACGCCGAATCTGTTTTATCCGACAAACGTAACGCTTCAAGATGATGGTAGATTTCCGTTCTACTCTTTTGACACTTACCGCATGACGCTTATCATTGACGCGTTTCCGGCCGCAACCGCTTCCATCATATCAAACATTACAGATACGGGCGGCAGTCTTTATTTGGCCGATGATCTTTTAATTACAATTTCATCCAATTTCAGAGACAGCAGAATTATCGCTTACGACATTTCCGACCCGGCATCACCGAAAATCGCATGGGAGCAGGAATATGAAGGCTTCTATGTTGACTCTCGCTTGATTGACGGTAAATTGTATTTCGTTGCAAGCGAATTCGGTTTCGCCGCTTTCCCGCGGATGTACATGGGCAACGCATTGGTCTACTCCGATTTCTACTACTCGTACGGCCCGGACCTCATCAGACCCAACGCTGAAGTCACTTATTATGTCACAAAATTGGATGTTCAAACGGGAGATGCCGACAAAACAGTCGCTCTCATTAGTTCCTCCTGGACGATTGTGTTCGTCTCCGGCGACAACTTGTATCTGACCAACTATTATTACCCCGACACGCAGATTATGTTTTTGAATTTCGTTGAATCAAACGGTTCAAACTACCTGCCTTCCGACACGATGAGACACATCAGAGAAGTGATGGGATACAACCTCAGCAACCGCATTAAACACATGGCAATTTCCGAAGCTGTCTGGGATTATGCGAATGGACTGACAAACGACGAGCAGACAAGATTCTACGAATCATTCTATCGTGATTACAGCGCCTACGAATCCGCTTTAATCCTTGAAGCCGAAAAGACAACGATTACAAGAATTAATTTGGAAACCTTTGAGGTTGTTTCAGGTGTCGTTCCGGGCAGAATTAACGGTAAATTCGCGATGGATGAAAGCAACGGCTACTTGCGCGTCATCTCAACCGTCGGCGACCGTTTCAGAACCGAAGAAAGCACACTTCGCTCCATGGTCAGCATTTTGGACGCGGAAATGAAAACCGTCGGAACGCTTGACAATATCGCAGCCGACAAATGGATCCAAACGACGCGTTATGTGGGCGACACGCTTTATTTGATGACGACCACCACCGAAAATGACCCGTTCATTCTGATTGACTTGAGCGACCCGGAAAACCCGTCCGTTCTCGGCGAAATGAAGCTGCAGGGCACGTACAGCTATATCTATCCGATCAGTGACACGCTGCTTGTCGGCTTCGGCTACTCGGGCGACTGGAGAGACTGGCGCACAAAGCTTGCTCTCTACGACGTCTCTAACCCGAACCGTCCTGTCGAATTGGATGTCTTCTATTTCAACGCCGATGAATATGTCAACGTTCACGACTATCACGGTTTTACATGGAACGCCGCCAGAAATTTGATGGTTGTTTCCGGAGCCGATACGGCCTATGTCTTTGAAATCAAAGACGGTCAAATCAACCTGATGAAAGAAGATGTTCACAGAAACGGGTGGGTTGTCCGCTCTGCCTATATCGATGATTACCTCTATGTCTTCTCGGACAGGTGGATTCACATCTACAACATGAACAGCTGGCAACGTGTGAACACGATTTTAATCGAACAGCCGGTTTACCCTGACATCGGATTGATTTATCCGGAACGTGACAGATCGGTTTATAGATCATACGTACCTGCATCAACTGTATCCACATCAGTTTCTCCGACAGTGGTTTCAGCCGTTCAGACCGTTTAAAAGATATAAATTAAAATAAGTTCAAAAACAAGTGAAGTCGATTTAATTCGGCTTCCTTTCTCGTTTTCTTTTTATTTACCCAATTCCATCATTTTTCTATTGTTAAAATCGCATCCCTGAATTCGATGTTGAATTATAAAAACAAAGAGCAGGCTTAATAATGGAGTGAAAAGTGAAGCGGCTCGCGCGCCGGGGCGCTGCGGCAGCAACTCAAAAACAGCAGCTCATTGCGTGAAGTTTCATACAAATTTTTGGGTTTAACTGAAACATCGTCTTTCATTTTAATTTTCAGAAAAATGGAACGCCGTCTTTTCCCCCAATCTGCTTTTAGATTTAGAGTTTTAGCGGCGTTCGGGTTTAACAATTTATGAAAATTGGATGTTTGGTTTTGTTTGAATAATATCGATATGTCAATACTTCATTCGCCGATGACGCTCATTTCGGAAATTCGAATTGAAGGCGTAATAATGCCGCCGACCGATCGAACATCTTTTCCGGCGCCGTCAATCTTCTTAAGCATTTCAAAAATATTTCCGGAAATCATCACGGATTTGATCGGCTTTGAAATTTCACCGTTTTCAATTAAGAAAGCGTTGCGTCCTTCTACCGAGAAGTCTCCCGAGATCTCATTTGCCGTATGCGCGCCGATAACCGTGTTAATGTAAATGCCTTTTTTCGTTTCGGCAATCACGTCGCTTTGCGGGAACTTGATAATGAAATTGCTGAAATCGACGCTCGGCACGGATGAATAGGAATAGCGGTATCCGTTTCCGGTGCTTCTGACGCCGTCTTTGCCTGCCGTGTAGCTGTCATACAAATACGATTTCAGAACGCCGTTTTCAATCACACTCGTCCGCTGCGTCGGCGTTCCTTCATCATCAAAGGCACCGCTTGAAATGCCGCCGGCAAGCGTTCCGTCATCAATGATCGATAACTCCGAATTTGCGATTTCATCGCCGAGTCTTCCGACAAGTCCCGATCTTTCTTTTTGAATATTATCGGCGTCAACAGAAGGCGCAAGCGTATTTTCCAAAATGTCCGCGAATGAAAACGGATGGAAGATGACAGGCATTTTCTCGGCACCGCATGTGATTCCTTTCAACGACTTTTTCGCTAAATCAGCGGCATTCCTGCCTACTCCGGTAAAATCAACGTCCTTTTTGCGCGAAACATCATAATCATAAGCCGTTGAAACCTCTCCCGACTCCGTTGTCACATCGGCAAAACCCGATACGGCCGTTCCTTTCCTTTGAGCAGATAAACCGTTCGTATTCATAATCATAAAGTATGAAACGGATCTTGAAAATCCGCCGGATGTCGGAATCATGTTTTTGATGCTTTTCACGCCTGAAATCATATCGGTCGCACATTCAATGCATTCTTCCAAACTCATTTCAACGATTTTGTCATCGAACAAGCCGCCGACTTCTTTATACCCTGCGCTTTTTTCGGGAAAACTCCTAAAGAACGGATCAGCTTCCATCACTTTCGCCGAAGCGACCGCTGTCCTCACGGTGTTTTCCAAATCAGACATCAGATTCGTTCCGGCAAACCCGACAGCGCCGTTTACAGCCGCGCGGACACCGTAGCCTGCGCTTGTGCTTTGCTTCGCGGTTTCGATAATATCCTTCTTAAACTGAATGCTTGTCGATTCACCGATTGAGAAAACGATTTCCGCTTCTGCCGCGCCGAGTTTTTCCGAAAGCTTCAGCGCTTTTTCAATTCCCGATTGAATTTCATCAATAGAGATCTTGTTTTCCGGAAACATTTTATCCGCACCGTTTTTCGAATCGTTTATCGAATTGATTTTCATATCAGGCACCTCCGACAGTTGCTTTTGAAATTGATATATGGGGGGCGCCATCCGTGACGGGCACGGTTTGCCCGGCTTTGCCGCAGTGGCCGGCATGCAGTTTGAGATCTTTTCCGACCATCTTAATCTGATTCAAAATGTCAAGCGTTTGTCCCGATAATGAAACGTCGCGAACCAAATCGGTAATTTCGCCGTTTTTAATCATATAGCCTTTCTTGGCGTTGAATTGGAAAACGCCTTCTCCCGTATTGACCTGACCGCCGCGTGAGCCGATTAAATAAATGCCGTCTTTGATGTCTTCAAGCATTTCCTCAAACGCGGCGTCTCCTTTGTCGATGTAAGTGTTGCTCATTCGAACGACAGGCATCGCGTAACTCTGAGCGCGCGAATTTCCTGAAACGCCTTCAAATGCACCGGCGGTTTCTCTGGAGTGCATATAAGAATTGAGAATTCCGTCTTTAATGAGAATGGTTTTTTCTGAGGGAACGCCTTCCGCATCAAACGGATAATAACCGTATTCATGAAGCGTCGGATCATCAATGACGGTAATTTGCGGTGACGCAATTTGTTTTCCGAGTTTTCCCAAAAGCACGGAATCATTCTGCAGCACCAAATCCGCTTCTGACGCGTGGCCGACAGCTTCGTGCGTAAATACGCCTGCAAGCTCAGGGTCCAAAATAACCGGAAGAGCGCCGCCTTTCGGCGTTTTGGCCGCCAGCAATGACTTTGCAGTCTCTGCCGCCTGCTTCGCCAATTCATACGGGTCCTCTTTTTCAAAAATCTCATAACCGGAGATATTAAAGCGGCTTTCTCTGCCGGCCTGATAATTACTGCCGTCTGCCGCGACTGCCGATATCGCAAACCCGCTTCTGACAGTATTATATTCTCTTTCATCGCCTTCCGAATTCATAAAACGCGTTGTTAAAACAGCTTCGGAATATGAAACGCGGGTGCTTTTGATGCCTTCAGCTTTTGCGTATTTCTCAATTTCGCGAAGCAGTTCAACTTTGTCTTCAATATTGATATCATTTGGATTGATTTTAATTTTAGGCATGCTGCCGACTTTTCTTTTCGGAACAGCGCCCAGAATTACTTTCTCTTTGGGCGTACTTCGGTTCATGGAAGCGGCCAATTCGGACGCGTTCCCTATGCCGACTTTCAAATCCGTTTCGCCGTCGATGGAGGTGTACCCCCAGGAGCCCCGGCAAAGCGCCCGAATTCCGGCGCCTTTTGAGCTGTTTTTGGAAATCGTTTCAAGTTTTCCGTTGTCTAAAACGATTGTCATGGAACGCCCTTCAATTTGATTGGCGTCATAATACTGAATTTGATCCATTTTTTTCCTCTGTTTTTGAGAATGAATTGAAATTATGTTATGATAAAATAATCTGATCGAAATTGGAGCTTATTTGTATTTTATTATTTGTATTCGCATTTCGTTTTTATGCCGGCTGTTTGTGTCATTTTCATTATCGAGTAGGATAAACTATATAAATTTGGAAAAACTTTCACCTATTCAGGTGATTCGAAATGGTTGATTTTAAAGAATTTAAAAAAATGGCATGTGTTGCAGTGGTATCCATTATTCTCGCTGCTCTTATTTTTGCGTGGTACGCATTCGGCGCGCCGCTGACTCATCTTAATTTAGCAAATGATGTTTATCAGTTTATCGTTGTCGGCGTCGGCGTTCTCATGTGCTTTGCCGTGTATATTTTATCCAAGCCGGAATTCTGATTCCGGTTTATTCATACCCCTTTTTTCTTAATCTGCTTCATTTTCCTGCATTTTTGTTTCTATTTCTGCCTCGTTTCTTTTGATTGGCTGCTGTCGTTGCCGCGCGCGAGCCGCTCCGCCTTTCTTTAAATACTCAGCCGCCCGCCGTTTTCATAATCAAATATCAAATCCGGGTGCACGATTTTAACAGCAAAAAATACGAGTCTCATCATGATCCTTGCTTCATCATTGATTCATTACTTTAAATCGAATCTCATTATGCTGCTGTCAGACAGTATTTAAATCGTTTTAAAACAGATATGTTTAAATATCATTATTCAGTTCTTAAACAAATTACAGTCTGCGGTCTCTTCGGACATCTGCCGGCTGAAAAAGGTGCGAGTCTCCTGATTTATATCACGGGACTTCAAAATTAATGAGGCGCAAGTATCGCGCCGACCAACAAAACAGGTAATATTTATGACGAACAGACCTCTTGACATTTTAAATGAGGCTTTGAATAAGCCGGTTATTGCACGCCTGAAAGGCGGTCGTGAATTCAGAGGAGAATTGAAAGGCTACGACATTCACATGAACCTCGTTCTCGACAATGCGGAAGAATTAAAAGACGGCGTCAGCGTCAAAAAATATTCCAGTCTTGTTGTCAGAGGCGACAACATCGTTTATGTGTCCCCCTGATTATTCCGATTGATTAAAATATCGGCTCAGCCGATCTTTTTTATTCAATTATTGCTGAAAAATCGGCGCATTGTTCGCACATTTGCAGAATTCAGCGATTTTCAGCCGATGATTTTATATCATTCATTTCGTTTATCAATTTCAAATCACGTTCATTCGTTATTTACGTTAATTTAATTATAATTTAAAAGGTGAAGAAGCAATGGTTAAAGGAACGCCCTCAATGGGCCAGAATCAAAAACGCACGCATATGAAATGCAGAAGATGCGGCAGCACATCTTTCAACATCAGCACCAAACAGTGTGTTGCGTGCGGATTCGGAAGATCTGCCAAGTTAAGAGACTACAAATGGGTTAGAAAGTCCAAATTAAACGGTGACTGAGTTCATCGTTTATAACTTTCATTTTTCGGGCGGCGCGAAGCGGCGAACCGGACATTTTAAAAAGCTTTCGTTTTTTCAAAAATCATAACATATTTATGGTTTACTTTCCTATTATTTTTTAAGCGGTGTACTCTACCCATAAGTGAGAACTGAAAAAGAGAGAGTGAATTCATTCACTCTCCACCATTTCATATTTTTGTTGAGGTTATTATGGCTACCGATAGGTTTTCCTTTTTCATTCCGGATCCTGATTATTGCGACTACTTAAGGCAATTTGATTCACGCGTTCCCATTAACAGTGGTGATAAATCAAAAAGGCCTTTTATCGGTTTAGTATTTCAAATAAATGATTTTCAATACTATGCAGGATTAGCTTCTCCTAAAGACAAGCATTCAAATATGAAAAACATGGCTGATTTCATAAAAATTAATAACGGTGATTGGGGTGTCATTAATTTGAATAATATGATTCCTGTTCCTCAACGTTTATTGACAAAAGTCGATTTTTCTTTATTGTCTGTAGTGACCGCAGAAGATCGTCATTATAAAAACCTTTTACAAAACCAGCTGTCATGGTGTAATGAAATAAAAAATAAAGATTTCATTTTGGAAAAAGCTGAAAAATTATATTACAGCATTACAAATTACGAATCATGTTTTAGGAATAGATGTTGTGATTATATTTTATTAGAGCAAGAGTGTTTGAAATATTGCAGTATAAACAAGATTAATCTGCGGGATTAACTCTTTTTTTGTCTGCATTAATCTGTATTCACAGCAATTACCTATTGATTTAATATTAGAAAACTGTCGATCCGACAAATTGTTTGATACTTTTCAGCTTTCAGCCAAACTTCAAAAGCCAACAATATATTGTTTTGAACCGCTAATTATTTTATAAAGCAAAATTTAAAAGAATGGACAGCATTAAAATTCTCTAAAGTTTAAAAATCGGGTGATTTATTTTGAAAGAAGAGTGTGGTGTTGCCGGTGTCATTATTCATGATCCCGCGCCGCCGACAAATATTGTTGCTTTTAAACTCTATTATGCGCTTTACGCATTGCAGCACCGCGGTCAAGATTCAACAGGCATTGTCGTTTTTGACGGCTCTAAACCAAGATCTATCAAAAGCATGGGGCTGGTGTCCGAAGCTTACTCCCGTGACACGCTGCAGAATATTGTCGGCTATGTCGGTGTCGGACATGTCCGAAACGCAACATACGGAACACAAACAATCGAGAATTGTCAGCCTTTCGTCCTCAATTTCAAAGGCGGCGTGATTGCGATTTCTCATAACGGCAATTTGGTTAACAGCGCGGAACTCAGAGATGAGCTTGAGTCCGAAGGACGCATTTTTACAACTGCTCTCGACGCCGAAATCATCGGTCTTCTTTTGGTTAAGGAATTATTAAGACATGAACCTGTTGACGCGATCAAAGGAGTCATGAGACGCATTGTCGGTTCTTACGCTTTAACAATTATGATTAACGGCGATCTTTACGCTGTCCGCGACCCGATCGGAAACAAACCGATTTGTTACGGTGAAATCGAAGGCGGTTATGCGGCCGTTTCTGAAAGCGTTGCGCTTGATACAATTAAAGGGAAGCTCGTTCGTGATCTCAAGCCTGGGGAAATCATGATCTTTAAGAAAACGGGTGAGTTGGAAAGTGTCATGACAACTGAATGCGCTTTTTCAGCGCTCTGCGCTTTTGAATATATTTATTTTGCCCGTCCCGACTCCATTATTGACGGTCGGCTTGTTTATGCCGCCCGCGAAAGAATCGGAAAAGAACTTGCGCGAGAGCATCCGGCTGTTGCCGACATTGTTTCTCCCGTTCCCGACTCAGGCATTGCAGCCGCTATCGGCTACTCACGCGAGTCCGGTGTCAAATATCTTGAAGGCCTGATGAAAAACAGATACATCGGCAGAACTTTTATCTTGCCGCATCAGGAAATGCGTGAAATGGCCGTTCGCCTGAAGATGAATACGGTTGGTGAAAACCTCAAAGACAAGCGCGTTATTCTCGTTGACGACAGCGTTATCCGCGGCACGACTTCCCGCCGAATTATCGACATGATAAGAGACGCGGGCGCCAAGGAGGTTCACCTTCGCGTTGCCAGCCCGCCGATTATCGGTCCCTGCTACCTCGGCATTGATATGCCGACGCGCGCCGAACTCATCGCAGCGAATAAAACAATTGACGGTATCTGCGCTGCCGTCAACGCCGATACAGTCGGTTATCTCAGCGCAGACGGACTTGTCAAAGCCATCGGCGTTGACAAAAGCAGGCTTTGCCTCGGCTGTATTACCGAATACTACCCCGTTCCGATTCCGGGCGAAAAATGCTATGGTGACAAGCAAAGCAAGATGGATGATTTTGTTTGGGAAGAAAAGAAGCCTGAGTGAAGCCCTTTGATATAAAAGGCTTTACTCATTTTGGTTTTGTGTTTTTCAAACTTGTCTGTCCTTTTAGTCTCTTTTTTAAAGCTTGTGCGGCTCACGCGCGGCGGCAGCGGCGAGGTAAATGCAAACTCGAGTTCGCAAATCGAACGGACGCAAGCATCTATTAGAGCCTCTATTTTTATCGTGACCCTATTTTTAATGCCATATTATTTCTTGTTTTCAAGAATTAAATTCTTATAGGGTAATATCGCTTTGTATGTAGGATATAATAAAACAAATAAAAAAGCTTGTTTATTTATCTGTAAAGCTTTTTCAAAAGGTTTCGTTTTTAACTTAATTTAAAGATCAGAGAATCGATTTTTAGAATTTTAAATTTTAGTGTGATAAAAAATGGAAACATTCAACAAACTCGCAGAACAAAAACCCGAAGATGGTCCGTTCTCTGAGGAAGCCACTCAAAAAACGGATGTTGAAGCCGCTGAATGTCCCGGATCCGTCACAGAAACCGCGGAAACCGGATATGGCGGTCAGGGAATTAAAGAGATTCCGAATGATAATGAAGATATCGAACTCGGATACAGCTTCAGCAATACGGGCGAAATCAGTGTTCCGCCGCTTTTGATCGATCAAATTTTGGGCCAGGAACCCGCTGTTGAAATTGTCAAAAAAGCGGCGCGTCAAAGACGTCACGTGATGATGATCGGAACGCCGGGTGTCGGCAAATCCCTTCTGGCAAAAGCGATGGCAGAGCTGCTCCCGAAAGAAGAACTTGAAGACATTTTGGTTTACCCGAATGCAGAAGACTCAAACAACCCGCGCATCCGCAGAGTGCCGGCCGGAAAAGGACGTGAAATCGTTGCCGCTCACCGTGCCGAAGCACAGAAAAAAGCGCAGTCAAAAACAATGATTTTAATGTTCTTGATTGTCGGTATCGTTATTTATACGATTTTTACCGGCCAAAGCATTTTGATCGCCATTTTCATTTGCCTTTTGCTGCTGATGTTCGGACGCCAGTTTCTCGGGCGCGATGAAGCGCTCGTTCCGAAATTGCTGGTCTCAAATTACAACAAACAGCAGGCACCTTACATTGACTCAACCGCCGCGCACGCGGGCGCGCTCCTCGGCGATGTCAGACACGACCCGTTCCAGTCCGGCGGCCTTGAAACACCGGCGCATGACCGTGTTGAAGCCGGAGACATTCACAAAGCACACAAAGGCGTTTTGTTTATGGACGAAATCAATCTCCTGAGCATTGAATCTCAGCAGAGTCTGCTGACCGCGCTTCAGGAAAAGGAATACGCGATTACCGGACAGTCCGAAAGAAGCTCGGGCGCGCTCGTCAAAACCGAACCCGTTCCCTGTGACTTTATCATGGTTGCCGCAGGAAACATTGATGCTCTCCAAAAAATGCATCCGGCCCTTCGCTCCAGAATTAAAGGCTACGGTTATGAAGTCTACATGCGCGAATCCATACCAGATACGGCTGAAAACCGTGACAAATTTATCAGATTCGTCGCGCAGGAAGTGATGCGTGACGGACATATCCCTCAATTTGACGAGGACGCCGTTAAGGAAATCATCCGCGAAGCCAAACGCCGTTCGGGACGCAAAGGTCAGTTGACATTGAAGTTAAGAGATCTGGGCGGTCTGGTCCGTGTGGCCGGCGACTTAGCGCGCGCTGACAACGCGCCGTTTACGACGGCTGATCACGTGCTGCGCGCCAAGAAGATTTCACGCTCCATTGAACAGCAGCTGGCTGACCGCTACTTGGAAAACAAGAAAGATTACGAATCCTTCCTCAAAGAAGGCGGCGAAATCGGGCGCGTCAACGGGCTTGCAGTGATCGGTGGCGACTCCGGAATCGTCCTCCCGATTTTATCGGAAGTAACACCTCCCATGTCAGGCGCTCAAGGCAATATTATCGCGACCGGCCAGTTAAGGACGATTGCACGTGAAGCCGTGAAGAACGTTTCCGCTGTGATTAAGAAAGTCACGGGCAAAGAAATCGAAGTGATTGACATTCACATTCAGTTTGTCGGAACATACGAAGGTGTCGAAGGAGACAGCGCATCCGTTTCCATTGCGACCGCCGTGCTTTCCGCATATGAAAAGATCCCTGTCGATCAAACCGTCGCCATGACAGGTTCACTGTCTGTCCGCGGCGATGTTTTGCCTGTCGGCGGCGTCACCTACAAGATTGAAGCGGCAGCCCAGGCCGGCATTAAGAGAGTTATTATTCCAAAAGCCAACGAATCCGACGTGATGATTGAAGATTCCTATAAGGACATCATTGAAATCATTCCGGTTTCAAACATTACGGAAGTCGTTGAACACGCGCTTATGGACGGCCCGAGGAAACAAGAGCTTCTTAAAAAATTGGAAGCGGCTTTGAAACCCGCCGACTCATAAAAAGAACAAAATGAAATGAAAGTCGGAACTTTCCGGCTTTTACTTTTCTTATTTTTACCGCTTTTTTATTTTTATTGTTGCCTTTGTTTACTACTGTTTTTGTTTTATTGTTCTGCTTTATCACTGTTTTTGTTTATCTGTTTTCATTTTTATTTTAGTTTTTGTTTAATCTGTTTATTTCCTTTTATAACACTTTTGAAGATAAACGAAGCTGTTATCGTAAATGTCAGAAAAATAAAAACCAAAATGATATTATAATGACAGAAGGAAAACAACGGCGGCAGAACTAATCGAAGAAAACAGGTCTTTAAAAGTTGATGAAAATAATTTTTTACATATAACTATTGCGGCAAGTTTAAATACTATAATCCGGCTTATATGCTGTATGACTTATTTGCGGTATTGTAAATTGGTCATGACATTTCGATTTTTAAACTCAATGGTGATTTTATAATCGATTAAGGGATTTAAAGATTATTATTTCGGTATACTCGAAATTAAATAAAAATGTACGGGTTACAAACATCGTAATGATGACGTATTTTGAGGCTTTTATGAAACGGCTCGGAACTGTATCGCATTTGCACGGGAAATCTTGTTTTGTTGTCAAATATGACACGCCTGACGGAACACCGCTGAACAAAATGATGAATCTGCAAGTCATCGATAAAAGTGTCCGCCCGGTCGGGAAAGTTGTGACAGTTTTCGGATCGGAAAAGCAGCCGTATTTTTTGGTGCGCATTTTTAGGGAATTGGATGCCGCGCAGGCAAAAAAACTGGTTAAAGAAAAAGTATATGTCAAATAATCCATGCAAAACAACATCAAAATTTATCTTAACAGTTATTAAAATTAACTTATCAATTAATCCTGTCTGAAAGGCATTACGATTAAAAACAATTCGCCTCAAAACGAAATATTCAAAGGATGATGACAATGGTAGAAATAGAAAGGGTTCGATATTCTGAAACAGTCAACAGAGACAAAATCAAAGAGATGATTCGCGCCAAGAAGGAAAAGGAAGTTCCGAAAGAAACGGAGATCTATTCCTGTCCGGAATGCGCCAGCCAGAATCTCGTTCACGATTATGAGCGCGCGGAACTTGTCTGCGGCGACTGCGGTCTTGTTGTTGACGCCGACTTCGTTGATGAAGGTCCGGAATGGCGCGCATTTGACCACGACCAGCGCATGAAGCGCTCCCGTGTCGGCGCTCCGATGACATACACAATTCATGATAAAGGTCTCTCCACAATGATTGACTGGAGAAACCGTGACTCATACGGCAAATCCATCTCTTCCAAGAACAGAGCGCAACTGTACCGCCTCAGAAAATGGCAGAGACGTATTCGTGTCAGCAATGCGACGGAAAGAAACCTCGCGTTCGCACTTTCCGAATTGGACCGTATGGCCTCCGCCCTCGGTCTTCCAAGAACGGTTCGTGAAACGGCCTCTGTCGTTTACAGAAAAGCGGTTGACAAAAATCTGATTCGCGGGCGCAGCATTGAAGGTGTTGCGGCAGCGGCGCTCTATGCAGCCTGCCGCCAGTGCGGTGTTCCGAGAACATTGGATGAAGTGGAAGAAGTTTCAAGAGTCAGCAGAAAAGAAATCGGCAGAACATACCGTTTCATTTCAAGAGAATTGTCTCTTAAATTGATGCCGACTTCTCCGATTGATTACGTCCCGAGATTCTGCTCCGGTTTAAACCTCAAAGGCGAAGTTCAGTCCAAAAGTGTTGAAATCTTGAGACAGGCGTCTGAGAAGGAACTCACGAGCGGCCGCGGTCCGACCGGTGTCGCAGCAGCAGCCATCTATATCGCATCCATTCTCTGCGGCGAGCGCAGAACGCAAAGAGAAGTAGCAGATGTTGCGGGCGTTACCGAAGTGACAATCAGAAACCGTTACAAGGAACTGGCCGAAGAATTAGATATTGAAATTATCCTTTAAGCGGGATAATTCTCATTTTCTTTTTTTGACCGGCCCGAAGGGGCGGTCAATCATTAATTTTCTCATCCTGATTCAAGTTAAAAAATGAAGATGAGGC
>JAIRKA010000044.1 GCA_031260345.1 Methanosarcinales archaeon
TGGCAGCGGCAGCACCGATAAAGAAGTTCTTCGTGAAATCAGCCGTCTTCTTCAAAGACCGGTTGCGTCAATCGGAAAATCTGCGGCAGCCGTCGGTTGTGCTGAAATCGCCCGCGCCGTCATTTTTGGCGAAAAAGAGATTTTTGGAATTCCCGTTTGTTTTGATTTGGAAGGTTGGGAAATCCGACGCGGATACGGCTTGGAAATTTAAAGCGAAATCAAAAACCTGTTTTTTCTTTTAAATCTAAAATATTTTTAGATTTGGGGGTTTATCGGGCTTCACCATTTGATGAAAATTGGATGTTTGTCTTTTTTGAAACAAAAAGAAAAACCGGAAAATGGAAAAAATGAAGGGATGCCTTTTCAATCCATAACTTAAAGCTTTAATACCGACAGCACTTTTAAGGTGTATGGCTCAGACGGCGGATATTTTTTCAAATATCGGAAAAAAAGGAAAAGGCGGCAAAGGCGAAAAAGAAGCCGGCGAAAAAGGCGCTGTTCGTTCTCAAACGCTTGTCTCCCTCCTTTCTCAATTCGGTTTAACCGCCATCGGTTTTTTGAGCACGATTTATTTCACGCGCGCTGTCGACCCTTCCATTGTCGGCATATACTTCTTATTCTTTTCATACAGCATTCTTTTCTACCTGTTTTCGGAAAGCGGAATCGGGGAGTCAAGTGTTAAGCTGATCAGCGAAGGAAAAGAAAAAAACGAATATTATACGGCTTCTATGGCACTCCGTTCCATTTATTTGATTTTAGGCATTGCGCTGCTGTTCGTCTCCACCGTTATATTTCCAACATCAACTATAATGGAAACAGGAATCTTTTGGTGGATCATTGCCGCTTTGCTGATTGATTATTTTTACAACAGCCGTATTTACGCGGCTTACGCCGACGGAAAAGTCAATGCGTTTCAAGTTTCTCTCTTCCTAAATACAGCAGTCCGATCGCTGTTTCAAATCGCCGTCGTCTTCTTCGGTTATCATTTATTCGGACTGACGGGCGGCTTTTTGGTCGGCATGATTTTTGCCGCCGTTTTCGTACACCGTTATAATCAATTGAAACTGGTGAAATTTTCAAAAGCGCATTTGAAGCGTATTTTGACATATTCAGTTCTCATCTTTTTAGTGATGAGCTGCTTTTTGATTTATCAAAATATTGACGTTGTGATGATCGGCCATTATATGACTGAGACGGAAGCGGGCATTTACAGAATCGTTTATCAGTTTTCGATGCTCGCTGGACTTGCGGCAATCTCCGTTAAAGCCGTTTTGTATCCGAAATTCAGCGCTTGGAACGAATCAAAGCAAATCGAAAACATCACTGCCGGACTTCGAAGCGGAACGTCTCTTTCATTGATGCTTGCCATTCCGATTTTCTTCAGCTTTTTAATTCTGGGATACGATTTCATTTATCTTTTCTACGGCGAAGCTTATGTCGCGGGCGTCACGGCTTTGTTTTTGCTCTCGCTGATTCAAATCATTACCGTGTTCATGTATCTGCAAAGCATTTGCTTAAACGCGATCAGCCACCCGAAATTCGCATTCTTTTCAATCGCCGTCGGCATCGCTGCAAACGTCACTTTAAATGTTGTTTTCATTCCAATTTACGGCATGGAAGGAGCGGCGGCAGCAACCGTTATTGCAATGCTTTTGAATTCAATCTTAGCGTATTTGTTTTTGAGAAAAGTAATCCCCGTTCGCTACAACTGGAAATCTATCTCAAAGATGGTAATTGCTTCACTTTTGATGTGCGCTTTTCTTTTGGGATTCAAATACGTCCTGCCGATTACGAACGTGGTTTTACTTTTGGTTGCTTTTACCGTCGGCGGCCTTCTTTACGGTTTGATTATGCTTAAAATCGATAAAGAAATTCATGGTGAAGTTTCAGGAATGGCGGAATCATTTGGCGTGAAATGGCCAAAATGGCTTTAATCTCAAAAAAGAAATTAGAGTTTAAGCCAAATGTTAACTTTGAAAGAATTTAACAAAACCAATAAACGGAAAATCTCCCATGACCGTCTCAAATATTCCCTGTCCCGTCTCTGAAATGTTTTCGGGATACGAGCAAATCATTTTTATTGATGTCGAAACAACCGGCCTTTCGGTTGAAAAGAATCAGATCATCGAACTTGCCGCTGTCTCCCGCTCCGAGTATGAGCCTGATTTTACCGACGAAAGAGAAATCGGTCTTTTAATTAAGCTGCCGGAAGGCGGGAAAATTCCAGATGAAATCGTTGAACTGACGAATATTACAGATGAAATGCTGATGAGCGTCGGCATTGAAGAAAGCGACGCTGTTGACAGATTCTTAAACATTTTCAATCCGGCCGAAAAAACATTGATTGTTGCGCATAACGCGCAGTTTGACCTTTCGTTTGTTTTAAAATTGCTTGAGAAATACGGCAAAAGCATTCCTGTAACGTTTGATATTTTGGATACATTTACGATTTTAAAAGATCGAAAAGCGTATCCGCACTCCTTGAAAGACGCGATTGAATATTATCAAATCAGCGGGGTTGAAAACTCGCATCGCGCCATTGATGACGTGAAAGCGCTTTTTGAAATTGTCAAGTATATGAAAGCGGAGCAGGACGATTTGGAAGACTACATCAATTTAATCGGTGTTCACCGCGTTCATGGTTTATGGGGCGAAAAAATTAATGGTGTAACATACGGCATTCAGCTGCTCGGTTCAAAAAACAAACGGCTGCCGGATTTTCTGAAAGAAGGCAAGCGGATTTATGAGCCTGAAAAACTGAAAGAAGCGCGCCCGCTCATTTTCAAAGAATAAGATGATGAAAAACAAAAATGAAACAAGCTGTTTTAAAATTGATAAAGTAAATAAAAACGAACAAAGCCGATAAGTTTGAACGATTTGTGATTCAAACGTCGGCTTTATTTTTTGAGTTATAATATTTGATTTTTTCAGATAACGCCCTGCTTTACCATGGCATCAGCGACTTTTAAGAAACCGGCAATGTTCGCGCCGGCCAAAAGGTTGTCATTGTCACCGATTTCTTTGGCGGTTGACTTGGCGGCGGCGAAGATGTTCTTCATGATAACTTGGAGTTTCTCATCAACTTCTTCGGCGGTCCAGCTGAGACGCATAGCATTTTGAGTCATTTCCAAGCCGGAGCAGGAAACGCCGCCTGCATTGGCGGCTTTGGCGGGACCGAAATAGACACCTGCTTTTTGGAAAGCGGCAATCGCATCGAGCGTCGTCGGCATGTTGGCACCTTCGGCGACAAACTTGACGCCGTTTTGAATCAGAATTTCAGCGGACGCGAGGTCAAGCTCGTTCTGCGTGGCGCAGGGGAGCGCAACGTCACATTTGACTTCCCAAACTTTCATGCTGCCCTCAACGTATTTCGCGTTGGGACGGTATTGAAGATAATCTTTAATTCTGCGGGCTTCAGTGATTTTGAGCTGCTTGACAACGGCAAGATCAATGCCTTCTTCATCATAAACGTATCCGCCGGAGTCGCTGCATGTCACGACTTTTGCGCCGAACTGCTGCGCTTTTTCAATCGCGTAAATGGCAACGTTTCCAGAGCCGGAAACAGAGACGATTTTGCCTTCAAAAGTTGTGCCTTTGTCTTTAAGCATTTCATTTGTGAAATAGAGGAGACCGTAACCGGTCGCTTGTGTTCTTCCGAGGCTGCCGCCGAATGCCAGCGGTTTTCCGGTCAAAACGCCTTGACTGCTGGCGGTGACAATCTTTCTGTACATGCCGTACATGTAGCCGACTTCTCTGGCGCCGACACCGATGTCGCCCGCGGGAACGTCAACGTCCGGGCCCAAGTATTTGTATAACTCAGCCATAAAGGATTGGCAGAAGCGCATGATTTCCGCATCGGATTTTCCTTTCGGATCAAAGTCGCAGCCGCCCTTGCCGCCGCCCATGGGGAGTCCGGTTAAGGCGTTCTTGAAAAGCTGTTCGAAACCGAGGAATTTGATAATACTGTTATTAACGGTCGGGTGGAATCGGATGCCGCCTTTATAAGGACCAAGGGCACCATTGAACTGAATACGGTAACCGCGATTGACATGAATTTTTCCGGCATCGTCCATCCAAGGAATGCGGAAATAAACCATTCTTTCCGGCTCGACAATTCTTTCCAAAATAGATGCTTTGATGAGTTCGGGTCTCTTTTCAAGAACCGGAATCAAAGAGTGGAGAACTTCATCCACAGCATTGTGAAACTCGGCTTCACCGGGGTTTCTTTTTTTAACATCTTCCAAAACCTTTTTGACGTAATTTTCGGCGTCCATAATTATAACCTCAAAACATGAGAGTGGATTATTGTAAATAAACTTAGCCATATACGGACATTTAAAGATATGAATCTGTCGAGGGATTGTAAACCTGAATGATGTTTGAAACTTGGGTTTTGAGGGAGGGGAGAAGACAGGAGGTTAACAATCAATGAATGACAAATTAATCGGGTAAAAATCAGTTTTTTTCCAAGTATTGCCATATTTAAAGTTTTTCTTTTTAAAAATTTAAAATTCTTTAAATCCACCACAAGCTTGGTGTATTTTATGAAAACGAATACTTGACTATAAGGCCAGGGAAAACGATGACGGACATTACAAAATTTTCAGAATATCGGGACTGGCTGCTCGATTTGAAACAGCAGATTAAAACAGGACAGATCAAAGCATCCTTAGCAGTGAACAGCCAACTGATAATGCTTTACTGGGATATGGGCAGACAAATTGTCGAAAAACAGGAAAAAGCCAAATGGGGAAGCGGCTTTATCGAGCAGTTGAGTAAGGATTTGAGGGAAGAATTTCCTGAAATGACGGGGTTGTCTTATGATAATTTGAGATTTGCCAGAAGATTTTATCTTTTTTATTCTCAAATTTTGGAATCGGTTGATCCAAAGTTGCAATATGCAGATAATAGGGAGAATATAAAATCGGAACAAGTTGTTCCGAAAATTGACAAGCAACTTGCTTGCGAAAATGAATTTATCGCACAACCTGTGCGCAAATTACAAACACATGCAAATCGGCATAACGAAATTACCGAACAACTTGTTCGCCAAGTTTCACTCGTTCCTTGGGGGCATCATGTACTAATTTTGAAAAAAGTCAAAGACCCCAAACAAGCCCTTTTCTACATCAATAAAACAATTGAAAACAATTGGAGCCGCGCGGTTCTTGAATATCAAATCGAAACCTGCCTTTACGACCGGCAGGGAAAAGCCGTTACAAATTTCAACTTGACACTGCCTGCACCACAAAGCGATCTCGCCAACGAAATAATGAAAGATCCTTACAATTTCGATTTCCTGCGAATGTCTGAAAAGGTGAGGGAAACCGACCTTGAAAAGGCACTTGTACTGCATATCTCAAAGTTTTTGCCTGAGCTCGGCATCGGTTTTGCCTACATGGGACAGCAGTTTTCTCTCAAAGTCGGGGAAAAAGAATATCGAATTGATTTGCTGTTTTATCATACACGCCTGAAATGCTACATGATTATTGAATTGAAAACTAAAGAATTTGAACCTGAATTTATCGGAAAGCTCAATTTTTACATTACGGCAGTAAATGAATTGGTTAAAGACAGCGGCGATAAACCGACGATGGGTATGCTGCTTTGTAAAAACAAAGACAACTATGAAGTGGAATTTTCATTAAAAGATATTAACAATCCGATTGGTGTCAGCACTTTTCATTATACTGAGTTGGCAGACGATATGAAAACCGCTTTGCCTTCGGCAGAAGAATTGCAGAATGAACTCTTGAATTTTGAACGCGAACATACCGCAAAACAAAAAAGTGAAACCTGAAAATTCAAGGATTAGAGAATATGCGCTTCCCCATTACGTTCAGGCCTCATCTCTTTAAATATACCCATTTGCGCTGCCGCCTCTATTTGCTTGTTTGCATTGGCTGCTGACATGCTTGCGCCTGCCGCACGCAAGCCGCACAAATTTTTCAAAATTTGACCGCCCCAAAGGAAGTCAATCATTAAAACAAACGAAAAGTGGGAGAGCAAATTTACAATAAAATAAATGAAAAGCGAAGGAACAGATTTACAATAAAAAGAAACGAAAAATACAAAAATAAAAAAAGAGAACAGAAGAGATGAACTCTTCTGCATTAAGCCTGAGCGGCTACTTTCTTCTTTTTAATCTTCTTTAAACTTGACATGCTTTCTCTTTCCATTTCCTCAAGGCGGAGACGGATGAACTTGACCTGTTCTTCAAACTCGGGGATGACTTTGAATTCCAAAGCGTTGACACGGCGTTTGGTTTTCTCAATGTCTTCAAGGAGTCTTTTCATCGTTGTTTCAAGTTCGGCGGCGATAATGATTTTCTCGACGAGAATTTCATACGCGTCAGCCACATCGTCAATATAGGAGTCAGTACCGACAAGACCGTAACCGCGCTGGTGAAGGCCTTTGCGGACATCGGATCCGACAATTTTCGGAACCACGACACCCATAATGTTGGTGCTTTTGAGTTCAATGGACGGAACGGCATCGACAGCGAAAGAGGCCGATTTGAGGGTCAGAGACCCGTCTACGGCTGAGGCCAAGTTGACTTTTCCGACAGCGATTGCATACGCCGCATCCAACTCTTCTCTAACCCCTCGTGCCTGATTCAGAATCTTGAAGAATTCCATA
The DNA here is from genome assembly GCA_031260345.1 of Methanosarcinales archaeon. Taxonomy (GTDB): domain Archaea; phylum Halobacteriota; class Methanosarcinia; order Methanosarcinales; family Methanosarcinaceae; genus Methanimicrococcus. The sequence goes on from JAIRKA010000044.1 coordinate 6,640, forward strand.
ATCAAACCGTCTCTTTTCATTTTCAACAGCTTGTAGCCGTTTTGAGAGAGTTTGATCTTCTTCTTGACTTCCTGAAGCTCAGAACGAGTCGGCTTTACATCTTGAACTGCCATTGCAATCACTCAGCAGGTTTTTCCGGATAGTATTTGTCAATATACTTGTTGTCAATTCTGCCAAGGTAAGTTTTGGGCAAACTGGAGAGAATATTCCAACCGACAGCCAAAGTGTCCTCAATAGATCTGTTTTCGGAACGACCCTGACGCGTGAATTTGTCTTCAAACAAGTCGGCAAATTCCAAAATTTTCTTATCACGTTCAGACAAAGCGTCCTTACCGACAATCGCGACAAGACCTCTCAAGTCACGGCCTTCAGCGTAACCGGCATAAAGCTGGTCGGAAACCGCCTTGTGGTCTTCTCTGGTCTTACCGTTACCAATGCCTGAACCCATCAAACGGGAAAGGGACGGGAGAACGTTAATTGGCGGGTAAATACCTTTTCTGTGCAATTCTCTTGAAACGACAATCTGACCTTCTGTAATGTATCCGGACAAGTCAGGAATCGGGTGCGTAATGTCATCGCCGGGCATCGTCAAAATCGGAATCTGCGTAACAGACCCTTTGTTGCCCTTAATAACACCGGCACGCTCATAGATACTGGCCAAGTCAGTGTACATGTAACCCGGGTAACCGCGTCTTGCAGGAACTTCTTCACGGGCAGCGCCCATCTGACGAAGAGCTTCACAATAGTTCGTGACGTCCGTTAAAATAACGAGAACGTGCATATCGTGCTCATAAGCCAAATATTCAGCTGCTGTGAGGGCCATCTTCGGCGTAATCAAACGCTCGACAGCCGGATCGTCCGCAAGGTTGAGGAAAACAACTGCGCGCTCAAGAGCGCCTGTCTTCTCAAAGTCTTCCATAGCGTACTGCGCTTCTTCATTGGTAATACCCATTGCCGCGAAAACGACAGCGAACTTCTCGGATGAACCGGGAACCTGTGCCTGACGGGCAATCTGAAGAGCGATTTCCATGTGGGGGAGACCTGCACCGGAGAAAATCGGGAGTTTCTGACCGCGGACCAACGTGTTGGTACCGTCAATGGTAGAAATACCGGTTTGAATGAACTCATTCGGCTGCGCACGGGAGTACGGGTTCATAGAAGCGCCGTAAATGTCCATCATTTTCTCGGGAATAATCTGCGGACCGCCGTCTCTGGGCTGGCCGGAACCGGACAGAATTCTTCCAAGCAAGTCAATCGACGCCGGAAGCTTCAAACTCTCGCCCGTGAACGTAACAGCGCAGTCCTTATTAAGACCGCCGGTACCTTCGTAAACCTGAACAACGACGACATCTTCAGAGGTGTCCAAAACTTCTCCTCTTTTGATTGAGCCGTCAGCCAAACGGATGCTTACGAATTCACCGTAACCGACAGGTTCCGTCTTTTCAACGAAAATCAGCGGACCTGCGACTTGTGTAATCGTCTTGTATTCTTTGACCATTTTAATAACCTCCGCTGCCGATTTCTGCGAATTCCGCTTCCATTCTGTCCATGACACCGACGAGCAATTCATCGAAGTTTTCTTCGAATCTGATCTTACCCAGCTCAGCTTTAGAAGTCATTGCAACTAAGGCTTTGATGGGCGCGCCGTCTGCCAAATATCTCTCAGCGAGTTCGTTCCATCTCGTGATGCTCTTTAAGAGCTTGTACTGTTTGTCAAATGAACAGTATGTGTCAACGGGGTGGAAAGAGTTCTGCTGAAGGAAGATTTCACGAATCATTCTGGCAGTTTCCAATGTAATCTGCTGGAACTCGGGGAGTGCGTCTGAACCGACCAACTGAACGATTTCCAAAAGTTCGGATTCAAGCTGGAGTGTTGCCATTGCTTTTTCCCTCAATTCATTCCAGTCGGGTGCAACGTTGTCAGTGTACCAGGGCGCAAGCGTGTCCATGTAAAGCGTGTAACTGTTGAGCCAGTTAATCGCAGGGAAGTGTCTTCTCTGAGAAAGCTTGGAGTCCAAAGCCCAAAACACTTTCACAATACGGAGCGTGTTCTGCGTCACAGGTTCTGAGAAGTCACCGCCGGCCGGAGAAACCGCGCCGATAACGGTAATAGAACCTTTTGCGCCGCAGAGGGACACAGCGAGACCGCCGCGTTCATAGAATTCTGCCAAACGTGCGGACAAGTAAGCCGGATAACCTTCTTCACCGGGCATTTCTTCAAGACGGGATGAAATTTCTCTCATCGCTTCGGCCCAACGGGAAGTTGAGTCGGCCATCAAAGCAATGTCATAACCCATGTCACGGAAATACTCGGCAATAGTGATACCGGTATAAACGGACGCTTCACGAGCGGCCACAGGCATGTTGGACGTGTTGGCAATCAAAACAGTACGCTCCATGAGCGGGCGTCCTGTCTGCGGGTCTTCGAGCTCCGGGAACTCATTTAATACTTCCGCCATTTCATTGCCGCGTTCACCGCAGCCGATGTAGACCACAATGTTTGCGTCTGACCATTTTGCCAGCTGCTGCTGCGTCACAGTCTTACCGGAGCCGAACGGTCCGGGGATAGCAGCCGTTCCGCCTTTTGCGACCGGGAACAGCGCGTCAAGGACACGCTGACCGGTAATCAAGGGGATTTCCGGAGCCAATTTTTTGGAAACGGGTCTGGGCATTCTGACCGGCCATTTGTGGGACAGTTTCAGTTCCGTTCCGTCTTTCAATGTACAAACAACATCGGCAACCGTAAATTCGCCGCTTTTGATTTCAGCGACTTCGCCGCCTGCAACGTTTGGGGGCACCATGATACGGTGTTCAATGTTTGCAGTTTCCTGAACAGTACCGATGACATCTCCGGGTTTCACAACATCGCCTTTTTTGACGCATGCTTTAAATTCCCAAAGCTTGCTGTGACTCAGACCGTCTGCGGAGACTCCTCTTTTAATGAAGTCGCCCATTTCGTCTCTTAAGACTTGAAGAGGTCTTTGAATACCGTCGTAGATACTTTCAAGCAAACCCGGTCCGAGTTCAACAGAAAGAGGAAGGCCTGTATTTTCGACAGGTTCACCGGGTTTGATACCGGAGGTTTCCTCATAAACCTGGATAACGGATTTGTTGCCAACAATTTTGATGACTTCGCCCATGAGTCCTTCATGACCGACTTTAACCACATCGAACATCTTTGTGTCTAAGTCAACCACGGTAACCACAGGTCCCGCCACTCGATAAACTTTACCTTTACCTTTTACTTCCAAAGATCAACACCTACCGCCTGTTTTATTTTTTCCCTTAAATTCGTCGAGCCTTCGCCCGAACCGCCAAGCGTAATAACGGTCGGCTGGACAGAAGCGTCCAGCAACGCTTTTAATGACTCCGGCAGTTTTAAAACATCGTCATTATGCATGACGAGAATGCCGATATCTTTGTCTTCCAAAACGGCGCGAAGAACAGGTTCGACCCCTGTGGTGTCCGTTTCATAAACTTTGCGGATTCCGGCAAGCCTAAAGCCCGTAACGAAATCACTGCTTCCAACGACTGATATATCCATTAGAGAATCACCAACCGGTCTTTGATTAATTCATTGTCCAAGCCAACAGACTTTCCGCGAACAATAATTCTTAAATTGCGGACTTCGTTGGATTTGTAAATGATGAATTCCAAAATCGGAATGATTGAGAGCAAGAAACGACGAGAATTTTTAGTTACATACGTCAAATTATACTTCAAGAGGCGTGCTTCAACATCTGTCAAGGAAACGGATTTGATATCCTTATTTTCAAGAACAGCACTGACAACATCCCAGTAGGGCGTTGGACGAAGCGCTTCAATGAAGTCATCATAACATAAGTCCTTCAATTTACCCGTATCCAAGTGGAGACCATGCGGAATCATCATTGAAGAAACATCTTCGACGACGCATTGAGCATCGGAGTTGCCAGCGTTTTCAATGGCTTCATACTTTTTGATACGGAGAAGCAAACTTAAATTCTTGATATCGATTTCTTTTCGAACAAAATGATCAAACTGTTTACGGTCTGCAGAGCTCGGCAAGCCGATTGCTTCAAAAAGATTCTCATAATAAAATTTGTCCAATTCGTTTTCGATTTGCGGAAGGTTTGTCCCGTCAAATTTCGCAAGAATCGGCGCATACGGAGAGTCGATGAATGACGCAATAATCTCATCAACTGACTTGGAAACCAAGCCTGACAGATATGAATAGCGAAGCACGCCGCTTGTTACCAAAGTCTGAAGAATTTGGTCTTCCGGTATGTCGTGCAGCTTTCCTCTGAGAATAGTCTTAATGTCTTCAATATCAAAAATACGGAGATACTCCAGAGCAAGTTCGTGCAATTCACCTTCGGTGATGCGCAAAACTTTTTGGAAGGACTCTGCCATGTTTTTGTTTAATGCGTGTTCAATCAAGTTGACACCGCTGTACTCCCTGGAGAGCTCATCAATGTCTTGCTTGTACACGGATTCACCGATTTTACGTGTAATTTCATCCAAACTCATGTTTAAGAATCTGGGATATTCATCGCGGTGGAAAAGATTGACTCTCATTGCACGAATACGAGTGACCGCATACGGATA
>JAIRKA010000104.1 GCA_031260345.1 Methanosarcinales archaeon
GACAGCTTCTCTGTACTTGTCCGGAACTGCGGCAATGAACTTGCTGCGCATGTTTCCTTTTTCTTTAAAGTAAGAGAGAGCCATAATCGGAATAATGAAAATGGCGGCAAACACAGTCGTTCCGATAAAAGTAATCGCTTCCGTCATGTTTGTCATAATTCCGCCGCCGGATGTTAAAATATATTGAATGAAGTTAATCGTATTCAAGTTCCGGGTCAGCATGGACATACCGCCTGAAGCATTGCCCGCTGCACTATTTGCGGCATTGTTTGCTCCGCTTCCAACAGCCGGAGGCGGATTTGCGGCTCCTTGCTCGGGGTTGTTTTCCGTTTGGCTTTCGTGATTTTCTCCGGAAATCGTGGTCTATCTTTCTTCAAGAGTATTTACGATTTCTTCTGCCATGTTTTCGGCGGTTTCATTATAATGAGTTGTAAACTCTTCAAATGAAACGAGCAACGAGTTTACATTTGCTAAAAGATACATAGTTCCTGTAAACGCCAAAACCAACACAACAAGAACAATGCCAACGGTGCCGGCAAAAGCAGCTGTTTTTCGTTTTGCCGATGAGTAATTTTTGGTTATTCTGCGGTAAGTTTCAATGAACGTGTTCAGCAAAACCGTTACCAAAACACCTAAAACAAGCGCGATGAAAACGGGTTTAATATAAAAAACAAATGCAAGGCCTATGAAGAGAAGCGCAGCTACAATCAACATGTACTGCCATACTTTTTTGTTTATTGACAATCCCATTTTGTATCTCTAATCCGATTAATTTCGTTTTGACCGTTTTTAATTGAAGCGAATAGGCGGTTTTGCTTTTTATAGTTTTCATAAAACGCGCGTTTTATTTTTTGAAACATTTTCTAAAACTTGTGCGGTTCGCGCGGGCAGTGACCGCTAAAAGCCGCAAAAAATCGCCTTCTCCTCGCCATTTGAAATTTTACGAAGCGAAGCTGAGCAAAATTTGAACACAAATTCTTTCAATCCCACTGAAAAAATATTTAATTTAAAAATCTGATTTATCAAGCATATTAAGGTTAATGTATTAATCAATGAATTATCATCATCAATTTATCGATTATAAAGCGTGCGGAGAAAAAAATGATATTGCAAAAAGAGATCGAGCTGTTTCTTGAAGAAGATTTAGGAGATGAGGAGATCTCCTGCACTTTTATTCAAAGCCAAAATGTCAGCGCAATCATCTTTGTCAAAGAAGACTGCGTCGTCTCGGGTCTTGAAATCGCGTCCGCAATCTTGGATTATATGAAAATTTCATACAAACAACTGAAAGCGCCCGGCGATTTTGCAAAAACCGGCGACGTTTTGTATGAATTAGAAGGGGACTCGGTTTCTATCTTGCGCGCCGAGCGCCTTGTTTTGAATTTTTTGTCACATTTATCGGGAATCGCGACCAACACGGCCGAATATGTTCAAATCGTAAAAACGGCGGCAAATGCTGCAGGCATTGATGTGCCGAGAATTGCGGCAACACGCAAAACGACGCCCGGAATCCGCAAATTTGAAAAGAAGGCTGTTTTGGACGGCGGCGGCGACCCGCATCGCCAAAGCCTCTCGGACATGGTGATGATTAAAGACAACCACATCGAAATCATGGGACTTGAGCGGGCGTTCAGCGAAGCAAAGCGCAAAACTTCATTTACAAAAAAAATAGAAGTGGAAGCCGATACGAAAGAACAGGCGATGAAAGCCGCAGAAATCGGCGCCGACATCATTCTTTTAGACAACATGACACCGGAGCGGATTCGTGAAACCATTGCTCTGATGGAGCAAAAGAATCTCAGAAATAAAGTTTTATTGGAAGCGTCCGGCGGCATCCGTAAAGAAAATTTAAAAGAATACGCATTGACAGGAGTGGATGTCATCTCCCTCAGCGCCGTCACAAATGACGCGAAATGGATAGATGTGAGTCTTGATATTGTAAAAAAATAAAAACGGAAACGAAAACACTGTCGAATCCCGCAACTGCGATTGTTGAAAAATCAAAAATGTTAAATAAATGAGGAGAATGTTAACTTACTCAAAAGCATTAACTGACTTAAAAAAATTTAACGGATTTATTAACTATTTATAAAAAAAGCAAACAGAGGGGAGTTATTTTGAAAATAATAAGATACGGTGCAGGAATATTGCTCCTTGCGTTAATTTTAACGGCCGCGATGATGCCGGCGGCTGCGTGGCAAAGAGACAATTGGGTTGAAGGCGGCGACGGTTTCATGGTGAACAACGTGATTATTGACACCACTTCAATCAGTGTCAGTACGAATGAGAATAACACCACAACAGGAAGTGTTTCAGTCACCGCTTATGAATGGCGGAATGACAGATGGGAAAGAATAAACGGCACGAGTCTTAGATTAAATCAAACGATGAACTTTACCGCCGCTGACGGAAACTATTCAGTCAAAGTAATTGACTTCAGAGAAGTCGGCAGATTCAATGAGGTCCGATTGGAAGTTTGGACAAGCGCGAATGTGACAAACTCCGGAGTAATCAAAGGCGGTCATGCCAATGCAACGGGCGCGGGGCGACCTGATCTTGTCGTTACGAGAGTGCTGAGCCCGTCGGGCGATATTTCAGTCGGCGATGTTGTCACAGTAACGGTACACATAGAAAACAGAGGAAGATATGAGGCCAGAAATGTGACAATTAATGACCCTGCTCCCGAAGGATTCGTCATATCCAATGTGTCAATCAACAATACGATAAACCAAACGGTCAACCCAAACTCGAATAATACGTACAGATCGTACCAAATAAGAGCGATAGATCCGGGTTCTGTGCAGTGGCAGGGTGTAAACGTAACAGCAGAAAATGCCCTCGGAATCAGATTTAATTACAACAGTCCCAATACAACGATTGTGGTCAGCGATTTGGCAGCCCTGACATTCACGCCGCAGGGTCCGAACGGAAATAGAGTTGACTATCATACACGCTCCAGTATTAACGGAAGCATTACCATCCGAAACACGGGAACGTTGCCTGCACAGCATATCAGTATTGATTTTGGTTTGCCGAACAACGCAACGATCAGCGGAAGAGACATTAACAGCACGACGGGAACAGTTTACATTGACCAGATTATGCCGAATAACCAAAGGGTCATTGAATATTCGCTTTCCGCAACAGCAGAAGGATTTTTTGAAGTTCCGATAACGTACAGCTATGTTTATAACGGCTCGAATAAATCGGGAACGATTCAAACAGTCACATACAGTGCGGTTGGAAACACGACGATTGCAACGGCGCTGCAATACTGGTTTGTTCTGCTCATTCCGGTAATCTTAATAGCGGCAGTCGCTTTCTTCTTATGGCGGCGGCACAGAGAATACAAATTCTGAGTTAATTCAAGCAATTAACTCTCCTCTTTTTTATTTAATTTCTGTTTTTGAAATATTTTTTCAGACAAAGACACGGTTCACTTTTCAAACAATAAAATGAAAAGCGGAGCGGCTCGCGCGCGGCGGAAGCAAAAATTGAGAAGCGATTTTTCAACAAGCGTCTCCCTCCAAGTGCAAACTCAGAACGCCCTCCCCCTGCTCCTGAAATTTTGTGAGCGAAGCGAGCAAAATTTGAGCAAAATGTTTCTGAGAACAAATATATATACGAAAATTGATAATCATGAACAGCATTATTTATAAATAACAACTTAACTCATTGACGTAAAAATAATCAGAATATTGGTTTTAATTTCAGATTTAGATTTTTCGGAGGATGCTATTTTGCTGAATGTATTACTTGTCGGAAACGGTCAATGCGGCAATAGAATTTTAGATGCCGTAAATAAACACGCCATGAACCGCGGCTCCAATGTCAAGGAGGCGGGCGGTGGTTTTGCGAAATATTTTTCAAAACACAGTTATCAAAGCAATGTTCAGACGGTTGCGATTAACACGGCGATCAATGACTTAAAAGAAATGAAGTTCACGAAAGCCAAAGACAGAATACACATCAAAAACCTTCATGGTGTCGGCGCGAACCGTACCATCGGCAAGGAAGTGTTTGAGCATCAAAAAGCAAACATTATGAGGGCCATTGAAGAAAGAGGAAACTTTGATATCGCTTTTGTCATCACCTCCGCATCCGGCGGAACAGGCTCTTCTTTTACCCCGCCGCTGATTGAAGAAATGAAAAAATCTCATAATTTCCCGGTTTACGCGCTTGTTATTCTGCCGTTTAGAGAAGAAGGAACGCTCTACTTGCAGAATGCCGCTTTCATGCTCAAGGAACTCAGAGAAGGTCCGTGTGACGGTATCATTTTAGCCGACAACCAATATTTGAAAACCATCGGCGGCAATGTTCAGGAAGCTTATGACGGCATCAACAGCATGATTGCAAAGCGTCTTTTGTTCCTGCTTGACTCGTTGGACAGCGAAATGATGATGGTGACCGACTTGGGCGACTTTAAGACGGTGATGACCGGCGGCGCGGGCCTTGCGACAATCGGCTACTACAAAGCGGAAACCGAAATGCCGATTAAAACCGTTATTCAAAATTGTCTCTCTCCGCGCGGATTGCTTTTCTCAACAGACGCGTATAAGGAAGGCGGCCGTGCAATGATTATTCTGAAAGGCGACAAGAAATACTTGAGTATGGAGGAAATTTCAACGGAAGTCGAAAAGCTTTCAGGCGCAATCGGCCACGTTTTCAAAGGCGTTATCGTCGAAAACGGCAGCTTGCCGGAAGCGCTTTGTGTTTTGACGCTCAACTCCGCCGAAGAATTGGAATCGCTTTATGAAGGCGCGATTCAGGCGATCGGCATGGAAAAGGATAAGAAGGACCGCGTCAGAAAGAAAAAGGAAATGGAATCATCGTTCATGACGATTGATGGAATGGATCCTGAATACTAAGAAAATTGCTTGAAAAATCACGGGGTGATTCTTGCGGCTGCCGCCGCGCGCGAACTGCCCCGTTTTTGATTTTACGACCTGAATACTCGGGTCTCTTTCTTCTAATTTTTCAACAAAAAGAATGTTTATATATCATGCCCGTATTTTCGGGTGTGCGAATTTTGATTCAACGATTAGATTTTAGACTTGTTTTTAAAATCCTGTTTTTGAGTTATTTTCGACACGGTAACACGCGAAGAAATATCGGGGTTTTCGAATCGATTTCGAAAGGAAATCTTGTTAACGGTATTTTGAAGTAGCGGTTATTTTGAGGTTGATATTATGGCAAAAATGCACACAAAGAGAAAAGGTAAGTCCGGCTCAAAAAAGCCGCTTCGTACCGAAGTTCCTGACTGGATGAATGTTTCCGCTGAAGACGCAGAAAAAATTGTTCTTGACTTGTGGAAACAAGGCGTTCCGACAAGCCAGATCGGCATGGTTTTAAGAGACCAGCACGGTGTCGGCGATGTTAAATTGCTTACCGGCAAAAAGATTACTCAGATCTTAAAAGACAATGAAGTCGCGCCCCGCATTCCGGAAGATTTGGCCAACTTAATCGTCAAAGCGCTCAGACTCAGAAAGCACTTGGCGGCCAACAAGCACGACCTTCACAACAAAAGATCTCTTCAGTTGACAGAATCCAAAGTCAGAAGACTCGTGAAATACTACCACAGCACAAAAGTTCTTCCGATGGACTGGGTTTACAAGCCCGAGACCGCGGAAATGATGCTGAGCAGATAATTCTGCTCTATCACATATTTTGTGTCAAAAATCAAATTTAAATTCGGCAGCTTTTTGCTGTCCGTTTTTTCTTTTTTGTTAAAATGAAAGAGACGAAGTCTTATTTTTGGATTTATTTAGAAAATAAGAGGACGTTTTTCGATTGTTTTTTGAAAAGTTGTGGGGCTCGCGCGAGGCGGCGGCAAGTGGATACATAAACGGTAGCTAGCAGCTACGTTCGCGAAGCGAACGGATGTGATAAAAAAGAGCAGATGCATGCAGCAAAACAGAAGCAACAGCAACTCAAAAACAGTCGCATGAAGGACTCATCGAAGCAGGGAGCGCTCTTCCACTTGTATCTATCTCTTCTTTGAGCATTCCGCAAATTTTGCTTTTGTTCTTCGCTTCGCTCAGACCAAAATCAAAATTAGCGGTCGTATGCGGAGATTCATACAATTTTGATTTTACTGAAACATCGTCTTTCTTTTAATTTTCTTGAAAAGGGGAACGCCGTTTTTTCGCCGAAAGCTAAAACATTTTTTAGATTTTTAGCGGCGTTCGGGTTTATTGAAATTTTATAAAACCGATGTTTGTTTTTGCCTGTTCAACAAAAAAGAAATGAAAGAGAAAAAGAAAAAACAGAAAGAAGAAAACAAAAAAAGAAAGTTAACCTTTCAATCAACCTTCCTTAAACTTATCAATCAAATCTTCCAAACTCAACGAAACCTGTTCACCGCTTTTCATATCCTTAAGCGACAAAAGTCCCGACTCCAACTCTTTCTCACCGACAATCAAAACGTAATCGGCGCTCACCGCGTTGGCATATTCCATCTGCGCTTTGAAATTGCGCCCCATAATATCCGTTAAAACTGTAATGTAAGGACGAAGCCGGTTTGCAATAACGATTCCGCTTGTTTGGGTTTCGGGTTTTGTAATCAAAACAACAACTTCAGCCTTTTGGACAGGCAGTTCGCAGATTTCCATGATTCTGTCAAAACCGATTCCGAACCCCGTTGAAACGACATCGCCGCCGCCGAACAAAGATATGAGTTTGTAAGAGCCGCCGCCACAAATCTGTTTTTGGGCACCGAGACCTTCGGCGTAAACTTCAAAGACGATTCCCGTGTAATAATCGAGACCTCGGGCAACGCCGAAGTTGACGGTGTAATCAGTGATTCCGTAAGCGGCAAGAAGCGTGAGGACTTTTTCAAACGCGTCGAGTTCGGGGAGATTCCCGACAACCTCGCGGGCGCTTTTGGCGGCCGCAAAACCGTCTTTTCCCGAAAGAGAAATAATTTTGTGAATTTTTTCGGCCAAATCGGCGGAAACCGAAAGTTCGTTGAGATAAGAATCCAAATTTTCAGTTTCTTTCTTATCAATGTAGCGCATGATTTGGTCCGCTACGGCAGCCTCGCTTGTGATTTGGTCAAGCAGATATCTGAGAACGGATAAGTTGCCGATATTAAGATCGCCTTTGATTCCAACCGACTCAATCATTGTCATCGCAAGCGCAATCACTTCGGCATCGGCTTCGGGTTTGCTGCTGCCGATCAGTTCGGCGCCGAATTGCCAAAATTCTCTGTAGCGTCCTTTTTGAGGGCGCTCGTAGCGGAAACAATTTTCAAAATAAAAGAGTTTAATCGGTCTTGAAAAAGATTGCATTTCATTGACATAAGCGCGCATAACGGGAGCCGTCAGCTCGGGGCGAAGCGTCATTTCACGGTCGCCTTTGTCGGTGAAATTGTAAAGTTCGCCGATGACGCCTTGACCGGATTTGAGCGTAAAGAGCTCAAGTTCTTCAAAAGTCGGCGTCACGATTTCACCGTAACCCCACTTTTGAATCACTTCACGAAGTTTAAATTCAACGTTTCTCCTGCGGGCCATTTCTTCCGGCAGAAAGTCACGTGTTCCTCTCGGTTTTGAAATTGTCATAGTAAAATGTTCCTGAATTGAATAATACGAATGAATAATAAAAAGAATTGTTAAAAATGTTATGAATAAAAAGGATTTGTGAATAGTTTGTAAAGGTTTGCAAATGATATAAATGACGTGAATGATGTAAACGACTTGCTATTATTAAAATTTTTAAAAAAATGCTGAACAATACTGAAAATTTCAAAAAATATTAAAAAATTATCAAAAATAATTAAAATTGTAAAAAAAGTTTGAAAGAGAGTTGTAAACAAACTTTCGGATTTATGAATTATTTCCAGACAATACCGTCTTCCCAAATAATCTGCCATGTGATCCCGAATTTGTCAACAATCATCCCATAAAGAGCGGCGTAAAATGTTTCTTGCAATTCACAAGCAACTGACCCGCCTTCAGCTAAACGGCTGAAAACGATTTGGATTTCTTCTTTATCTTTGCTTCCGAAAACCAAAGTCACGTTGTTCCCGACAATGAATTTAAATCCGGGCGGCATGTCGCTGAACATAACATTTGTACCGCCGATATTTAAACTCGAATACATCACAAGTTTTTTCATGTCATCCGTGATCGAAAAGTTCGGATCGGCGGAAGGCATGTCACCGTAAGTTGAAAAAGACGGCACATCTTGATTGAAAACTTTCGCATAGAATGTAACAGCTTCACGGCAATTACCGCTGAAATTAATAAAGGCGCTGAATGTCATTTCTTTTCCTCTTTGAAATATGTTTAAAATAAACTAAAAATAAATAATTAAAAATACAAACGACTGGATAAATAGCTTATGTAAAAGCTTATGCCAAAAACCGCATCATTTCTGAATAACAATTGAAAGGATGTCGCCGTCCATCAATTTATGCTCCAAGCCGACACGCTGCCCCGGATGTTTGGCGGACGCGCCCCAAACGTACGCGAATCTGAATTTTTTTCTGAAATCTTTGTGCAGACGGTCGCAAATTTGGCCGACATCGGTTCCTTTTAAAACAATCAGCGGCTCTTCCAAATCGGCCGCTTCGCCCTGCGGTTTCAAATAAACGCGAATGAATCCGAGACAGTCATAAAGAACATCACGAAGCATGTCTAAATTTTGACTGTTGTGAGCGGAAATGAAGACGGCATCAGGATATCTCTTTTTGTTGTCCGCCAAAATATCCGAATTTGCCAAATCGACTTTGTTGACGACAATCATTGATGAAACGTAACTGCGGTTTCCTGCGACAACGTCAATGAATTGGTCCATCGTAACGTTTTCTCTGATCAGAACGGTAGCGTTGTGAATCTTGTATTCATCCATGATTGACTTGATTGTGTCTTCATCCAAATCCAAATCAACGGTTGAATTGACGCGAATGCCGCCGCGGTCTACTTTTTTAATGACGACATCCGGAGGCTTCTGATCAATGCGGATGCCCGCTTCGTAAAGTTCTTCCATCAAAACCTGATAGTGCGTCGGCTGAAAAACGTCCATCAAAAAAATAACCAAATCGGAATTGCGGATAACGGCAATGACTTCTTTACCGCGGCCGCGGCCGGAAGCGGCGCCCTTCACCAGACCGGGAACGTCTAAAATTTGAATGATTGCGCCTTTGTATTCCATGACACCGGGAACAACGGTGAGCGTCGTAAACGCGTAAGCGCCGACTTCAGAATTGGCATCGGTCAGCTTGTTGAGAAGCGTTGATTTGCCGACGGACGGGAAACCGACAAGCGTAACGGTCGCGTCACCGGATTTCTTGACGCTGTAGCCTTCACCGGCCGGGCCGGACGAACTTTTCCTTTCAACTTCATCATGAAGTTTTGCAAGCTTCGCTTTCAGCCTGCCGATATGAAGGGAGGTGGCTTTGTTGTAAGTCGTTTTCTTAATTTCCTCTTCGACTTCCCGAATCTGTTCCTGTAATGTTGCCATGTTGTACCAAAAATAAAATTGTAATCATAAAACTGTAATCATAATAATCATGATGCGAGTCTGCTCGCGGTGAAGAATAACCTGTTTTGCAGTATATATAATTAATGAAACGCGATATAATTAATGAAATGCAAGCGTAATCGAAAAATGGATGAATATCGAGCTTGATGACTGTTTTAAAAAATCAAGAGTTGGCGCCGGCATTCTGCTTATTGCATGAAAATATAAACGGCGTATAATACGTACATCGCGATGAGAAACAGTCCTTCCGACCTTTTAAGCATTCTGTTTGTCGCAGCAAATATCCATAAAAGCAAGACCGCCAATAACATAAAACCGATATCGACAATGTTAAACGCCGAGGTTGACACGCCGCCCAGCAAAACGATCGGCAACCCAAGCACAATACAGATGTTGAATATGTTGCTGCCGATGATATTGCCGATAGCCATACTGTTTTCACCCTTTTTGGCCGCAACGACTGTCGTTACTAATTCGGGCAGTGAAGTGCCGATGGATATGATCGTCACCGCTATAATTTTTTGGCTGATTCCAACCGAAGCGGCAAATGCTGAAAGGTTACTGACAACCAATTCGCTTCCGATGATGACACCGACAAGTCCCAAAATTGTCAATACGATTGACATAGGCGTTTTGTATTTTGGCTTTACTTCGACTATTCCCGCTGCGACGCTTTTTCTATTTTTCAGCAGCATCGCAATCAAATAGAAAATAAATACAAAGAAAAGTAAAATCAGTATCATTCCATCGGTTCTTGTAAGTGTATTCACCCCTGAAGAGTTGAATAAACTGTCTAAAAACAATACCGACAGACCCAATGTTACCAACAGCAGGATGGGTATTTCTTTTTTTATGACGTTCTTCTCAATCTTAAACGGTACAATTAAAATCGCTACCCCGAGAATTACAAATATATTTGAAATACTGCTGCCGATTACGTTTCCAAACAAAATGTCTGTGTTTCCTGACAGGTGGGAACTGAAAGAAATCGCCAGCTCCGGCGCTGACGTTCCAAAAGCGACGATTGTTAAACCGACGACGACGGTCGGTATTTTCAAGTTTCTCGCAAAGGACGCGGCGCCTCCGACGAAGTAATCGGCGCATTTGATCAGCAAGGCAAATCCAACGACAGATAATAGAATATTAACGATCATATAAACTTCCGTTTCAAGCTGCGCCGGCACAAACAAATGATGAGTGATGAAAGTGAACCGCAGCGGTCAATCAAAATCTTGCAATTCAATAGCGTATCAACAATAGATGAATCTTTCCAAAAATCTATCTTTCTGCATAATAATTAATGAAACGCAAACGTAATCGAAAATGACTTCAAACAAAATGACAGGAAAAGAAATGAAAAAAGAAGGCGTAAGCGAACTTACGACTTCGGATTGATAATTTATTCAAGCGGTGTCTTTTTCAAAAACATTACTTCTTTGCAGCCGGCTTCTTTTCGGCGGGTTTCGCTGCGGGTTTAGCCGCTGTCTTTACAGCAGGTGCTTTTGCTGCAGGTTTGGCAGCAGGTTTTGCGGCAACAGTCTTAGCAGGCGCTTTAGCAGCCGGCTTTGCTGCGGGTTTTGCAGCAGCTGTCTTGGCGGCCGGTTTGGCGGCTGCTTTTGCAGGCGCTTTCTTCGGGTAGATTTCCGTTCCCGTTGTGCTTGTAATTCTTTCGAATTCCTTAAGCATCAACTTGGTGATAGGGCCGGTTTTGCCCGTGCCGATCGTTCTGCCGTCAACCCAAACAACAGCGACCGCTTCGGCGGCGGTGCCGGTGACAAAGATTTCATCGGCGGTGTAAACATCAAAAAGACCGATGTTTTCAACGCGAACCGGAACCTTGTTTTCTTCGAGCAACTCAATTGCCGTTGCTCTCGTAATCCCTTTTAAGTTGTTGATTGTCGGCGGCGTGTAAACGGTGCCGTTCTTGACAACAAAAATGTTGTCGGCGGAGCCTTCGGCGACATAGCCGTTGTTGTCAAGGAAGATGGCTTCTTCGGCGCCCTTGGCGGTGGCTTCGATTCTGGCCAGAATATTGTTCAAATAATTCAAAGACTTGATGTTCGGAGGCAGCGCATCGGGGGCGTTGCGGCGGACACCGACTGTGATTCCTTTAAGCTCCTTTGTGTCGTACAAAGAAGGCCACGCTTTGGCAACGATAAAAACATTTGCTTTGGAACATTTGCGCGGGTCAAGTCCTAAATCGCCGTCGCCGCGGGAAACGACCGGGCGGATGTAGGCGTCTCTTAAGTTGTTCTTGCGAAGCGTCTCAAGAATCGCTTCTTCCACGTCGTCTCTGGACATTCCGATATCCAAATCGATGGCTTTTGCGGAGTCAAACATACGGTCAACGTGCTCTCTTAACTTGAAAACACGGCCGTTGTAAGCGCGGATTCCTTCAAAAACACCGTCTCCGTAAAGAAAACCGTGATCATAAAAGGATATGACAGGTTGGTCGTCGGGAACAAACTTGCCGTTCACATACATTAAATTCTTGCTCATCGTAAATCACCTGATTTCATTCGTATAATAAAGTGACAGTTGTTTATGATATTATGATCATTTCAATTATTAATGGAAATATATGAAGAAATCCGCACCAAAGCGAAAAGCGTCATAAATGTTAATACCAAACTCTCGCACAGATTTAAATGTTTTTGCAAAAAAACGGCTTCATGAAGATTTATCACGGGAAACGGAGCAGAAAAAATGTTTTTGAATCAAATTTTAAAGCAAAAAATGAAAAACGGAACGAAAATATTGAAAAAACTGAACAAAAGGTATATATGAGAAAAATGCTTTCTTTGGAATCCTGTCTACGTGGGCTCATGGCTTAGCCTGGATATAGCGTCGGGCTTCTAACCCGAATGCCGGGGGTTCGAATCCTCCTGGGCCCGCTTTTTATAACTTTTTGACTCTTTTTGTGATTTATTTCTCAAGTAAATGAAATTGTTTACTTTTCAAACGACCGAGACTTCGATTTTTCAAAATTGGAAAAGAAAAAACGGGGAGCGGTTTTGATGGAATGTTTTGAAAAATGGGGTGGCTCGTGTGCGGTTGGCGGCGGTCTCCAAAGCGGAAGTTTGAAGACAGCAGCAGTGCAAACGACAGGCAGCGGCGATAACACAAATGAAAAGCAAAAAGCAGTAAATTAGATTTGTTTCATCTCAAGAGTAAGAATCCGCTAATTTCCGTTTTTTCACTTCGTTCAAAAACGAAAATTAGCGGTCGTACGCGAGGTTTCATACAATTTTAAGGTTTTATTGAAACATCATCTTTCATTTTAATTTTCACGAAAAAATGGAACGCCGTATTTTATCGTAAGCTAAAATATTTTACTTTTAGAGTTTCATCGGGCGTTCGGGTTTACTAATTTTATGAAAACCGGATGTTTGTCTTTTACAATATAACATACTCAATTTCACGAACCGTAATATCAATTTCAAAAGCCGAATCCGAAGAAATAACAATCATCAAATTATCAGCATCAGATTTCGTTTTTAACTCGGGAAAATTTCGATTCAAATTATTTTCAAACTCCAAAATCCATTGTTTGAAAGCTTTCTCTCTTTGAACTGCAACAGTTTCATTGAAAAACGAATCTTGTCCGGGCGGAATATAAAAAATGCAAACTGCCGTTGCAAAATCATAAACCTCGGCCTTTTGAATCACTCTGTAATTCAAAGTCGTCAAATCGCCGAAAACGGGAGAAGAAGCTGATCGAATAATATCTCCCGACATGGAAATCAATATTTTGCCGTCATTTTTTCTGACAAAAACCGCGGGCGGCTTTAAGAATGAAGAGCCGCCCTCCTGAATAAGAAGAAGAGAGGAATCGCCCAAAGAATAAACGCGGTCAGGAATTTGAGAGTAACGCGATGAGAAAATTAAAGACCCAGAACTCAGCCGATAGAACACAAAATCATCAGCGAGATCATCATTGAAACCGAAGAAAAGATCGTGATTGAAAGAATCGGATTTCAAAAAGGATTCGGTTTCCGGCGGAGCGGAAAGACCGGAAGCAACCGCGAACAAAATCCCGCCTTCGCTTTCAACAGCTTGAATCGCTGAATGTTTGGAATAAAAAGAATGACTGCTGGAAGCTGCCGTCTTTTCGGAAAGTTTCAAAATGCCTGAGAGAATCAAATCGTTATCGGCAGATTCTTCTGACATCACTTTTGCAGGAAGCGCCGTCAACAAAAAAGCCGACAAAAAAAGAGTGAGAATCGCAAGCAGAAGCAAAGCGCCGAAGATAACGGAAACGCCGGATTCATCCCGAAACATTTCTTTGACAGGGTGTTTGATCTTTTTGATTGTTTTGATGAATTTGCCGAACATAACACATACAAAATTTCGGCAGAATTAAAAGCGTTTTTTTATTTTTTCACATCGAATAGAGACAAATAATATAATAACCATTAGCGAATATTAAACAATAGATGACTTAATTGACATTTTAATTTTGGACCAAATTCAATTATTTCAAAGATAAATTTCACACTACCAACAACAACCAACTTCGAGTGCCGCATATGATTAAGAAAATGAAATATCTGAGTCTTCTTGTTTTACTGGGTTTGATTTTAGCAGCTTTAACTACGCCCGCCGCTGCCTCCGCCATTAACGGCAGCAACTTATGGGATCAGGATCAGAGAATGCCTGCAACATATACATGGACGCCTGCAATATATTCCGGCTTTTGGTATGATTTTGACAGAGGCATTCACACCGAAAACATCACATTAAGAATTTCCGCGAGCGACCGCCAAATTAACGCAGAAGGTGCCGAATACAACACCGAAGTCCGAGCAATGCGCTTCGCTTATTCCGATTGGGGAAGCTACCGCGTCATCGCCTGGCAGGGCGAGCCGTATTTCGCAGGCTATACCCGTGCAAGTTCAGGCAACAATTCAACAGTGCAATTTGCAAACAGCAATGTCAGCACCCTCTCAGATGGGAAAATCTATCAAGTTCTGAGAGACACAAATACAGAAATCAGTCTCAACGCAGGCGGCAGACATACACTTGAAAACGGCTACAGTTTAACAGTCAGCGACGTGAACGAAAGCAACAGGAGTTTTCGATTAACGCTTGAGAGAAACGGCAATTCCGTCAAAAGCGAAATTGTTTCAAACAACACGACATTCGTTTACGAAAGATCACTTGACGGCGTCGGAACAGTCCCGATTATTGCCGTTCACGTCAAAGGGCTTGACGGCACAAGAGCGGTCATGGACGGCGTATTTCAAATTTCCGAAAGCTCAACGGATGTCCGCGTCGGAAGGTCCATCGGCGCAATGGAAATCACAAACGTCAGTGACACGCGTATCACAATGAGAAACCCGAGCCGCATCAATTTGAATCGAAACAGCACGGTAACGCTCATGAATCACATCAGAATTGATGTCAAAGACACTTCCGCGCTGAAATTCGAATTGATATCGGACCCGAAAACGGATATGGAAAGGCAATACCCGAACAGAGGAATGGTTTACAGCAGCGCCAACACAAACAGAACCTGGAACGGAATGAACTTCCCCGGGTTTACTTATGATTACAATAACAGAACGGAAACGGAAAACTTAACGTTTGATGTCAGCGGCACACTTCAACGATCGATTTCTGCAAAACAGATTATGTACTCGACAAATGTGTATAACGAATCTTTCAACTTTTCAGGCTGGGGAAGCTATCAGGCAATCAATCTCGGCGGCGAGAATTACTTTGCCGGCTACCTGCGCTTCAATTCATCCGATAGAAACAACACGACAAACTTTACCGACAGCAATGACAGCCTTTTAAGAAACGGCACCGTCTCAAAGGTTTTGATTAACAACGGAACGGAAAGGCAGTACAATGTCGGCGCGAACATCACTTTGGAAGAAGGGTACACGCTTCACATTTCAAACATCACGAACAACGGCACAAGAGCGAATTTGATTTTGAGAAGAGACGGGAACA
The DNA here is from genome assembly GCA_031260345.1 of Methanosarcinales archaeon. Taxonomy (GTDB): domain Archaea; phylum Halobacteriota; class Methanosarcinia; order Methanosarcinales; family Methanosarcinaceae; genus Methanimicrococcus. The sequence continues at coordinate 15,442 of JAIRKA010000104.1, forward strand.
CCGTCAGGGAAGCGAGTGTCAGCTCAGGCGAAAATTTTGTTTATGAAGTAAACGTCGGCGGAACGGTTGTTCCGGTTGTTGCCGTTCACGTCGCGAACGTTTTTGAAGGATCTTCATCGGTTGTCAGAATCGGCGGCGTATTCCAAATTTCATCAAACGCGACGGATGTCGGCATCGGCACAAGAATCGGAAATATGAGCGTTGAATTTACGAGCAATACAGCGCTGATTTTCGCCAACACGAATGCGATTAATCTGACCCGCGGATCAAACATTACGCTGATGGATAGTTTGGCGCTTCACGTTGCCGACTCGGATGAACTTAGATTTTTCCCGTTCACCCAAAATGCCGGAAACACGTCATCAAGTTTAAGAATTGAGGTCCCCGATACGATTCATCCGAATGAGGAAATCAGGATTGTTGTTTCACATCTTGACAACGGAAACTGGCGAGAGCTCGCGGGCGCTGCCGTCCGAGTCAACAACATCATGATCGGCCAGACAAATTCTTCGGGCGCAATCTCATATACGATCGGCGGTCCCGGCACATATGAATTCAGAGCGGAAAGAAGCGGATACACGCCCGCCACATTAACGCGGTCAACGGCCGCCGCCGGCGATCAACTTCAAATCGTTATTCCGGATTTCATCTTCGCGGAAGATTCATTCCGTTTGTACGTGACGGACTCCAATAATACAAATATTTCAGGTGTCGGCGTTTTCAAAAATAATGTACACATCGGAACAACCAATGACAACGGTATGATTAACGTCACTGCCAATTCTGAGCCGGGAATTTACAACTTGACAGCGAGCAGAACAGGTTACACAACGGGAACCAAAGAAATGAGAATTTTGGAATACGGCCCGTACTTTGCTGTAACGAACATTGATTTGCCGGAAAACGCGACGACCGGGAGAAACGTCAAAATTGTCATGACCGTTGAAAATGTCGGAAAAGAAAGAGATACACAAGACGTTATCATCACGGTTGAAAATAAGACGGAGACGAAAAGAATCACGTTAAGTCCGGGCGATTCAAGAAATCAAACTTTTACTTTCCGACCGGAAACCGCAGGAGACATTTTAATTGAAGCTGCAAACCAAACATTTACATTGACGGTTGCTGAAAGACAAAAAACAGATATTCCGTGGGGCTGGGTTTTAGTCAGCGCCGGTTTCTTAATTATCATTGTCGGCACAGTGATCGCTTTGATGTATTACAAAGAAAGAAAAGAGGAAGAAAAGAAAAATCCAAAAAGATCGGTAAGCGGAAAAAAGACTAAATCAAAAGGCTTTTTGGGCGGAATCTTCGGAAACGAATCGGATAAGAAGATGAAAAAGACGGCAGAAAGAAAGAAGACGAAAACGGCTTCATCCTCTGCTTCCAATACCGCGTCAAAATCGCCTTCAAGCTCAAAACAAGCAGCTTCGCCCCCAAAACAAACCGCTCAACAGACTGCGGTTGCAAGCAAGCCGAACAGTTCAAATAAATATTCAAGCAGCAGCAAAGCACCTGAGCTGAAGAACAGCCAGAAAAAAGCGCGCAGCGAACAAGAGAAGAAAAAATAATCGAGACAGATGATCGGGAAGAGACGATGAAAAGTGTATGGATTAAAGCAGCGGAAGGCAATTGGAATCAGAAAAGAAACAAGATAACGGCAGCAATGGAGGCGGGAGCGGACTTTGTTCTCGCCGATGCCGCGGATTTATCGGAGATTAAAAAACTCGGAAAAATCAAAACGGCCTGTTTCTTTGACGGAAAAAATCAGAGTACTGCTGATGCCGACATCCTTGTATGGAATATTCCGATACTTTCTGAAAATGCTGACGAAAAAAATGAAACGGCTGAATTGAAGCAGATGAAAGAAATGAAATCTGCCGGGAAAATCGTTGCGGCTTACGTCGATATTCAAAATAAAAAAACGGAGCTGTTTGCGGCGGAGGTCGGCAAAACAGCGGATTACTTAATTGTTTCTGCCGGCGATTGGCGCATTATTCCGCTTGAAAATCTGATTGCGGCGCTTGAAAAATGCGATGTTGAAATCATCGCGGATGTGAAAGATCTCAAAGAAGCGCAGACATCGCTTCAAATTTTGGAGCGGGGCGTTGACGGCGTTTTGATTGAATCCGATGATATGAGTGAAATCAAAGAAATCACAGCTGCCGTCAAAATGAGCGGCAATATATGCGAGAACTTGATTCCTGCTAAGATAGTGACGGTCAGACAGCTCGGCATGGGCGACCGTGTCTGTATCGACACCTGCAACTTGATGACACCGGGCGAAGGAATGCTGATCGGCTCGCAGTCTGCCGGGCTCTTTTTGATTCACTCGGAAGTGGATGAAAGCCCGTATGTCGCATCCCGTCCGTTCCGAGTCAATGCCGGCGCCGTTTATTCGTATTTGAAAGTTAACGACATCACCCGATACCTTTCGGAATTGAAAGCGGGTGATGATGTCACAATTGTGGATGCAAAAGGACAAACACGGCCCGGAATTGTCGGACGTGTCAAAATAGAGGCGCGGCCGATGATGCTTTTGGAAGCGGAAGCGGAAGGGAAATTGCTGAAAGTCATTTTGCAGAATGCTGAGACGGTGAAGCTTGTCAAACCGGACGGCAAAAGCATTTCGGTGACTCAGATTCAAGTCGGCGATGAAGTTCTCGTCAAATCGGAAGAAGCCGGTCGTCATTTCGGGATGAAAGTGACTGAAAAAATCATTGAGAATTAAAGCCCTCTTGGAGCTGCGCTCCAAGTTTGGCCGCCCCTTCGGGCCGACCAAAGATTGAAGGTAAAAAATAATCATAAAACTGAAAGGAAGGAATATCAAATGACTCGTTTAACTCGCCCTGCAATTGTTGGAACAATTACAAAGAATGTCAGTGAAAACGCGAAAGCCGGCAAAGAAAGCGGCGCAGATATTTTGGAAATTCGTTTTGATTTGCTGCTTGCCAATACATCCGGATTCGAAAAATATTTGAAGCAGGATTTTGAAGAAACCGCTTTAATTGAGCAGCTGAAAACATGGATTAAAGAAGCGAGAGCAGCAGGCCTCCCGGTCATCGGAACGCTGAGAACAAAAGAGGAAGGCGGCGCTTTTGAAGGAAATGAAAGCGAACGGTTTGACATAATCAGGAAATTCATTTCAAATGTTGACTTCATTGATATTGAGCGAAAGAGTTCAAAAAAAGAAATCTTTGAATGCAAAAAAATCGCTGAAAGCAGCGATACAAAAATCATTATTTCATCCCATTATTTCAACGAAAAGGATATGCCGTCGGTCAAAAAGATCGGAAAGGTTTTGAAAAAATCATTTGAGAAAGGCGCAGATATTGCAAAAGTCGCTTTCATGCCTGAGTCAAAGAGTGACGTTTTGAAGCTGTACGAAGCAAGTTTGAAAAGCAAAACGCCCGATAAAATCTGTTTAATCGCGATGGGCGAACTCGGCAAACAGACGCGGATTTTGGCGCCGTTTTACGGCTCGATTTTGTCTTATGGGTACATTGATGAAGAAGCGGCACCGGGGCAGCTTCCGATTAGAAAAATAAAGGAAGGATTCCGATTGCTTGGACTTCTTTAATTTGTTTTTTATTTTTTGTTTTTGATGAAGCCAAACATCCGATTTTCTAAAGTTTCGATAAACTCGAACGCCGCTAAAATCCTAAAAATTGAAAATGTTTTAGCTTACGATAAAATACGGCGTTCCATTTTTTTTCGAAAATAAGAATGAAAGGCGATGTTTCAATAAAGCCCTAATTAATCGAAACTTCACATACGACCGCTAATTTTCATTTTTTCGCTGAGCGAAGCGAAGTAAAAAAATGGAAATTTGCGGAATGCTCAAAAAGAAGTAGATGCAAGCGGAAACACTGACCTGTTCCAGGCGAAACCTTCTTGCAACTATCTTTGCGCTACTGCTTTCATCTGCTGCTGTTTGCATTGCCGCATGCATCTGCTCTTTTTATCACATCCGTTCGCTGACGCGAACGGGCTGCCGTTACCTTACTGTTTGCGTTTGCACTGCTACCTAGGTTTGTGCCGCCTGCAACCCCTCCCGCGTGCGAGCCACATAAATTTTTCAAAAATATTCCAAAAAGGGAAACGCACTTTTTATGAACTTTTTTGATTGAAGATTGGATTTTTTGAATTGAATCGTTGAATTGTTTAATCGTTTTATTTTAATAGTTTTAAATTATCAGAGAAGATAATGAAAAGTTGCAAATTCGGCGTTTTCGGCTACCCGATTAATCACTCACTCTCTCCGATCATGCAGACAGCTGCGTTTGAAGCGCTCGGAATGTTTGAGTGTGAATACAAAGCTTATGCTGTTGAGCCCGGCCGATTGAAAGAGGAAATATTAAAAGCGCAAGCCGAAAAGTTTACCGGACTTAATTTGACGATTCCGCTGAAAGAAAAAGTTTTTGAAACGGGACTCGTGATACCGGATCATTTTGCAGAAAAAGCAGGCGCAATCAACACACTTCACTTTAAAGGCGAAGAGATTTACGGGTACAACACAGACGCGGAAGGCGCGTTCAAAGCACTCGAATATGCCGGATGCGATACAAGCGGCAAAAATATTCTGATCATTGGCGCGGGCGGCGCTTCAAAATCAATCTCTCTCTTTTTTGCGGAATATGGAAATCATTTGAAAATTATCAATCGGACGGCTGAAAAAGCAGAGCGTCTGGCGGAAGAGATTGTTGAAAAAACAGGTAACCCGAATGTTTTTGGAAGCGGTTTTGAATCGGGATGGGAAGATTTGAAAAATGCTGATGTAATCATTCAGACAACGGAACTCGGAATGGGAAAATACAAAGATGTTTCTGTTTTTGATGAATTCCCTTTGGAAAAAGAAGAAACGAAAACCAAGCTGATTCGGGAATGTCTCAGCGGCAAAACCGTTTTTGATATTGTTTATAATCCCGGAGAAACAAAATTTTTAAGAGAAGCGAAAACCGCCGCGAATGTCACCACGCTGAACGGTGTCATGATGCTTGTATTTCAGGGTGCTTTGGCTTTTGAAATTTGGACGGGGAAAAAGCCGGATGCCGGCGTTATGAAAGAGGCGGTTTTAAATGCCCTTTTAGAAAGAGAAGAATAAAAACAAAAACGTCAGAGAAGAGGGGAAGAAATGAGTGAAGACAAGAAAACCGGCGAAAATGTTTCGGAAAAACAGATGGAGAAGCTCATCGGTTTGATTGAAAAAAATGCCGTTTCCAAACACGCGACAGTCGCGATGGGTGTTCGGGACCCGGATCCTGAAACCGTCAAGTGCGCTGCCGCCGCGGTTGAAAAAGGATATGCCGACGTCATTTTAGTCGGCAGCAAATCCGAAATTGAAAAAGCCTCCCGCATTTATTACAATATAAATGAAGAAGAATCTCTTTTACTTCCGTTTCAAATTATCGACACTGATGAACCCGAGGACGAACTTGTTTCTTTGCTGATTTCTGGAAAAGTGGACGCCGCCATTCGCGGAACGGCGAATGCATCTGGCTCGCTTTCGAATTTGAAAAAAGCCTGCCACATTGACAAGATTCACAGAATCGCGATTTTGCTGACAAAAGACGGCAGCCCATTCTTTTTTGCGCCGGTCGGCATTGACGAAGGAACAACAGTCGATGACAAAATTGAATTCATTTGTCTCGGAACACATTTGCTCAAGCGCCTTGGAGTGTCACCGCATGTCGGATTGATTTCAAGCCCTGATGAAGCCGGGCAAAAAGAGGCCGCTGAAATTGTTCGAATTGTGACCGAAGAAAAGAGGCTTCACGCCGTCGATTATAAATTGGATTTGGAAGAAGCGTTTGAGCATTCTAATTACATTATTGCATCAAACGGCATTACAGGAAATTTGATTTTCAGAGCGCTGACGTTTTTAGGCGGCGGCGACGGCCTTGGGGCGCCGATTTTAATGGACCGTCATGTTTTTGTTGATACGTCAAGGTCGGCGGGACATTATACGAAAGCGATCATGGTCGCAAGCGCACTTTCGAAGAGAAAAGAGCCGAAAAACGAATGAAATCAAAATTGGATGAAAATGGGGCGGCTCGCGCGCGAGACGGTATCCGCCAATGTTGAAAATTGGTTTTTTCAAATACTGTCCATTCTTCGCTGTTCTATTTTTGTCTTGAGCAGTGAAAGAAACTCTTGCTTGTTTTTGGGTGAAATAAGAGCAATGCCGCCTTTTCCATACTTAATTTCGATGCGGTCAAGTGACAAAGCAGCCGAAGCCAAAGGATTTCTTGTTTCTTTGACGCTTTGGATTGACCCGTACTCTATTTTTGTGCCTATGAGAAGTCCGGATTTTACAAGCAGCTCACTTTCTCCTAAAGTATAATACGTGTTTAGCCAAATCGGCATGATTAAGAATACATTGAGAAGCAGAATGAACAGCGTAGAAATCGCAACAATGAAATCGGGTTGTTGAATGTATAATATAATAAACCAAGCATTTGTGACAAGCATACCTAGAAAAGCAAGATGCATCCACCAATCAATCTTTGACTTGAATTTCATAACCCTGTCACCTTTTCATAAATCGTTCAAAAAAGAAAAATTCACTCAGTTTCTGCTCGGCGGAATTCTTGAAAGAACAAGATTAACCAAGTTGCTCATCGGCATTGTTTGGATCCAAACTTTTCCGGGACCGGTGAGTGTTCCAAGAAACAGACCTTCACCGCCGAAAAGAATATTTTTGGCACCTTTGACGGTTGTAATATCAAATGAAACGGTATCTTCCATCGCTGCCAAATGACCCTGGTCAATCACAAGGCGCTCACCTGCTTTTAGATCATATTCAACGACTTCACCGTCAATTTCCAAAAAGACATGACCGTCTCCCGAAAACTTCTGCAAGATGAAGCCTTCACCGCCGAAAAAACCGGCGCCGATTTTTTTCTTGAAATGAATACCCATTTCAACAGATTTTTCCATTGCGAGCAGCGCGCCTTTTTGAGCGATAATTGTTTTGCCGTTTTCAAGTTTAAAGTCTAAGATGCGGCCGGGAAAAGACGGGCCGAATGTAATGAATTGGTCGTCGCTTTCAGCAGTATAATAATTTAAGAAAAAGGAATCACCCGAAAGCATGCGGGACAAGCCTTTTTTGATACCGCCGCCGGTATTCGTTTCCATTTTCATTTTGTCGGTCATCCAAGACATACCGCCTCTTTCGGTGACCATGGTTTCGCCTCTTTCGAGGTAGCAAGTGACAACAGGGAACGGGGTCCCTTTGATTTCGTATTTCATTTTAAAATCTCCATGTGAAAGATGAATAGATTCTAAACGAGATAAAACTTGAAAATATTAAACATTTGCGAAAGAAAAAAATTAAAAAGAATAGGAAGAGCCAACGTCCGGATTCGAACCGAAATATATTCGCTCTGCAGGCGAACGCATAGCCGCTCTGCCACGTTGGCTTTGTGATTTATCGTTTACGAACAAACAACTTGCCGTAAACTCTTCTTTAAAACAATATAGAATAAGAATTATAAAGAGAGACCCCCGGCAGCGATCCTTGGTTCCCGAAGGCTCGCACACTTCAGTACAACAGGGAACGCCGGCAAGCTTATCTTCTGTGTTCGGTATGGGTACAGGAGTTGC
>JAIRKA010000023.1 GCA_031260345.1 Methanosarcinales archaeon
TGACAATATTTGCGCCTGACTTTGCAGCCATTTCAACTTCGAATGCGCCGACATCCATAGTTTTCATATCGGCGATAATGACATTGTCCGGAAAAGCTTCGCGAAGCCTTCGGATGATATCCATGCCGGCGCTTTTAATCAGCGGCGTCCCGGCTTCAATCCAATCGGCACCGCCCAAAGTCGCTTCTTCGGCGATTTTTATGGCACGGTCAGGCTCAACGACATCTAAAGCAACTTGAATTTTGACCATTGGAATTCCTCTAAGAAAAATATCATTTGTTTTTTTGGGCGTCCCGCAGGGACGGCCAAACTTGGAGCGTAGCTCCAAGGGGTTTTACTTTTTTATCTCTGTTGTTTTTGTCTTTTTATTTTTTGATTATTCTTTTGAATATTTCATATACAGGAAATAATTTATTCCGCTGCCGTAAGGTCCTTTTTTTCGGTGTGTTTCTTTGAATCCGAGTTTTTTGTAGAGTTCAACGGCATTAATGTTTGTGTCTGCCACTTCCAGCAAATAACTGTTGTATTCCGGCAGGGCAAACAGATGTTCTATGAGTGCGGTCGCAACGCCTTTTCCTCGGTATGCAGGGTTGGTTACCAAGCAGTCGATTATTGCCGTTTTTTCACTATTCCAATTTTTAAGTTTTTTGTAATAATTTTTGAGCGCAAAATAAGCAAACAATCCCCTGAACAGACCCAAATGTTTTGTAAGCGGCTTTTTATCAATGTTTAAATAGCTGCCGCTTTTTTCGACACAAGCGATTATTCCTGCAATTTCACTGTCGATTTCCGCCACATAAAAATATTGAATCAAAAGCATTTCGGCTGCGGCTTTTTTCAATTTTTCCTTGTCTTTTGAAAAATACTTGAATGCGACATCATAAAATCCATTGACATATATGTCAGCGATTTTAACGGCCGTGTCAGGCTCAGCGATATCTGAAGCAACTTGAATTTTAACCATTGGAATTCCTTCAAAGAAAAACATCTTGTGTATTGTTTTTATTACAATTTCGTTTTATTTCATTCCTCTTAATAAATCATTCCGATTTTTCAAAAAACACAGTAAATTTATATTGAATTTCATCATTTATAAAAGTAGGATAATAAGGAAAATATAACAAAGATTATATTCGAGTTCATCGCTTTAACCAACATTTATACAAACAATAGGAGTCACTATGCGGCCGATGCATCACCTTATCTCAACACGTGAATATACAATGGAAATGTATGACGAAATATTGGAACTGGCCGAAAAGCTGGAACCGATTGCCAGAGGAGAGGTTCAATCCAAAATTATGGACGGCAAAGTTCTGGCGCTTCTTTTTTTTGAACCAAGCACTCGAACCCGCATGTCTTTTGAAACCGCAATGCTTCGACTCGGCGGCCAAGTTATAAATCTGGGCGCAGTGGAAGCAAGCTCAGTCGCCAAGGGTGAGTCACTGTCCGACACAATCCGTGTGGTGTCACAGTATGCGGACGCCGTTGTTTTAAGACATCCGCGTGAAGGTGCGGCTCTGATGGCTTCCGAATGCTCGGCAACGCCTGTCATTAACGGCGGCGACGGCGCAGGACATCATCCGACTCAAACGCTTCTTGACCTTTATACAATCAAACGTGAAAGCCATCTTGAAAATTTAAACATCGCTTTGGCCGGCGATTTAAAATACGGGCGCACGATTCATTCTCTTTGTTACGCTCTTTCTCGCTACAACGCAAAAATCAATCTCGTCTCACCGCCCGAACTGCGGCTTCCCGAAAGAATTGTCGATGACCTGCGGAAAGCAAACATTGATGTTACGGTGACAAACGACATGGAAGACGTAATTGAAGACATTGATATCCTTTACATGACGCGCATTCAAAAAGAGCGCTTCCCCGATCCGACAGAGTTCAACCGCGTTTCAAACAGTATGCGCATCACGAAAGAACTCATTCAATCCGCAAAACCTGATATGAAAATCATGCACCCGCTTCCGCGCGTGAACGAAATTTCGTTTGACGTTGACAGCACCTCCCACGCCGCTTACTTTAAACAGGCCTTCTACGGCGTGCCTGTCAGAATGGCTATTCTCTGCAAAGTTCTCGGAATGGAAGACAAAGTTTTGGAGGCAAAATAATGGACAGCTGCAAGTTCCAAAAGGGGTCCCAATCGGAATCCAAAAAACGTTCGGCAAACCTCGGTGATAAAAATGACCTCAGAATCAAGGCGATCGGGCACGGAACCGTTATTGACCACATTACGCCCGGACAAGCGCTGAATGTTTTAAACATTCTTCGAGTCAACGGAAATTTCACGAACACGGTCAGTGTTGTGATGAATGCCGGCGGTTCCCGCGGCGATAAAGATGTCGTTAAAATTGAAGGGCGCGAATTGACGGAAAAAGAAGTGAACTCCATTTCTTTAATTTCGCCGAAAGCGACGCTGAATATTATCCGCGACTTTGAAGTGGTTCAAAAAAGACAAATCCAAAAGCCTGAGTCTGTTTGCGGAATTGTGAAATGCATCAACCCGAACTGTATTACAAACAGCACCGAACCGGTTGAAACCAGATTTGTCGTCACGGAAGATGAGAAAGTCAAATCGCTGGTTCTCAGATGCGTTTTCTGTGAAAGCGTCATGACAGAGGACTTAATCAAATTTATCGAGTAAAACTTCGGGGGCAGAGGGAGAGCAATTTTTTGCGGCTTCCGCCGCGCGCGAGCCGCTCCACTTCTCTTTTGATTTTCAGCCCGCCCATCATTTGCTCATGATTTAATGTTGAAATTGAGTGCAGGATTTTAACAATAAGTGAAAAAAATGAAAGAGGCGGCAGATACGTTTAAAAAAATGAAAAAAGTGCTTGAACTTCATGACCCGTATAAGGTCATGAAATCATGCATCTTTTGTAATTGAAAAAGTCGGATTTTTTTCAAATCAATTTTTGACTTTTTCCTTTTCTTGTCCTTTTCCGATTTTCATCTCTTTTCGGACTTCAGCCCAGTCTTTGCCGGCAACGACAGCCTGAGCAATTTTAACGGCATCAAGCGGACTCTTGCCGTAAATCGAATTGCTGAATGTCTCAACAAAGTGGTCGTCAACGGCAGCGCCGCCGCAGGCAACCGGAACGCCCAATGCTTTCAACTCTTCTGCAAGCGTTCTAAGCCCCTCCTTGGTCGTGCTCATCAAAGAGGTTCCCGTGACCAAATCGAGTTTTTCTTTCTTGGCCAAATTGACGGCGTCTGCAATCAAAACATCGCGCCCCAAGTCAATCACTTCAAAGCCGTTGGCCCGAAGAATGGCCGCGACAATGTTTTTGCCGATGTCGTGGACGTCGCCTTCAACCACAAGGGAAGCCACGCGTCCCGCAGACGGCATGTCGCCGAGACGGACCTGACAGAGCGCAACGCCCGCGACAAGCGCGTCATTCGCAAGCAGAATTTCAGGAACAAACGCGTCACCGTTATCATAAATTTCACAAACGGTTTGAATTCCGGGCATCAGAGCGTCAACGACAATTCCGGTCGGGTCTCTTCCTTTTTCAAGAAGCGCTGCCGTTAATTTTTCAGCTTCCTTGACTTCGCCTTCAATAACGGCGTTTGTCAACGCAGCGTAATCAGCGTCTTTAGGAAGATACTTTGCGCGAATCTGCGCGGGCGTTGAATCAACTTTACCCCATTCTGCGGGCGATTCACCAAAGCCGATTCGAATACCGACTTCAATGAGTTCTTTGTAGCGCTGCGGGTTCTTTTCTTTAAATTCAAAAATTTCGGCAGCGGCGATATCAATGTGTCGAATCATTAGAAAAACCTCCCTTTAACTTCATCAATCGTTTTCCCTTTTGACTTTTCAAGCTTGCCGATTCCGACGCCGATTTCGCGAATAATCGCTTCGGTATCATCCGCTTGCGGAACGGGTGTTTCGCGGCAGGCGCGGACATACGCTTTCAAGTTTTCCAAGGGCGTTCCAAAAGAAACGTCACAAGCCGTTCCGACAAGGTCGGTTCCTTGAATAATGCATTCTTTCGTTCTGTTGTAAACATCTTGCGGGGTGCCGTTGGGCATCAAGTCAATCACGTCAAGACTTCCGAGAACAGACATTTTGTTGCCGAGAATCTGGCGGCAGTACCAAATCGGAACAGAGTCAACCGAGAAACAGTCCATTCCGCTTTTTTTCACATACGGCAGAAGCTTGCTTGTATTGCCGCACATGTGAAGGATTTTCGGAGCGCTGACTTCACGCGCCATCCTCTGGTGCGCGGGCAGAACGAATTCTTCATATGTTTCGCCGGAAATCAAGTCGCCGGATGCGGACGGGTCGGCCGGGAACAAAACGTGAGCGCCGGCGGCCACTTGAAGTTTGCCGTATTCAATGACGAAATCCGTTGCGGCTTCAATGAAAGCATGTGCTTTCTCGGGATTCGTTCTTGTCCAGCGGACTAAGTTTTCAACACCGCAAATGTGCCCCGCAACCGTAAACGGCGCGGTGATCACGGGAATGATCGGAAGCATGCCGGCGTATCTTTCCCGAAGAATGGAAATTGCTTCAAGAACGACAGCGGCGCGGCTGTTTTTCGCAAAATTCTGATCCCATGTCACATCTTTCGGGTCTGTATAAGCGTGATCGGCGACAGGCGGTCTGTCCGGCTTACTCCAGTCCAGCGGGCAGCCTAAGACTTCCGCTTCCAGTGAAATGTCAAATTGCGGGCGGGCAGCTTCGATTCCGCAGACCTCATAGGGGGCGGCAGCCAAATCTGCCATCATTTTCGGGTTGCGGTGCGCTTCGGGCCAAGTTGCGCCGACATAGTCCATGAGTTCGGCAGTTGTTTGGGCGAGCGGATTTGCAGGCGGAACGTAATCTACGCGGCCGCCTAAAACGGCTGCGAGAACGCGCCGTGTCGGTGTCATTTCTGATACCATTTTTCTATCCTCCATATTTTAAATTTATACACAATGTAGTACACACAATTCGGCAGAATTCGAAAAAATGTCAAAAACGATTTTAGCAGACACTCCAATTTCTGCACGTCATAGTACACGGCTGGCTGAGAATATAAAATAAATCCAACTGTATTTAACAGCGGACAAGCCTTGATTATTTTTCAAAAGTTTGTTTTTGAAATGAATAAATGACTGTGAAGCGGCGCAGTTGCCATCTGTTTAAATTTGAAATAAATCATCGAATCGGCATTTATGCAAAAATGTTGTCAAAAATTTTGACGTGATATGAGAAGAAGTTAAGATAATTTTAAAAAAGCTGAAAAATTTTAAACAGCTCAAAAATATGAAAACAAACATCTGTTTCATCAATTGTAAAATTCGAATCCCATTATCTATAATAGGGGATTCGGATTTCATTCTTTTTACAAAACCGATGTTTCATTTTTTTAAGTTTCATTTTCTTTTTGATCTTCTTCTTGACTTTTCCTTTGACCTTCCTTTTGAGAATCAAGTTCAATCGCGCTTTTTCCGACGGGATTAAAAATCAAACGGATGCCGCTGTTTTGAATATATCCGCGGATGCGCTTTGCCGTATGGGGAACCATTCCGGAGCTTGTTAAAATCAAGCACCTGCTCCCCGTTATCGCGTTCAGTATGGATTTGTCAATAACGCCTGAATTACAGACAATACAAATATCGGCGCTTTCGGCGATATCCTTGCTTTTTTTGCCCATCGCGCCGATGTGATCGATATCATGCTCTTTAATTATCTTATCCAATTCATCCTTGTCAAAGCAATCCATATCATAAACGTATATCGCACCCGGTTTGAGGACGCGGCGCTTCAGCTCGACGACCACGGTTCCGTCATCATTTTTGAACAAGACGCGTGAGTTCACGGCTTCGTATAATCCTTCTTTTGTAAATTCACCGAATAAGACGCCCAAATTAACGCATTCTCCGACTGTAATTTCCGGACCGGCGTCAACGCGCATCAAATCAATCGAACGCAAAAGCTGAACCAACTCGGGAATGTCTTTCGGCTGCGCATTTCCGGCCGCCAGCCACCTTTTTTCAAGTTCGCGGTAAACATCTAAAATAAACGGGCTTTTCAGAGCTGAATTTCGGATTTCGCCCTCATTTGAAAAAACAATTCCCGGCGCACCTTCATTGACCAATTTGCTGGAAGACAGCAAATAGACATAATCTGACCATTTGTAGGCTAAATCAACATCATGCGTTGAAATAATGATTGTTTTGCCGAGACCGTTCAACTCATTTAATATATCCAAAATCTCGTCCGCGCCGACCGGATCCAAATTGGAAAGCGGTTCATCTAAAATGATAATATCCGGATCCATCGCAAGAACGCCTGCAATTGCAACGCGTTTCTTCTGCCCGCCGCTGAGATGGTGAGGCGGTTTATCTTTGAGATGGTGCAGGCCGAAATGGTCAAGCATTTGATTGACAACGTGATTGACTTCTTCTTTGGAATAGCCGAGATTCAATGGCCCGAACGCAATGTCCTGGTAAACCGTCGGCGCAAAAAGTTGGTCATCTGAATTTTGAAAAACGATGCCGACTTTTTTGCGCAACTCGCGCAGTCCCGATGAGGAATAATTCACTTCTTTGCCGTCAAAGAGAACTTTGCCCTTTTTCGGTTTCAGCGTGCCGTTGAGCAGTAAAAACAAAGTCGATTTTCCGGAGCCGTTTTTGCCGACAAACGAAATCTTTTTTCCTTCAGGAATCGTAATCGAAATGTCATCTATCGCCAACGTTCCATCAGGATAGCTGAATTCTAAATTTTTCGTTTCTAAAATCATTCACATACCTTCAAAAAACATTCATCAAAAGAATTGATAACCTCTCGTATAGTAAAAAACGGCGGCGATTGACGCGATAAATAGAAGCGATAAAAGCGCGTCTGAAAACATGATTTTGTACTTGGCATCGTAATAAGGAAGCTTGCCGTCATAGCATCTTGAATTCATAGAAAGATACAGGCGATCGCCCTGTTCCAATGTTTGAACGAAAAGGCTGCCGACCAAAAGACCGGCCGAATGCATACTCCTCTTAAAACTACTGTAGCCGAAGCGCATTGCTTGAGCGGACTGAATTTTTAAGAGCAAAGCCAAAAAGACAAAAATGTAGCGGTAAATCAGCATGACCAGTTCCATAAAGACATCCAGAAATGAAAATCGCTTGAAATACGAAAACAGCTCAAGCATCGGTGTTGTCATGGATAAAAAGAAGACACAGGCTAAACCGCTTGCCGAACGCGTCAAAACCAAGAGCGCCAGATTTGCGCTTCCTGTTGTAATTGAAATGACCCAGCCAAACAGATTAATCGACCAAAGCGTTTCACCGCCGCCGTGTACGAAGAATGCCAAAACAAATGCGCTGACAACAGCAAAGCTGAGAACCGATAAAAACAATTTAAAATACATGCCGATCGGAATTTTTCCAAAGAGGAGCGTTGCAGCAACCATACAGATGGCAATGAAGAGGGGCAGAATCGGGGACGGTGAAAACAAGCCTGCCATCAGTCCGATAAATACCAATATGACTTTAAGCGTTGTATTTTTGTACCTCAGCGGGCTGAGAAGCGCAATATCGTCTAAAGTTCTCATGATTCATCCACTCGAAAGCCAACCCAAAAAACCGTTATCGAAAACTAATAAGACCTGTTACAATTAATAAAACTCACGGCTGAAATAAGAGCAAATAAAAATAATAAAAATGTAAAAAAAGAAGAGCTTAAAAAATTAAGCTCTTCCGATTTCTTTTTTGAATTTTCTCATGGCATAGTAATAACCGAAGAATAATCCGATGATCAGCGCGCCGATTGCGGCCTGCAGGGCGAAGAGCAGACCTTCGGTCTCCTCCGGCAGTTCCCAAATGGGTTCAAAAATGGGTTCAAAATCAGGGAACCTATCGAAAATCAGATCATTTGCAATGTCGTCAGTGCCTTCAAAGTCAGAATCTGAAATCAGTGTCGCGACGACAAAGGTTGCGGCAAAGAGTACAAGGACGATTACTAAAAGATATTCAATTTTAAATTTCATTTTCAATCACCTTATTTGTTCATTTTTGCAACCTGTTCTTCGGTGAGCGTGCCGGTCTTTGTAAAGAATTCGCCTTTCACTTTTGCGATAAATTTGACAGCGACAACAATGATCAATCCTTCCACAATTGAAATCGGAATTTGAGTCACAGCGAAAATGGCGAGGAATTCAGGGAGGGTTTCAAAGCCGAATGCAAGAGCCAGCTGCAATGCGGTCATGACATATGATGCCAAACCTGCAATAATGACAGCCAAGAAAATGGTCAGATAGATATTGATGTTTGTTTTCTGCATCGCTCTGTAAAAGAGCCAGGCCAACAGAGGACCAAAGAAGCCCATTGCAAAACAATTGGCGCCAAACGTGGTCAAGCCGCCGTGACCAAGCAAAAGCGCCTGGAAAAGTAAAACAATGGCACACAAAACTGTTGTAATTGCCGGACCGAACGCGATGGTTGACAAACCTGTACCGGTCGGGTGCGTTGAAGACATTCCAAACACCGAGGGCAGTTTCAAACTGGACAATACGAAGATAAAAGCGCCGGAGACGGCCAAAAGCGGCAAAACTTCTCTGTTCTTGCGGACAACTTTATTCAGTTGGAAAATACCCACAATCAAAATAATGATTGTCAAGGCCCACCAAAATAAAGCCCATTCCCAGGGAAGTACACCTTCCATAATGTGCATAGTACAATAACTCCTATTTATTGAAATAACCTGTAAAACCGCAGAAAGACTGCATAACCCAAAGCATACCGAAAGGACAATTTTATTTTATTCAGGTGGAACTAACTCCCGTTTATCCACATCTAAAATATTAAAAAATTGTAAATCTGTATGAATTTAAAACCTATATCTGTTTGAATGAATATAAACACCGAAGTTTCGGATTCAATATGTAAGCTTAAAAGATTATAATTTATCATTTTAATTTTTTAGATAATGCTTTTACCGATCTCTTTTCTTCAAAAAATATCGATCTTTTCTTTCAGGGGTTTTGTTTCCGATTGAAAAAATGAATACACGCAAATTTATTTGATAAAATATAAAAATTAAGTATGGATTTCCGAAAATGAAGGAAAAGATATAAAACAAATTAAAAGGATTATAGATTTCAAAACGAATGAAACTGAAACGAAAACAAATTAAGGTTATCGTTTTTCAAAAAGAACGGAGCAGAATAAAATATGCCTGAATTAATCGGCGTTACGGGAGGGCCGACAAAACCCGAAATCATTGCCGTTTCTCTCTTTAAGCTGGACTTGCGGGACGGAGACGTGTTTGCAGATGTCGGCTGCGGTACCGGATCGATTTCCATTGAAGCAACCCGCTTTGCAAAAAACCTGAAAATTTACGCGATGGACGCGCGCGAAGCCGCGGTTGACGCTGCATCACAGAACTTTAGAAATTTCGGAATCCGGAATGCTGAAGTTATTTTCGGCGAGTCTTCCGAAGTTATTTCAAACTTGGAAAAAGTTGACTGCGCTTTTGTCGGCGGAACCAAAAATATTACTGCCGTCTTGGACGCTTTAATCGAAAAAGGCGCTCGGTCTATTATTGTTAACGCCGTCCGCATCGAAACGGTTGTCCGCGTGATTGAGCACATGAAAAAGCGCGGCATTTACGATGAAACGGTTCATATTATCGCTTCCCGAAGCGAAGAGCTGACGGGTGAGACAATGTTTAAACCCGAGAATCCGGTTTACATCATGTCGGGAAAACAAAAGTTGTGATAAGTCAGCATAAGATTTTATTACGTTTTATGACATCATTCATTAATTGCAAATCGTATGCAATAAATTTCAAATCAGTGTGTGAGGGATAAACCAAATGTTATACGGTATCGGTTTAGGTCCGGGAGACCCGGAGTTATTGACGCTGAAAGCGGTCAGAGTTTTAAAAGAAAGCATTAAAGTATTCGTTCCGGGGGAGATGGCTGCCGAACTCATTCGCCCGTATGTGACGGAAGAGCCCGAATTTTTGGATTTTCCCATGATTTATGACGAGGAGAAATTAAAAGAAATCTGGACGGCAAACGCTTTGATTGTTGCCGAATACGCGCGAAAAGGAGACGTCGCGTTCTGTCTAATTGGCGATCCGAACTTTTTCTCAACATTCACTCATATGAAAAAGGTCATGGCAGAAGTTGCGCCCGACATTCAGACTGAAACGATTCCAGGAATCAGTTCCATTACCTCCTGTGCGGCGCGCATGGGCGTTGCCGTTGAAACTTCTTTTGAAGTTCATGACGGGTCCGATTCCAATTATTTTATTCACTTAAAAGCCAGAAAGCCGCAGGAAATTATCGCGCGCTTTGAAAAGGAAGGCTATAAAGAATTCATCTTTGCCGAGCGCTTGTTCTCCGACAGAGAAGTCATTCTCAAGGGCAAGGAAAACATTCCGGAAGAAGGAAATTATTTCAGTATCGTTTATGGAAAGAAGTGAGCCGGTGAGTCAGTTAAAATGAGCGAAAAGAAAATTTATATTGTCGGCGCCGGTCCGGGTGATGAAAAACTCATTACGGTCAAAGGAAAAGAGCTCCTTGAAAGAGCTGATTTGGTGATTTACGCGGGATCACTTGTGAATCCGAAAGTGTTGGAATACACAAAAGGTGAATGTATTGACAGCTACGGTTTAACGCTCGATGAGACAAATCAGTTGATGGTTGACGCAGTCGGCGCCGGCAAAACGGTTGTCAGGCTCCACAGTGGTGACCCTGCACTTTACGGTTCTATTGTTGAGCAGATGGAGGAATTGAAAAAAGTCGGCATTACCGCCGAGCGCGTTCCGGGCGTCTCTTCCGTTTTTGCGGTGGCGGCAGCGCTTGAAACGCAGTTTACGCTGAACAATGTTTCCGATTCACTGATTATTACAAGGCCCGCGGGAACAACGCTTGAAAAAGATCAGATTGCCGAATTTTCAGAACTCGGCTGTACGATGGCCATCTTTTTGGGAACGCAGAAGATTGAAGAAATTATGGAAAAGGTCAGATGTCCGAAAGACACGCCTGTCGCCGTTGTTTTCCATGCTTCATGGGAAGATCAGGAAGTGATTCGCGGAACGGTCGCGGATATTGCCAAAAAAGTCAAAGATGCCGGCATTAAAAGATCGGCAATGATTATTATCGGTGATGTGGTCGATCCGAAAAACTACGCCAAATCTTATCTATACGGTGTCAAGCAGGGTCCTTTGGACTGAAAAGTTGAAAACTAAAAAATTAAGAATTAATTGAAAACGAGTTGAGAATTCATTATGGATTTGAAAATTGCCGTTGTCACATTTGAGCGGAATATGGAGGCTGCTCAAAAGCTGGCTGATCATTTGAACGGGGAGGTCGTTCTTTATGAAAAAGGCATTTTCAAAGATATTTTCTCAAATTATAACGCCGTTGTCGCTGTTTTTGCAAGCGGCATCGCTGTTCGTGAAATTGCGCCGTATCTCGGCAGCAAATGGGAAGATCCGGCATTGATCGTTGTTGATTCCGGATTGAATTTTGCGATTCCCGTTCTCGGCGGCCATCACGGCGGAAATGAAGTCGCGCGCAAAATTTCGGAACTCGGAGCCATTCCGGTGATTACGACAGCAACGGAAGTTCATCACAAACCGTCCGTTGAAGGAATTGCCGAAAAACTCGGCTGCGATGTTCGAAACCGCAAGTCAACGATTGAAGTGAACTGCGCTTTGCTTGACCAAGAGGTTGAAGTCTTGGAAGTCAAAGGCCCGAAAATTATTGTGGTTGATGAAAACGTTTCCGTTCTGGTGAAGAAAAAAGACGGAACGACCGCAACACTTGATGAGATTGACGGCGTTAATAAGTAAAAATTAAATCCAATTCGTGTGTGGTTGAATGATTGTCGGAATCGGTGCCCGCCGCGGCGTAACGAAACAGGAAGTTATCGGCGCTGTCGGTGAGGCGCTTGCCGATCTTCATTTATCTCTTGCGGATGTTGAATGCTTTGCCTCTTCCGTTTTGAAAGCGGATGAAGAAGGCTTAATTGAGGCGGTTTTGGAAATGGGGAAAAATATTGTTTTTCTTGAGGATGACGTTTTGAATGAAACTGTTCCGTTGTCTGAATCGCAGGCCGAAAGATTCGGCTTAAAAGGCGTTGCCGAACCGGCTGCTTTAGCTTTATCAAGTCATAAAAAATTAATTTCAAAGAAAAAAGTCTATGGGAGAGTTACGATTGCAATCGCAGAGTGAAAAGAAAGGAAAATTATACATTGTCGGTATCGGCCCGGGTTCGGTCGAGCAGCTGACAGTGCATGCAAGAGACGTTATTTTAAATGCGGATTACGTTCTCGGAAATGATACTTATTTGGATCAGATTGCGGATTTGCTGACAACGCAGAATGTTTACCGCAGCAGCATGGGCCTGGAAGTTGACCGCGCGCAAGAAGCGGTGAAGCTTGCAAAGGACAATATTGCCGTTATGGTCAGCGGCGGCGATGCCAACGTTTACGGTATGGCCGGCATTGTGATTGAAGTTGCCGAGAGCAATAATTTGGATGTTGACATTGAAGTCGTTCCCGGCGTGACCGCGATGCTTGCGGCCGCCAGCGTTCTTGGAGCGCCCGTTGTCGTCGATGCGGCAACAGTCAGTTTAAGCGACTTGCTCACGCCGTGGGAAGTCATTGAAAAGAGACTCGCGGCGGCAGCAGGCGCCGACTTTATTATTTCTCTTTATAACCCAAAGAGCCGCCAAAGAAAATCCAACTTTGAGCGCGCGATTGAAATCATCCGCAAGCACAGGGATGACTCTGTTCCAGTCGGTCTCGTTAAGAATGCGCTTCGAGGCGAAGAACAGGAATATATTGTGACGACGCTCGGCGAAGTTTTAGAATACAACGATTGGGTGGATATGAGAACGGCCATTCTCATCTGCAACGGCGACTCCCGCATTTGGAACAGTCCAAACGGGGAACGCATCATTACGCCGCGCGGTTATCACCGAAAATATGAATATTAATCGTCAGCAGATTCATAAATGAAAGTTTTAAATCAATGCTTTAATCATTACTTACATTCATCAATCATTTGAGGAAAACGCATGACAACAACGGATGCAAACAAAAATTACGGGACGCTGGATGAACTTGCGACCGTAACAATTGAAATAGATCAGGCTTTTGCCGATTCCTGCAAAGATTTCGGCGCGGGAACGGATGAAGCCAAAACCATTTACATGAAGAGCCGCACGTACATCGAAGGCATTGTCGGCAACAAAACGCCTGAAGACAGAGTCCGTCAGCGCTGCGCTGTTGCGACCGGCGACATTTCCGTTGCCGACATTATGGAATTCCGCCACGATCCGATTGCGGCAGGAGTTGCTGCCATTAAAAACGGCGCTCCGATTTTTACCGATATCAACATGGTCAAAGCGGGGATTACCCGAAGCGGTCACAATTCCGAAATCATCTGCGTTTTGGATGAGGACAAAGACGCTGAAATCGCCAAAAAATACGGCATTACAAGAACTTCTGCCGGTTATTTGGCTTGCCGCGACAGATTAAACGGTGCCATTATTGCAATCGGCAACGCGCCGTCCGCTGCAATTACGGTTTCAAGGCTGATTGAAAGAGGTTTAAGGCCCGCTTTGATTGTTGCGATGCCTGTCGGTTTTGTTAACGCGGCCGAGTCCAAAGAAATTATCAGAGATATGGAAATTCCGATTCCGTCCATGACGTGCGTTGGAACCCGCGGCGGAACACCGATGGCTGTCGCCTGCGTGAATGAAATCATTGCAATCGCGAATGAAAAGAAAGAGCAATAAACCGCTTTTTCGACTTTCATTTCAATTAATCATTCTTTAATTTCATTCATTTTCATTTAACTTCATTTTTTACTCATTGATTCAAATTTAATTGCTGATAACATGAAAGACCCTGTCAACGATTTTGAAATTCCCGAGGAATGGACCCGAAAATCTCCGCTTCCGAGAGCGGAAGTTGAAGATTTGGTCAGCCGCGGGCTGATTGTTGTTTTAAGTGACGGGTCTTTTTTAAAGCGCGGCTTTACGACGGGAACGACGGCGGCAGCGGCGGCCAAGGCGGCAGTGCTTTCCATCGGCAAAGCGTTGGGCATCGGAACAGTTGTTTCGATTCCGACACCGATCGGTCTTCGCGCCGAAATTGAAATTGAATTTGCAAAAGACGGGGAGGCGGGCGTTCGAAAAGTTTACAACGATCATGAATCCGATATTACCCGTGATGTTCTTTTTTGTGCGAAAGTGAAAATGGCAAGTTTGGATGACCCCGAATTTTCAACAGAAAATGCTGTTGACAATATTTTAATCACCGGTGGAATCGGTGTCGGAATCATTCAGCGCGCCGGCTTTGAAACACCAATCGGCGCATATGCGATTAATCCGAAACCGCTCTCTCAAATTCGTGAATCGGTGAAGGAAGGCTTAAGAGAAATCGGTCTTTTTGATGAAGTTTGCGTGAAAAAGGAATCTGCCTTGATTGTCAGCATTTATGTTCCGGACGGTATTGAGCTCAGCAAGAAAACGCTGAATGAAAGAATCGGAATCATTGGAGGTATTTCCATTCTCGGAACGACGGGATTCGTTGAGCCTTGGAATGATCATCTCGGTGAAATGAAAGACGTTTTGATTCAGGACGCGAAAAAGCTGGTTTTAACGACAGGCCGTCAGGGAATGGCGACATCAAGCATGCTTTTTCCGGGCTACGAAATTGTAATGGTCGGCAGCCGAATAACAGAGGGCATTGAAGCGGCCGTGTCGGCTGAAGAGATTGTTGTCTGCGGTCTTCCCGGGCTTGTTTTGAAATGGGGCAATCCCGATATGCTGAAAGACAGCGGGTTTGCGACGGTTGTTGAAGTGCTTGAAAAAGACCCGAAAAACGCTCTTTTGAAGCAGGCTTTTGAGATGTGCATCAAGAAAGGAAAAGGCGCTCGGATTGTCGTGATTGATCGGGAAGGGCTTGTTTTGATGGACAGTAAAGGTGAGTTTGATTATTTGATGAAAAGTTGAGGAGTAATCATGGATTTCAAAAAAAATGCTTATAAGATTTTTGTTATATTAGCCATTGTATCGCTCATTTTGTCCTTTATATCGCTCTATTTGTGGCTCTTTTCTAATGGGAATATAATGGATACGTTGTTCAGCTTTGCATCCGTTCTTATTTTTGCTGCAATTGCAAGATATATGAAAGCAAAATATTGAGGATTATTATGAAGCGTAAGATTGTAATAGAGCGTCAAAATCTGATTCCGGCATTGATACTTGCTCTTTTGGGCATCATTTTTATCGGCTGGAGCATTTTTATTCTGATAACAAGTTTAAATCCTGAAACTTTAGAAGGTATTGGCGCTCTGTTCACTTTCTTCATTGCAGGTGTTATGCTGATTGCTTTTTCAGTTTATTACGCCAAAACCGGCGGAGAATCCGATAAGGAATGGGAAAGTGACCCGGACGATTTTGGAATTGAATGGGAATTTGATGAAGACTTTGACGATGAGTTTGACGAAAATTTAGAGATTGAAGCTGAAAAGAAATCCATAAAAGATTCTAAAAAGGAATCCACAGAAGAATCTGAAATGGAATCTGAAGAAAAATCAGAGGAAAAGAAATGATTGTTGTCGGTGTCGGTGTCGGTCCGGGAATGCTCACGGAAGAGGGAATTGCAGCGATTCAAAAAGCTTCTGTTGTTTACGGTTCCGGCCGCGCTTTGGAACTCGCTCAAAAATATATTCCAAAAAACACGCCGATTGACACGATTCAGGATTATAAGAATATCCATCTTCTGCCAGCGGATACTGTCATCTTATCAACGGGCGATCCGATGTTTTCGGGACTCGGGAAGTTTGCGACGGAAAATGATGTCGTGATTCCGGGAATTTCTTCATTTCAAGTGGCTTGCGCTCGTTTGAAAGTGAATTTAACGAATTTTTCATGTATTACGGCGCACGGAAGAAAGGAAATTGAATCGACTCGGGATGAATTGATTCAAGAAGTGAAGCTTGGCAAGAATATTTTTTTGCTGCCGGATGAAAAGTTTGGGGCGATTGAGGTTTGTGAGGTTTTGAAGGAGCTTTTGGTTGAGGCGGATGTTTATTCTTTGGAGGAGCTTGGGTATCCTGAAGAGAAGATATTGAAAGGGAGTTTGGAGAATCCGCCGAAGCCTGAGTCGGATTTGTATGGGTTGATGATAATTTTAATATGAGTGGAATGATAATAATATAGTTATGGAAATAATTTCTAGTTTTTTTTCACATTTGGATCGTTTAATAGTTCCTGACAGTCCTACAAGTTTTTATACTTTAGCTCTTGCTTTTGCAACTCTTTTGTTTTTTTATGCTACATATCGAACTCTATTAGAAACTAGAAAGCAGGTGTTAATGCAAAATCGTTCATTAGATCTACAAAATGAAAATCTTTTATTATTGGCTAAACAAAGGTCTGAAGACCATATTGAATTTGAAGTAGAACAATTGAGGGAAAAGTTGGAGCTATTTTATATTCCCATAAAAACTGAATTAAGCAAATTAGATTTGGCAATCTCTTACTATAAGAATAATTTGAAATCTTTCCATATTATAGATGAAGAACAAGAACATGAATATAATGAAAGAGTGATGCAAGATATTGCTAACTTCTTTAGCATTATTGTAAGTGTAGATAATCTTCAAACAATGTATTACCATTTAGACAATGAATTTGTCATACAATCTTTTTCTCCATTGATGGGGTCCTTTAAAAAATTTATCGAAGGTCAGCACGAGGATATTCGTGTTTCAAGAAGAGAAGAATTTAATTCCGAAAATGACTGGGAGAACCATATTTTTCAAACATATAATGAGATTGAGGATGGGACTGAACATTATTTAAATGAAATAGATCATTTGCAGGATAACATAAGGTTAACGATTTTTGATATTAATTTCCAAATTGAAATGAAAAAAAATGAATTAAGGGTTATAAAAGGTGGAAAGGACCAAATAGATAAGATT
Organism: Methanosarcinales archaeon; assembly: GCA_031260345.1. Lineage (GTDB taxonomy): Archaea > Halobacteriota > Methanosarcinia > Methanosarcinales > Methanosarcinaceae > Methanimicrococcus. Next base: position 16,956 of record JAIRKA010000023.1, read on the forward strand.
AAATGGAAATATAAAAAAACAAATGATAAAAAATAAGTTGATAGGCTATGCTTTGTTCTAGATGTCTATCAAAATATGACTCAAAAAGCTTTTTGATAAATTAAGCAATATAAATACCATCCGATTCCCTCACCATTCTGTCAAAGTCGCTTTCATATTTACAATCTTGAATAATTCCATATTTCTCAAATTCAATTTCAGTAAACGCTTTTTCATTTTCTCCATATAAACCTTCCTTTTTTGAAAAAAAGAAAGCAGTTAACTACTTTTTTATTATTTCTCTCTTTCATGGAGTCTGAATTCTCAAAGGAAACGGATCATGAGGAAACGAGTTCCGAAAAACAAATGAAAATGGAAATCATAAAAATGGGTCTTTTTTCCTTCGAGTTGGAAGAAAAAAGAGAACAAAGTCTGATTACTCAATCCGGATACATGCTGACGGGTTTTTCTATTATTTCGGTGATGCTGCTCGCTGCCGTTCCGATTTTGATTGATTATATGAAGGTACCTAATAAAATTGTATTTTTATTTATTGGTATATCGCTGATTTTTTTAATTGTCAGCTTATTGTTTGCGATTCTAACTCAATGGAGATATAAATATGATGGGCTGAAGGATATTAAATCAATTTACACTTTAATGCATTCAGAGTCTTTAGAAACGGTTGATGACTGGTGGCTGGTAAATTTAAATGAAATTTATAAGTCAAAATATAAATTGAATGAGAGGCGTGCAATCTTTATAAAAATTTCAACCGGATGCTTTGGCGCTTCAATTTTAACCATACTTATTTATCTCATAATTTTCTTACATTACTTAATCAGCTATTGATTTGATGTTTGGGGGACGGCAATGAATTCAAAAACAAAAATTCAAGATAATTCAAAATCAAACTGCAAAAGGAACAGTAAACCCGAAGATGATATTTTCGATTCGGACAGATTAAAATCAATCACAGTCAAGCAAAGACTTTTTCCGAAAATAAAGAAGTGAACCGGGTTGTTCCTCTTTTAATTTTTCTTATCATTTGTTTTCTTTTTTTGAACTATTAGGAAATCTCTAATAGTTGGACACCTCACCCGTTTTTTCTTTTTTGATCTTTGAAGAAGTAAAAATATAAAAGAGATGAAATATTATCTATTCATCCACTTCAAATCAGGACCTGAAATTTTGACTCCTCCGCTTCAATCGAAATCTTCCCGCTATTACGAACTCGACGTCTTTAGAGGAATCGCCGTCCTCCTCATGGTCATCTATCATTTCCTTTTCAACCTCGATTATTTCGGAATTTGGCAAATGCCCGCTTGGTTTTGGCCGCAGCAGCTCTACGGTTTTCCAATCACAATCATGTTCATCGGCGTCGCCGGCATTTCTCTTTCCCTTGCCGCCGCCAAAACAAAAGACACCAAAACTTTAACAAAAAGATTAATCAAACGCGGCGCTTACATTTTCGCTCTCGGCCTCTTCATCACGGCAGCCACTTTGATTTATCCGCGTGACGGCGCGATTCTTTTCGGCGTTCTTCATCTCATCGGCGTTTCAACGATTCTTGCCATTCCTTTTCTTTTGAGTTTTACAAAAGAGGCGCAGGGGTTAGGGAAGTATAAGGAAAAAGCGGCGTGGTCCATTCCGCTTGTTTTTGGGATAATTGTTATTTTAGTTTCTCAGGCTGTTGAGAAAATAAGCGGGCCGATTTGGATGGTTCCGATTGGGATTCATCCTTACGGGATTTATATGTTGGATTATGAACCGCTGTTTCCTTGGTTTGGTATTGTTTTGGTTGGCGTTGCGGTTGGGGCTTGGCTGTATCCGAAAGGGGTGAGACGGTTTTCGTTTTCTTTTTTGAAAAATGAGCCTCTGTTTTTGAAGCCGGTTTCTTGGGTTGGGAGGCATTCGCTTTTGATTTATTTTGTGCATCAGCCGATATTGTTGGCAGGGCTGTGGCTGAGCGGGGTTATTAAATTGGGAGTTTTTTGATTTTTAATATAGTGTTGCCGCCTACGCTTATGCCGCGCAGCAGGGCAATATATCGCGTCATATCCGAACTCACTTCCCTCTGTTTCTCATAGCTCGGATATGTTTTATAGATTCATCGGACGCAAGGATGCCGTAATCCTGTGATTCCACGGCATAAATCGCGATTTTTCCGTCTTTGTCACTGTGTATGCCCCAACCATAGCGTTTTGTTAGAGCCGATGCCCTCAAACAAGGCTGACCCTTTGAAAAAAATGCTTCACGGCTAACGCCTTTAGACTTGCCTTTGATCTCGTAAATCATATCGTCGGAAGTATATCGGTACGGATTGCCGATTAACATTTCATATTCCAACCGCGCCGCTGATTTCGGCTCTTTCAAGGGCGGAATTTCAGCGGTTTTTGCGGGACAATCCTCAGCGACTTCTATAAACGTATCTTTGTAATTGGTGGTGTGCTGTTTCATGTTCGCCTCGCTTCAGCTTAGTTTTGCACTTTGTTTCGAGCTTCCCGCAGGTACTCCTCACACTCTTGAGACGACAGGGTTTCCACCGTTCGAAAATGGTTGTCTATATGATGATGTTGTTTAATGATTTCATCAAAACACTCATCTGCAAGGTCTTTGTCATCCCATGTCAAAAGCTCGGCGGTCACTTTTTCGAGGCATCCTTTTTTATAACTTATCTGCCCGAAAATATGGACAAGCATAGGGCGTACTCGTTTATGCTTTTCAAATTGCAAGAGACGAAGCGTCGACATTACGTCTTCCGGATGTGTCCTGCCGCGAAGTTCAAGACCGTGGGCGGCGGTTCGTCTCGCTTCGGGGTCGGGGCTTGTGATGTGCCGCCTGCAGTACGGTATTATCTGCGCGGGGTTCTTTTCGCCCGCTTTTTTAAGACTGCCTTGCACTGCGTTTTTCACCGAATGGTGCGGGTCAATTATGCCGATGTCAAATAAATGCTCGACACAGATAAAATCGCTTACGGCGATTTCTCCGGCGGAATTGATGACGGTCTGCCGGACTCTTTCGCTGTCCGATTTAATAAGCACGTCAAAGATGTCAATTATAGTTTCAATCGGCGCAAGTTTCTGTTTATGAATTTTTCCGACGCCGAGATACGCGGCTTTTCTGATATAGGTATCTGTATCGTCAAAGTAGGCAGCGGTCACTGAGAAATCACCGTTTTGTAAACCGCGTAAAATGTCTGACTGAATGTCTTTATATTTTTGTTCCCGTTCGGTTTTGGTAAGATCGTAAAAGCCCATAACGTTTCTCCTTATTTTGATGAATATTTTCATTTTTGCTTTCTTTTTAAATCTTTCTTTTTTTCAAAAAACAAATCCAATAAATATGAAAACGTTTACTATGTTAATATAAATTCCAATTAATTAAGGGGCATTGTGAAGAAGGGCTGGCGTAAGAATGAACGAAACAAAGGATGAAGTACGAATTTTTGAAGGAAAGCAAGTACGTCACATATGGGACGAAGAGGTCGAAAAATGGTGGTTTTCAATCGTTGATGTTGTCTCTATTTTGACTGATAGTGATTATCAAGCGGCGCGTAATTATTGGAAGATAGTAAAAAAACGCCTAAAAGATGAGGGGAATGAGTCGGTTACAAATTGTAACCAACTGAAAATGCAATCTTCTGATGGTAAATTTTACAATACAGATGTTGCCGACACCGAACAGATTTTACGCCTTATTCAATCCATCCCAAGTAAAAAAGCGGAACCGTTTAAAATGTGGCTGGCTAAAGTTGGCAGTGAACGCATTGATGAAACAGTTGACCCCGAGATGTCAATAGACCGTGCTATACAAAATTATCGCCGTTTGGGTTACGGTGAAAATTGGATTAATCAACGCATAAAATCAATTGAAATCCGCAAGGCTCTTACTGATGAATGGGATAAAAGCGGCGTCCGACAAGGAGAGGAATATGCCTCCCTAACCGATTTGATGAGCCGTACTTGGAGCGGAATGGAGACCCGCGAATACAAGACATTCAAGGGGTTAAAAAAAGAAAATCTGCGCGACAATATGACAAACACGGAATTAATTCTCAATATGCTTGCTGAAGTTGCCGCTACGGATATTTCCATGATTGAGCAGCCTATGGGATATGATGAGAGCGCAAAAGTTGCGAAGCGCGGCGCAAATACAGCCAAAGTCGCACGTAAACAACTGGAAGAGGAAACGGGAAGACCTGTCGTTTCTCGCTTGAACGCTCAAAATTTAGGGCAGAAGAATTTGAAAGATGACAGCGGTGATGACTAAACTTGACCGCCTGATTGCGGAGTTTTGTCCAGCACCGGCGGGTTTTGTAATTTTAATGAGCTGTCCCTGATTTGGATTATTAAGTTTTTTTAATTGGCGGGTCGGGTTTATTTTTTCGATGAGTGGCGGAGAGTTTTTCATCTTTTCAAAAGTGCAGTGATGTCTGCACTTTTTAAAGTTTAAAAAAATGTTTTTGAAAAATCAGCCCCTATTTTTGAAGCTGATTTCCTCTATCGGAGACATTCACTTATTGTTTATTTAGGATATCAGTCATTTATTAGCTTTTTATTTGTTATTGAAATTATGCTATGACTTTTACATTTTTTATTATAATAGAAGTCGTCCCATCATCGTTTATTATAAACTCGATTTTATCAACATTACCGTAAACTTCATAAGGTAAATTTATTTCTATGCCGTCATCTGTTTCTAATTTTTGTATTTTAAATGTTTTTCTTTTAGCAGTCTTGTCGCTAATAACAATCTCTGCGTCTTTAATTCCGCTGTTTATTACTTCTTGAATTAAATCTTTTTTTATTTCAGGATCGTCAAAGAATACATCATCTGCAATGTCTTCAATTATTATCGACCTTGTTTCCTCCACACTTTCAGCAATCGCTTTTGAGAGCTGTATAGATTTTATTGTTTTTTCATCCAAATACTCTTTTGAAAATTGATCAATTACGTGAAGCAAACTGTCAACATTTTCTTTTTCTGAATAGACGGTGGTGCATTTTAAAAATGATGATGGTAAGTATGGAGCTTGTTGAGAGTTTACCAATTTTGTGTTTTCCAATACTTTTATAGCAAAGTCATCAAGATTAACGAAAAAGCTTTCATCTATTTTTTGTGATGTTGAGGGCAATACACCATCAACGCTTTGAATTTCAATATATCTTATATTGTTTGAATTCTTAATGTTGTGAATAAATGAAGATTTATATTTGAGTTTTAACATACCAAAATATGGGATTTCGCCCATTTCAAATGTACAAAATACAACATCTCCCGCAGGGATGTTTGAATACATTTTCATTATTTGAAATAAAGATGTAGCTAATTCCTGTGATACATTGGCAAAATTGTTGATGTCACTCTTTAAAAACTTACATTCTTTTAGCACTTCACTATTTTGGATAAATGAAGCATTTTTAAGACTTGTATCTGCCATTATTTTTGTTATATGCTTTTGCAAATATTTTTCAACGCTTTTATTATCCGAATGTATTTTTTCTGATAACGTCGGCGTATCGATAGCAGTGTTTAATGTATGTATAATAAAATTTTTGATTTCTATAGTTGACATTTATTCACCCTCCATGTTCTTCATTTTCAACCCAATTACTGAAAGTTTAAGTATCTGATATAAATTGTATGCAAGACAACCTGTTTCATATAATATGTGAATAATTACAGTACAATACAATGCTAAAAATATGGATGAAACTACCGGATTCACCAATATGCATAATTCAATGACACTTGAATAATTTAACAAAATTTGTGCGAGAAAGTTAAATGCAATAATAATTATGTAAATAATTATTATCCCATAAAATTGCCATGAGAAACCTGAATATGGTGTTTTATACCTACCTTTTTTTTCATTAGTGGCATATAGGAGAAAAGCAATTATTTTTTCATTCAATAATGATACAAATAATGCACCTGCGGTAAACGTTACAGCAAATAATACTAAAATTGTCCCATTGGATGTACTTATTGCAAATTTAATTGCATCATATGAATTTTCAATAAAAATATAAGTAAAACTACTTGCGATTATAAAAAAAAATATGAGTACTAAGAGTTCTAATTTTTTAGGCAATACTTCTTTTAATGAGTTTTTTAACACTTTTTGAGTATTATTTTCATCTAGAAGTCGCCTTACTATCTCTTCGATGCTAACGACATCATTTTCGCTGCTAGCGACTTCTTCTTCGTTGCTAGCGACTTCCTCTTTCATGTTAACATCATTTCCGATTTTTATATTAGTTAAGCTTTTTGATTTCAGTTAGTTTCTTTTTATATAGTTCTTCATTTTCTTTATCTGAAAATGTTAATTCTTTTTTATTACTGAATTCATTAAATATACGCGATGCTTTCTCTTTAAGATTATCATCATCATTTAATTCGATTGAAAGCTTCTCTCTAAATTTGTCATCAAAAATTTTTATTTCTTCTCCTCCAGAAGTTTTTCCTTCAATTTTAAAGTTTGCTAACCCTTCAGAATCGCCAATGAGCTTTTCGACATTTGTTTTGTTTTTTGGTGAATTCATATACAATCCACCCGTTTTTGATGATACCTCACCCATAGACTTTCTAATGCTACCAAACACACCTTTATAATCTGTAGTCCCATTTAACGGAAACATTTTGATTGTAATTTTTTGTATTTTAATATCCTTTAATTGTTCTTTTATTGTTTCCAGATGAGGTATGTTTGCAATGTTTACCGTTGGTGCTCCATACGGTTCAATCATTTTGCTTTTAGTTTCTCTACTCTTTTTTTGTTTACCAATTTCTTTATTTCTTTCTCGGATGTACTCTTTTAAAACATAGTTAACCGTTGCTCCAAATTCTCTATAATCCGGACTCCCCACTTGGTTTTTTACAAGAATCATACGGTGATTTATTAAAAAAATTATAAAAATAGAATAGGGAGCCATTTTATACTTTTTATCCACTTCTTTGATGTTACCGATTTCATCCCTTTCTGATTTTGATTCAATTATTGTATCTTTTACTAATCGGCCAATTAAAACAAAATCACTGTCTTTTCCTGTAAAATTTTCAATAGAACAATCTAAAAGTTCATATCGCTTATTCTTCCCTTTGATTTCTCTAATTATTTCAGCTTGAAATGCAGGATATACAATTTCCTTAAAATAGGATAACAGAGGTTTATCTTCTAATCCAAACGTAACATTAAAATTTGCAATATCCACATCATGTTTCTTTTTTGCCATTTTCATCGCTCACCCTATTTATAAAAAAATTTCAATATGTACAGAACTATATTTATACAAGTAATGTTTTGCATTATATTTAAAAAGAACGGATATCAAAAACAATATGTATATTCTTTCGTATATTTTTGTTTTAAATCATTCATTTTTCTTGTTCTAGCACTCCTTTTTATTTGGAATTATTTTGGGGTATTAATGTTAGGTTTAATTATGATTGCTGAAGTTACTGAAATTTTGACTTAACCACTACATTTTATAAGAAGATTACAATTTAAATTACAATTTTAATCTGATTTAAGCAAAGGACGTTTGTTCATGTTTACTCCCTATCATTCTAAATATTATGCGACTCAGCTTACTCTTCAAAGACCCAGCAATAGTATGGAAAAGATCATTTCTTCAATTTCGGGGGCAAGAGTGGATTTAAATCCACATCAAATAGATGCTGCATTATTTGCATTTCGTTCGCCTTTATCAAATGGAGTCATTCTAGCAGACGAAGTCGGTCTCGGTAAAACAATTGAA
>JAIRKA010000072.1 GCA_031260345.1 Methanosarcinales archaeon
GTGCAGAACAAAATCGACCTTGTCCCGAAAGAACGCGTTTTGGAGCACTATCAGGAAATCAAAGACTTCGTTAAAGGCACCGTTGCCGAAAACGCGCCCATCATTCCGGTTTCCGCGCAGAAGAATATTAACGTTGACGCGCTCATTCAGGCGCTTGATACGCGCATTCCGGTTCCGGAACACAAACTGGAAAAAGACGCGCAGATGCTGATTGCCAGATCCTTTGACATCAACCACCCCGGCTTCACTTATGAAGAAATCAAAGGCGGCGTTATCGGCGGCACTTTAACGCAAGGATCATTTAAAGAAGGCGACGACGTTGAAATCCGCCCCGGCTTAAAGGTTACATCCGACGGTGCGACCCGATGGGAACCGATTTTTACGAAAATTACAGAAATTCACGCCGGAAAATCCAAAGTGAAGAAAGCCGTTCCCGGCGGCCTTTTGGCGCTTGGGACTCAGCTTGACCCGACCCTTACAAAAGGTGATTCCCTGACGGGGCAGGTTGTCGGAGCGCCCGGAACATTGCCGCCGACAAGAGACGGCTTTTTGATGAAGCTGGATCTTTTGAAGCGTGTTGTCGGCGTCACCAATGAATCCGAAATCAACGAAATCAAAACGAGCGAACCGCTGATGCTCAACATCGGAACGGCAACAACCGTCGGCGTTGTGACAAGCGCCCGCAAAGATTTGGCGGAAGTCAAATTGAAGCGCCCCGTCTGTGTTGAAAAAGGCGCACGCGTTGCCATCAGCAGAAGAATCGATTCCCGGTGGCGTTTGATTGGTATCGGCATTATCGAAGACTGAAACGGATGACACTTCATCATCCGAATTTGTTTACGATTCAAATTCCGCCGTTCTCATCGACACAAACGGTTTTATGATTCCGGTTCAGTTCGGCGTCGATATTTTTTCGGAACTTCAGCGTTTGGGATTTTCCAAATTTCTGACAATTCCCGCCGTCGTTTCTGAACTTGAAAGACTTTCAAAAATCGCTTCAGGCAACGACAGAACCGCGGCGCGCGTTGCGCTCCAGCTCTCTCAAAAATGCAGCTTGCTTGAAACGCTCGCTCACGGAAACGGCGTTCGAAAATACGCCGATGATATAATTATCGAAACGGCACTTCGTCATTCCGTCAGCGTTTTAACGAACGATGCCGGCCTTCGCCAAAAATTAATGAAGCGCAGGATTACGGTTGTTTCCATGCGCCAAATGAAGCGGCTGGATATTATGAATCCAAAATGACCAAAAAATATTCAGCAAATATTATCAGCATTGAATTGTGCAAGCGTTGATAACCTAAAAACGCTTTTATATCAATTCATTATTTATGCTCATCTCAATCAATATTTATACAATCATTTCATTTTAAATTATAATTTTCACGTGAATATTCAATATTTGAATCGACCGCACCGGCGGTTTTGGTTTAAAATCTCGGAGAACAAGATTTATGTACAAATTAATGACCCTTGTTGACACGGTCCGCATCGATCCGACGCTTCTCGGTGAAGACGTCATGGTCAATGTCAAAAAAGCCTTAAAAAACAAATTGGAAGGAAAAGTTGACAAAAAAATCGGGTGTCTGGTTGCGGTTTGCGGCGTCGAGAACATCGGTGAAGGCCATATTCTTTACGGCGACGGCGCTGTCTACTATGACGTCACTTTCAAAGCGATTATGTTCATGCCCGAAAATCAAGAAGTCATCGAAGGCGAAGTTTTAGAAACCGTCGGCTTCGGTGTTTTCGTCGGTATCGGCCCGATGGACGGCCTTTTGCACGTCAGCCAGATTACGGATGAGTTCATGTCCTATGACTCTAAGAACGGCAGACTCATCTCCAAAACCGGCAAGAAAGCGCTCGGTGAAGGCGACCACGTCCGCGCCAGAATCGTTGCGGTCAGCATTAACGAACGCGACCCGCGCGAAAGCAAGATCGGCATGACAATGCGTCAGACTGCGCTCGGCAGAATCCAGTGGATTGAAGAAGCGCGCGGGAAGAGCGGCGGCGGAAAAAGCGGCAAAAAGAAAGACGCCGCTTCCGAAGGGAACAGTTAAATAAGCGAAACGAAAAACGAAATAAAGTAAAAGCAAAGACATTCAGGTGATATGTATGGCAGAAAAAGTATGCAGAAAATGCATGAGGCTTATCAATGCGGACACTTGCGAAATCTGCAATTCTTCTGATTTGGCGGAAGAGTGGATGGGCCTTGTAGTCGTTATTGATCCGCTGAAATCCGAAATTGCCAAACGGATGAACATTAATTTGGCAGACAAATATGCATTGAAGGTGCGCTGATTGGAACTTTTTTTTGACCTTCCGGTCGAACTTCGCCCGCGGCTGAAAAAGCCGTACGGCAAACTTTATCCGGGAGATCACCCCTCAGTCGTCGATCAAATCAAAGCGCATCTCGATGAATCTTTAGTCATCGCGGTCGGCGACGTGACAACTTATAATCTTTTTAAAGCAGGTGTCAGGCCGCGCCTTTGTTTTGTTGATCAGTACACGAAACGATCGGCCGTTTCAAAAGCGATTTCCGCTGTTACTTCCCGTACGGATTATGTTAATATTTATGTTAAAAATCCGGCCGGCATGATCTCAAGCGAAATGGTTCTCGCCGTTAAAAATGCGCTCGCCTCTCCCGAAAAACATATTTGCATCTGTGTTGACGGCGAAGAAGATTTGGCGACGCTTCCGGCTATTGCACTTTCTGATATCGGTACCCGCGTTCTTTACGGCCAGCCCGATGAAGGCTTGGTTTGCGTGACCGTTACGGAAGCAAAAAAGGAAGAAATGAGCGGCATGCTTAAGACGATTTTTACTGAAAAGAACGCCCGGAGCATTAAAACCGATGATCCGCTCTGTCACGAATTGAAAGGCGTTTTGAAAGCGAAATTAGATGAGTTTTTGGCGGACGTTTTTTTGTGACTTCTGCGGCTGCCGCCGCGCGCGACCGTTCCGTTCTTCATTTATTCGTTTGAAAAATTGAACCTCAACTTTATTCTATTGTTTTTGAATCCAAAAGGTTATAACTGATTACAACCTTTTTGAGCCGTTATATCCGACAGCCAATCATAGAATTGACGCTCGGAGGCACAATTATGGAAATTAAAATCGTTAAAGACTTAGATAATAAATTATTAAATCGGAAGGAACTGGATTTCACAGTCGAATATGAAGGTCCGACTCCGTCACGCGCAAATGTCAGAAAGAAGCTTGCTGCTCTTTTGAACAAAGATGTTAATTTGGTTTTGGTCCAGAGCATGGAATCCGAATACGGTCACCAGCTTGCTAAAGGATACGCAAAAGTGTACGAATCCGCAGACCGCATGAAACAAATCGAAGCAAAACACGTTCTTAAGAGAAACACAATGCCCGAAGAACCCGTCGTTGAAGAAGAAGCTGCCGAAGATGCAGAAGAAGCAGCGGAGTGAATGACATGGCAGTGAAAGATTATTACAAAGTCGAAGGCGGCAAAGTCATCCGCGTCAACAAATTCTGTCCGAAATGCGGCCCCGGCGTTTTCTTGTCCGAACACAAGAACAGAAACGCATGCGGCAAATGCGGCTATACGGAATTTAAAAACTGATTCAAGAACGGATTTAAAAATTATTTTTTCATATAATGAGCTGAAAAATGATTTCTCAGCTCTTCTTTCCTATTTTTGAACGATTCATTTCGATTCGTGAACTTTTTTTCCAATAAATTTATATACAAAAACGATATCTTTGCGGTATTCTTTATAGATTGTGAACCGGTTTTGCGCCGTTTCTTGAAATGTGCTTTTCAAGAAGCGTGCGGTGCAGGATAATTTTTCGTAAATTTAGCGCCGTACGTGATTGGCAAAATCGGGGAGAAACAAACCCGGCGGGTTTGTAAAGTCTATGACCCTGTCAGTGACTTTTTTTATAAAGACGTCAGTCTGCTGTTTTAGCGGCTGTCGTTTTGTTTCGCAATTTGATAAAGCCACTCAAGGATTTGAGGTACAGAAAATGGATATCAATATCGATAAAGCATTAATCAAAGCCGTTAAGACAGGAAAGGTCGTTATCGGCTCCAAAAAAGCGATTGAGCTTTCCAATTCCGGTGACGCGAAGATCATCATCTTGGCAAGAAATTGTCCGGAAGACACCAAAAAACAAATTGAATCGTCCAAAGTTCCGGTCTACGTTTACGACGGAACAAGCAGAGAACTCGGGCCGGTCTGCGGTAAACCCTTCATCATCGCCGCAATGGCAATCTTGGACGTCGGCGAATCTGACATTTTGTCACTGGCCAACGCCTGAATTTAATGATTATTGAGAGGATTTTTCCATGAGCGGCATTAAAATCACTTTTGAAGAAATGCAATACATCGCACGCTTTGAAGACATCACAAGCGCCAAAGTTCTCGACTGTATTGTGGAAAGTGACAGAATTATCAATGTTATCCAACAAGGTGAAATGGGCCTTGCAATCGGAAAAGGCGGAGAGAACATCAACCGCGCCAAAAAAGCAATTGATAAGCCCATCGAACTCGTGGAGTATTCCGATGATCCGGCAACCTTTATCAAAAATATTTTCGGCTCCGTGATTACAGTCAAAATCGTCACTTTCAAAGAAGCCAATGGCAAGAAAGTGGCCGAAGTTGAAGTCGCCGCAAAAGATAAAGGACTCGCAATCGGAAAGAACGGCAAAAACATCGCAAAAGTCAAATTGCTGGCGCAGAGGCACCACAGTATTGACGATGTGGTTCTTAAATAAAGAATCAAACCAAAATCAAAAAATCCTCAGCAATTCAAGGTTTATCACTCAAAATCAATCGGAGATTAAACTATGACAAATGGAAACTATGCAGGCCAAATCTTAAAGAAACAGAGGTTGAAGGCCAGATGGAAAGACCACGAATACAACAGACGCATGCTCGGTTTGAACGTGAAGGCTGACCCCTTGGGCGGTTCACCCCAAGGACGCGGCATCGTTCTCGAAAAGATCGGCGTTGAAGCGAAACAGCCCAACTCCGCGATCCGTAAATGTGTCCGTATTCAGTTAATCAAGAACGGAAGACAAGTATCAGCATTCTGCCCCGGAGACGGCGCCATTAACTTCATCGATGAACACGACGAAGTGACGGTGGAAAGAATCGGCGGCCGTATGGGCGGTGCGATGGGTGACATTCCCGGCGTCCGTTTCAAAGTGATCGCAGTCAACAACGTTCCGCTCCACCAGATGGTTATCGGAAGAATGGAAAAACCGAGGAGATGAGACAATGGACGCAAAAATGTTCGGCAAATGGGATCTCTCTGAAGTTGAAGTAAACGATCCCGGAATGAAAAGATATGTCAGCTTAAAAGCAGTTACCGTGCCCCACTCCAGCGGCAAGCACGCAAGACAGCAGTTCAACAAATCCGAAATCTCAATCGTTGAGCGTCTCGTCAACAATCTGATGAGAACGGAATCCAACACCGGAAAAAAGATGGTGGCCATAAGAACCGTTGATCAGGCTTTTGACACAATCAACAAAAAGACAGGCAAAAACCCCGTTCAGGTTTTGGTCGATGCCATTGCAAACGCAGGCCCGAGAGAAGAAGTCGTCCGTTTGAAGTACGGCGGCATCTCCGTCCCGAAAGCAGTCGATACCGCCCCTCAGAGACGTATTGACACAGCACTTCGCTATATCTGCACCGGTACACGTCAGGCCGCTTTCAAATCCAAGCGCTCTGTTGCAGACTGTCTCGCAACGGAACTCATCGCAGCCTCCAACGCCGACTCCAAGGCCTTCTCCATCAGCAGAAAGGACTCCAAAGAGCGTGTTGCAAAGGCAGCCCGTTAATCGTAAAGCGGTTCCCTTTTAGGCTTTTTCGGGAAATATTAGAAAAAGCCTTTCTAAATTACACTTTCCAACATAACATAATAAGAAGGTCAAGATTATGGGAAAAAGAAAACAAATGGTTGAGCGTGTGACGGCTATCATGGGCAATCCCGAAATGATCCGCAACATCGGTATCGTCGCTCACATCGACCACGGTAAAACAACGCTTTCCGACAACTTGCTCGGTGGCGCCGGAATGATTTCATCCGAACTCGCCGGAAAACAGTTATTCATGGATTCCGATGCAGAAGAACAGGCCCGCGGTATTACCATT
>JAIRKA010000014.1 GCA_031260345.1 Methanosarcinales archaeon
AAGCCAAAGCTGAACCCGTTAAAGCCAAAGCTGAACCCGTTAAAGCCAAAGCTGAACCCGTTAAAGCCAAAGCTGAACCCGTTAAAGCCAAAGCTGAACCCGTTAAAGCCAAAGCTGAATCTGTTAAAGCCAAAGCTGAGCCTGTCAAAGTTAAAGCTGAACCTGCTAAAGCCGAGCCTGCAGAAGAGCCTGTTAAGAGTATGCGCGGAAGAAAACCTAAAGCCGCTGCAGAAGAAGTTTCGGTTGAAGAAGAACCTGCCAAAAAAACGAAAACAACACGCACGTCCAAAGCGGTCGAAGAACCCGCTGAAGAACCCAAAGTTGCAGAAGAACCCGTCAAAGGGCCTGCCAAAAAGTCTGTCAAAGAGTCTGCTCCCAAGCGCAAATACACCCGCAGAAAGAAAGCGGATGATGATTCCGACGACGATGACTTTGAAGAAGACGATTCTGAGGAAGATGACACTGATGAGGACGATGAGATAAGAACACCCTCAAGGAAACCCGGCAGAAAAAGCAAAGCTGAAAAAGAAGTCGAAGCTGCTGAATCTGATGACGGCGCAGATATTGAGACGAAAGTCTACAATTTAATTAAGAATACACCCGGCGGTGTTTACCAGAATGAAATTTGGAAGCAGCTGAATATTGACAGCCGCAAATGCTCCCGCATTCTGAAGAAACTCTTGGATTCCAACCAAATTATTCGTGAGGAAGCCGTTGTTGGCGGAACAAAGACTTATCTTTTAAAGACGGTTGCGGAAGAACGCAAAAGAAATTATGATGTTTTAATGGTGAACGGCATGTTCTCTCCGTGCACAGGCTGCATGGGCGAATGCCGTCCCGAATACTGTCCGGCATTGACGCTTTGGATTATGAACATTCATGAAAACCCTCAAGAGCTTTACGTTGCAATGGGCTACGGCAGCAACGCAGAAGCGCCTGAACAGGCCGAAGTTGAAATGCCGCCGGAATTCCTTGAAGGGATGGAAGCAGGCGAATATGAGCTCGCCGATGAGGACGATGAAGATCTTGTTTTCGAATAACGCATAAAGCAAATTTCAAAACAATTTCTTTTTTCATTTTTTCTTTTGGTTATTTCTCCCTCTCCCTTTTTTAATATTCAATATCTGAACCATGTTTAATCATCAAAAAAATGTATTTTTATCATTCCTTCGTCAAAACAAACTTTTATAAAATTTCCGTTTATTGAATCGTATTTATATCCAAAAGGAATCACGGACGGAATAACCAAAATGTATATATACCAGAGATTCCTTGTTATGCTCTGTTCACAAGCCTTAAAATGAGGAAGCGTGAACCTCTTTAAATTAAAAACGAAAGCGTATGCAATATGCTCCGATAGTGTAGCTCGGCCAATCATTTCGGCCTTTCGAGCCGGTGACTCGGGTTCAAATCCCGATCGGAGCATCATCCGAAAGGGGGGTTTAAGCCCCCTTTTTTTTTAGTTATTTCAGTTATCAACTTGCATTTTTGAGTTGTTAGCTTAAATATTTGAAGTTGTATTTTTCTTTTACAATTCTAAACCGGTAAACAGGCAGGCAGTAAAATGGAAAAAAGTTATTTTGATTGGATTATTCGGTTTGTAAAAGGAATTTTTATCGGAACAGGTTTCATTTTACCCGGTGTCAGCGCCAGTGCATTAGCGGTCCTTTTCGGTATATATGAACGAGCCATTTCTTTCATGGCCCATATAAACCGCGATTTTGTAAAAAACGTTCTTTTCTTTATTCCCATCGGTTTAGGCATGCTGTTCGGCATCGTGTTGCTGTCTTATCCGCTCAGTTATTTGCTGGAACACCACTTTGCGCCAACGATATGGCTTTTCATCGGCGCGATTGCCGGAACGCTTCCTCTGCTGTGGAGGCAGGCAGGCATAAAAGGCCGCGAGTCCAAGCATGTTGTCATTATGTTCGCTGCGCTGATTTTCGGATTTTCGCTCATGTATCTCAGCGCCCGCCTCGTTGACGGACAATTGCCTATAAACTTCATCACATGGATATTAACCGGCGCCATAGTCGGTTTAAGTGTTTTTGTGCCGGGATTCAGCTCTTCTACTTTCCTGCTGTTCTTGGGCGTGTTTGATGCAATGATTATCGGTTTCAAGAGCTTTGACCTCGGCGTTTTAATCCCGATGGCAATCGGCGGTGCAGTTTGTGTATTGATTTTTGCAAAAGCCGTCAACAAACTTTTCGAAAAAGCATACACCGGAATGTATCATGCCATTTTCGGGCTTGTTGTTGCTTCAGTGCTGATGATTATCCCGTTAAATTTTAATTATCTCAGTTTCGAAGGATTGGTTTGCGCGGCAGCCTTTATTGTCGGCATTGTACTCGGATTTGGGATGAGCCGGTTGGATAAAAAAGATAAGTCCGAAAATAAAACTTGAATAAAACGAGTCTTGATCCAGCGAAAACTTGAATTAAATTCAAAATTAAATAGAATCAACGCATTTTTTCGGTGTGATTATGATTTCTAAAACCATTTTTTGTTTTGATCCTCAAGACTTTGAAAGAGTCGAAAATGTGATAACAGCTGCCGGAATTGACAAGGCTGACTCTTTTTTGCCTGATCCGAATTTAACAGCGGACGTTTTGTCTGACCTGTCAGCGGAATCGGACATCACGGTTGTTTTCATCGGCAAGCACACTTTTGAAAATGAATTTTGTCTTCAAATGATTGACATAGGCTTCCGGCGCGGAAACGCTTTTCTTGCCGTTTATTTCAACAATGCGGAAGATGTCAAAAAGACCGGCAAAGAGCTTCTCGGCAAAAATCCGTTTGAACTCCTCTATTTCGAACACAACAGCGGCGTTACGACATTGAATCAGGGCGCTGTCACTCTTCCCGGAAAACTGAAGCGCCGCCTTTCATCCAAAGATATGAAAGCGAAAGTTGACTTCGTCAAAGTTTATGATTTCATTAAAGACAACGGCGCTGAAAATTTGAAAAAATGGATTGAAGAAGAACGTCAAAGAAAAACTGATTTTTGGGCGGAGTGCGGCAAACTCAGTGAAACGGAATGGTCTTATGCGCTGAAATTAACGCATAAAGGCGGATTTGTCAGCTTCTTTTTGTATTACGACTGGATAACCTATTCTCAGAAAAAGAAAAAATGAATGAGCAGATGGGTGAACAGGTGAAGAAGTCAATAATTGAAAAAAAATGAATGAAGAGAATGAAAAGCTGAGTCTTAACTCAGTAAAATTTTCTGATATATTCAAACCCTTTTTCTGTAAATTCGACTCTTCCCTCGGGCTTGCTGCCTTTGTGAATCATATAATGTTCAGGAACTAATTTCTCGTCAATCAGTTTGTCCAGTTCCTTATGTAAAGGTTCCGGAATGTTTGGAAAACCGATTTTGAATTCCACATTCGGATGTTTCAGCACTTTGGGCTCATTCTCCCTCAGCCATTCGACAAGATGCCGTATTGTTTGTTCATTATTTTTAGATAACATCTTTTTCACCTTTCCTAAGGATTAATTATAATATAAATTTTATATATTTATATTTTGTCCATATACAAAACGGATGTTTGTTCATTTTCGAGGCACTGCCATCGCGCGCGAGCTGCACAAGTTTTAACAATCAAAATGAAAAGGAGTCGCGGCTTTTAAAATGAAATGAAAAACAGCTTCACGTTTTTTAAAATAAAAATAAGGAAAAAATGGGATACGTTTGCATTAAGCAAACATATCATGCGGGGCATTTAATCTGTTTTCTTCTTCGTTTTTCTTGACTTTCTTAACAGCTTCTTTCAGGTCTTTCATCGTCACCGAATCGCCGCGTCTTCTTAAGACGAAAATGCCGGCTTCTCTTGCAACCGCATTCAAGTCTGCGCCGCTGAATCCCTTTGTTTCTTTGGCAAGCTTCTTCAAATCAACATCTTCATCTAAATTCATTTTTCTTGTGTGAATCTGAAGGATTTCAAAACGGGCCGATTCCTCAGGCATCGGAACTTCAATCGCGCGGTCAAAGCGGCCGGGCCTGAGAAGCGCGGGGTCGAGAAGGTCTTTTCTGTTGGTTGCCGCCATAATTTTGACATCGCCGCGTCCGTCAAAGCCGTCCATTTCGGCAAGCAGCTGAAGCATTGTTCTGTTCACTTCAGCAGAGCCGCTGGTGCCGTCAAAAGTTCTCGTGCCGCCGACAGCATCGATTTCATCAATGAAAAGAATTGCCGGCGCTTTTGCGCGAGCCATCGCGAAAATATCTTTAACGAGGCGGGCGCCTTCGCCGACGAACTTCTGAACCAGATCGGATCCCGACATTCTGATAAAGGTTGCATTTGCCTGCGTTGCGACCGCTTTTGCGATCAATGTTTTTCCCGTTCCGGGGCTTCCGTAGAGAAGAACGCCGGAGGGCGGCTCAATACCGATCTTTTCAAACAGTTCCGGCTGTGTGAGCGGAAGTTCGACCGTTTCGATCACTTCTAAAATGACATCGCCGAGACCGCCGACTTGATCGTAGCTGACATTCGGCGACTGAATCAGTTCCATGACCTGAGCGCGGACATCGGTGGACTGGCTGAGAATGTCCATGATAATGTAAGCGGCGCCGTTAACAGCAACGCGCGTTCCCGGCTCAAGCGTGTGTTCGAAATCGGGTGCAGTATGCGTTAAAATTTCCTGATTATTGCCGTGAAGTTTGATAAGCACTTCATCATCGAAAATTTCCATGACGGTTGCAATGAAAAAAGGCGTTTTCGTCAAATCTTCGATTTGCGTCTTGAGGCGGCGGATTTCCCAACGGTGATCCTCAATGATTTGAGTCATTTTAAGAACGTTTGCTTTCAATTCACCGTTTTCAATCTGAGTGGCCGACACTTCTCTCGTCAGCTGTCTGACCTTTTCATGCAGTTCTTCATTTTCCAAAGACAATTGTTCCGGAGCTATGGTTTCCGGTCCGATCTTTTCAATAGAAACAGAATCGGTTGAATTTTGTGTATTTTCAAAATCGTTTTCTGACATAGTGTATCCTTGACAGCCTTAGCCCTATAAGAATATTATCACTTAACGAAACAATCATAAATTATGACTGATGTAATAAAGAAGAACAATGGCAGACTTTAACGTGTATTTCTTTTGGCCGGGATTGATTATTTCAATCATCCTTTCAATCCTGCTGACAATCGGACTGAATTTATGGGCACGAAGACGACCGCAATCTGAAAACCATTTCAATGAACGTGATTTCGATGACAGTTCCGATTCAAATGACGAAACGCGGACAAAAACAAGCGGTATGATTATGATCGGCCCGATTCCGATCGCTTTTGGAAACGGTGGATTCCGATTTGATAAAAATGCTTTCAAATATGCGCTTGCTTTCTTTTTGATTGTTTTAATTGTTTGGTATTTCATATTCAGATTTTAATGTTAAAATCGTGACTTGAATTTGATATTGGATAATGAAAAACGATGAGCGGGCTGAAAAATTAAAAATCGGGTCGCCGCTTCGCGCCGCCCGAAAAAGAAAAACTGTGCGTCGCGCGCGGTCGGCGGCGGCTGAGCAGGTGGGCACGTAACGGCAGCAGCGCAAACAGCAAGGTAATGGCAACCACGTTCGCGATAGCGAACGGATGTGATACAAAAGAGCAGATGCATGTGGCAACGCGAATTTGATTGGCAGCA
>JAIRKA010000115.1 GCA_031260345.1 Methanosarcinales archaeon
TGCAATGTATTCCGAAGCTTCGGCAACTTCCAAGACACCGAGCAACTGTTCGGCTTCTTCAATGCGGCGCGTGCTTAAAATTGTGCTCATCGTGATTTGGTAATCGAGCATGTCCATGGTTTCTTCCAAGTGCATTACTTCTTCGGCGATGTCTTCATCGTCGTATATCATTGCCGAATATGCCAGATCAACCATCAGTTCCGATGTATCTTTCATTTCAATGAGTAATTCCTTCAAATTGCGCGGTTTATATTGATATCGATTTTTTGCCATACGGCTTAACCCATCCTTTTTTGATTTGTTCTAAATTTGCCGTTTCAAGACGGCGATTAATATCCTATTGAACGTTTTTTGCTGTTTTTATTGTTGATTTTATTGAAGCTGTTTTGATGTTATAATTGAATTATTCTGAGATTATTTTGAATTGATCATTTTGATAAATTTGCTTAATTTTTCTGATTTTAAATGATGGCAAGACCGAATATGATAATTGAAATCATAATGCCGATAACGCCGACCAAATCGCCCATGCTGGCAACAATCGGAATCACAACGTCATCCGGGTCAAGGCCTATTTTTTGGGAGAGAGCCGAAAAACCGACGGCTATCGTGTAAACGATTAAAATGTTCAGTATGAGAACAATGAAGCAGATCCCGAAAATCAATCCGATTGAAGTTCCGTATCCGAGCACAAGATTGATGAGATAAACGACGATGCTGACAAAAATGGAGGCGACCAGCGCCACAATTATTGCGGCGATCACGCTGTTTCTGACAACAGGGTTATTGAGAATTTTTTGACTTAAGCCGATGTGGAACGCTGATGTGAGGCGGGCGCCGAGCATGCTTCCCGTGTCGCCGCCGATTTTGAGCAGAACCGGTATGAGAATGAGGAGCGTCGGGTATTCAATCAGCGTTTCTTCCTGATAGCCGAGAAGCAGACCGACGATGATTGCCATAAAGCAAGTGACAATTAAAATCGGCAGGCCGCCTTTGACGAGACCTTTGACGGTATAGTAGGTCATATCATCAGCACCAGCCTGGCGAATATAAAAATCATCATAATCGCAAGAATATCACCGATCGTCGCAATGGAAGGCGTGACGATGTTGTCGGGATCAAAACCGAAACGGAACGCGCCGATTGCAAGATAAACGGAAATGAATGAGAGAACCAACCCTGAGAAAAATCCGGAAAGCAGTGCGATCAGAATCAATTTAAAGAGTCCTGCGCTGCCGAATCCGAGCAGAACGGAAACGTAATGGCCGAGGAACCCTAAGAATATGGAAATAATAACTGTTAAAATCATTGAACCGATGATGTTGTTTCTGAGTTCGCGGTTTTTGTAATCTATTTTTGTAATCAGACCCATGTGAATGGCGCTTCCGAGACGGGAACCAAGGGTCGATGAAATATTTCCGCGAAGTCCCATAACACCCGGAATAATAACAATCAGCCCCGGAATCAATTCAAGTTCGCCTGTCATGCCCGATAAAATAACGCCTGCAATAATGCCGCCGACAACCGCAATTAATTCAAAAGGCAATGCCTCTTTGACAATTGAGGTGACGCTGGCATATTCTCCCAAATATTGTTCAACATATTCAGCTTCCGCATCTTCGCGTTCACGGTGAGGCACAATACGTGTTAAGAGAACAAAAACATATAAATTATTGTATCAGATTCGTATCAGACTCAATTTTTGAGAGAAATCAGAAGAAACCTATTTATAGGAAGTTTCCGTTTTTTTTCGAAGTTGGGCTCGTGGTCTAGCCGGTCATGACATCTCCTTTACACGGAGAAGGTCCTGAGTTCGAATCTCAGCGGGCCCATTATCGCATTTATGAAACATTTATTTCACTTATTTCATTTATATGCATTTCTCTGCAAATGTATAAAAGCCAAAACACCCAATACAAGTTACAATTTTTACTCAAACACGGGCTCGTGGTCTAGATGGTTATGACGTCGCCTTCACACGGCGGAGGTCCTGAGTTCGAATCTCAGCGGGCCCATCTCTTTTCTATCCCTTATTTTTTTGTTTTCATCTTTTATCAAAAACGGGTGGCCATTTTTCTATTTATCTTTTTTAAAAAGAGTTTCAGTTTTTTCATTTATTTTTAAAAGTTGGTGCGGCTCGCGCGCAGCGGCAGCGTAAACTGGAAGGCAGCGGCGTAGCCGCAAAAAACATTGGAGCTGCGCTCCATGTTTGCCCGCTCCTTCGGACCGATCAAATCGCGAAGCGATTTTTCAAACTAAATACGCCCTCCCCCTGCAAACTGAAATTTTGTGAGCGCAGCGAACAAAAATTTTTTTGAACACTTTTTTATACCAGCAAGACCTCTTTTTTTGTCATGGCACTCTCAGATATACCGATTTATGTCTATCCGATTCTGTTTATTTTGCTTGTCGTTATTGTCGCTGTTGTCGGTTTGTTAATCGGCAAACGCAAATATAATCAGGAATATGGTACCGTTCAGGAAAAGAAAATGAAAGAGCCGAAGCCTCCAAAAGAAGGCAAGAAGCTCAAGCGCAAAGAAGAGGATGCGCCCGCAAACTTCAAAGACGAGTTTGACACGGATGAAGACTATGACGGCGCCATTGAATCTTTAAAAGCCGCGCCAGCCTCAAAACAAAGACAAGAAGTTGTTGCCGGCCCGATCATCGTTGTGGATGAAAACAAAATCAACGAAGAAGAAGTCATTGAATGGAAACCGCCGACGGAAGAAAAGAAAACCGTCTCCGAAGCTGCGTCCGCTGCCAACGCACCTGCCGCCGTCACTGCTGCTTCGCTTGCCGAGCCGTCCGAAGATGAATGGAATGATGAAGATTTGGAGCTTTTTGAAGCCAGAACTTATTCTTTTGATGAAGAAACGCAATCCGGCTACATCTCTAATAAGCCGCCGGCTGCAAAAGAAGAAAAGTCTGCCGAAGCCGAAGAAACAGTTTACACTTTCCGTGAGAGAAAGGAGCAATCCCGCAATCCGGCCGATGATGAAGGCGTTCAGATTTTTGAAACAAAAGATGAAGAGCCTGAACCCGCAGTGCAGCCGAAAGCAAAAGAAGAGCCGAAAATTTCC
>JAIRKA010000043.1 GCA_031260345.1 Methanosarcinales archaeon
AAACTTTGAAATCATCCTTCGGTGATTGCTTCTGCGGGGCATGAACTGATGCAAATGCCGCAGTCTGTGCATGCATCTTTGTCAATGACGGCGATGTCCGCATCATCCATAGTAATTGCAGCTGCCGGGCAGTCATCTACACAAATACCGCAGCCGGTACATTCATTTCTGTCAACAACGGGTATCATAATTATAATCCTCCAAATAAACTTGATATTGTTTTTTAAAATTGCTCTCAAACTCTTAAGAACAAAATGACCTGTAATAGAAGGGGAAGTATATAAAACCTTACGCAAAAATTATTGAGCGCCTCTCTATCTTTTGTTTTGATGAAAAAACGATAGATAGGTCGAATATTAAAAGAAAAACGGAGCGGCTCGCGCGCGGCGGCAACGCAAACCTGATGACAGCGGCAGAAACGGAGGAACAGGCGGACGTTTCCGCATGCATCTCTTCTTCTTTGAGCATTTCCGCAACTTTTGATTTACAGCGTAATGGCCGCAACGGGACAAACAAGAACGCAAGCACCGCATTCAACGCACAAATCAGGGTCAACGGTGGAAATGTCTTCCGCATCAAAGCTGAGCGCGTCGTAAGGACATTCATCAATACAAAGGCCGCAGCTTATACATTCATCTCGATTAATGGTTACTGCCATAGATTTCTCCTCCAAAATTATTATAAAAATAGACTGTCCATGATTATATAGTTTTGGAGAAAATAAAAGGAGAGAAAGAGCGATTTGCCTTACTTTTTATCATTCACAATAAAATCAAACCGCTTTCCGGTATCCATATTTAGTCCGATGGAAAAGAAGCAGACACCGCCGCCTTCAACATGGACACGATGTGTTTTCCAATCGCCGACGGGGCGGCAGAAGAAATTCATCCAAAGGCAGCGATCGCCTTTGTCATTGAAAAACGAGATGTATTGACGATAATAACGCTCAAGTTCAATAAAAAGATCCGTCTGCGCCCAATCAGATGCCGGATTTTCCGCCATGAACGTGATGAAATCCTCCGTCCGCTTTTCATTATAAACGACAATCGCTTTTTCAAGCAATTTTTCGGCGGCTTCCGCTTCACCTTTTTCAATCGTTCTCGACTTGGATTCTTTCATGTATTGTTCAGGCAGTTCGGAAAACGGAAGCAGGGCATACTTTGAATCGGAAATCATAAATCCTCTGTATTCAAACGATTTTGCAATAGGATTGGTTTTCAGTCATAAGCACTTTATCGATGCGGGCCGAATCCATATTAATAATTTCAAATTCATAACAAAGCCAATCGAACTTTTCGCCGGCAGACGGAATTTTTCCGAGTTTGTCCAAAATCATGCCGCTGAGCGTGTTGTAATCGTATTCATTTCGGAAATCCAAAAGATCAAAATATTCCAAGAAATCATAAAACGGATACTGGCCGTCAATCAGCCATGAATTCGAAGTTTCTTGGGAAATCTCGTATTCCTCATGGGATGAAGGGTGATGGGAAGCGTCGCCGACAAGCGCTTTAAAGAAATCGCTCAGCGTCACGAGCCCCAAAATACTGCCGAACTCATCCGTAATGATTGCATACTGGTTTTGAGCCGACCAGAATTTTTCCAAAACGGATAAAATCGTCATATTTTCAGGCAGGAAATTTACCGGCACCATTGCATTTTCGATGCTGAATCCGGGATTGTTTATTTCACCGATCAGTTTTTTAACGGGCAAAACGCCGACAATGTTGTCAATACCGCCGTCGGTAACAGGATAAACGGAGAAAGGCGTTTCCTTAATTATTTTTAAAACATCTGCCTGCGCTGTTGAAACTTCAAGGAAGACAATGTCATTTTTGTGCGTGATCAATGAACTGATTTTGCGGCCATCTAAACTGAAAATCCGTTCGACCAAATCCTGTTCGGTTTCAACGAATGCGCCGTCATCAATTCCTTCCTGAACAACAGCGATGACGTCCTCTTCGGTTGTTTCCGATTCATACGGTTTAATGCCCAAAATTTTACCGGCAAGATCTGCCGAGCCGTTGACGAGCCATGAAACGGGGGATAAAATAACGGAAATAAACTTCATCGGCCTTGAAATAAGACTTGCAATCGATTCCGGGCGTGAAGACCCGATTCTTTTCGGGATAAGCTCACCGAGAACGATTAAGAAATAAGTCACAATTAACACGACAATCAACACGGCGAGCGGGAACGCATACGGCTCAAGGATTTCAATTCTTGAGAGGAGTGCGGCCAAATCGCCTGACAGCGCAAAGCCCGCATAAATACCGAGAAAAACACCGATCGCCGTAATGCCGATTTGGACGGCCGTCAAAAAGCGGGACGGGTTTTCGACAAGCTCGCAAGCCTTTTGAGTACCGGCTTTGCCGTTTTTGGAAGCGCTTTTCAAACGCGATTTACGCGAAGATGTAATGGCGGCTTCCGACAGGGATAAAAATCCATTAATCAAGATCAAAACGAAAATAACAATGAGTGCAATAAAAGCCATAGTGAATCAAACCGATTCTTTTCTATTTTGTTTGGCTTTAGTCTTAAACCTTTCTTAGTTGACCGGTCCGAAGGAACGGTCAACTCGGAGCGCAGCTCCGAGGGGTTTATTATTTGTTTTTTGACCAGTCCGAAGGAGTAATCAATCTTAGAGTAAAGCTCCGAGGGGTCCTTATCCGTATTTTGACCGTCCGAAGGAGTAATTAATCATTAAAGTAAAACTCTGAGGGGCCTTTATTCATTCTTTGTCTTCATTTTTTGTTACTTTTACTGTGTTTTCTTTGCTGCCGCTGTCGTCTTTCTCACCATTGGTTCGGATTCTTTTAACACTCATAAACGGTTTACCGCGGGAGAGATAGAAGTAGCCGGTGACGGAAACGATTAAAGCGCCGATTGTACTCACCATTAAATCCTCCATGGTATCAATAATTGCCGCACCCTGAATGGGGTTTCCTGTCAGAAAAGAAGCGGGGTCTTGGTCCCAGCACTGCATTGCTGTACCGAAAAGCCAATCCGACATATATTCGGCAATTTCCCAAAGCGCGCCGACTGCAACTGCAAAAGTGAAGGAGAAAAGCGCAACGAAGAATGGATTCAGCTGCATACCCGCCTTTGTCGAATTGTTGAGAGCGGAAACGAGCGCAAATGCGATTAGACCCAAAATAACGCCCGAAATAGCGTGAAGCATCTTGTCCCACCAGGTAAAATGGTCAAAGAAATGGAAGACCTGCCCAAGGAAAGTACCCGCAAAAATGAAAAGTGTAATGACGACAATAAGGCGCTGGTCAACGACAAATCCCATTTTCTTTTGAATCAAACCGGGAAGAGACATATAAATTAAGGTCATAATGATGAAGAAGAAATAAAAGATATTTTCATATAGGATTTCATCCGGAGTCATGCCTTCCAAACCCATAAAAATGCTCAGCGTGACTAAAGCGATACTTACGAACAAGACAAATAAAACAAAATATCGAAGATATTTTGAAATCTTCGGTTCAACGAGGTCTGCGTACTCTTCAGATTCGTTTGAATGATCAATATTATTTTTCCCCATACCTATACCTGCTAAATCTTATTAATATCAATAAATAGTCATTGTAGAAACGAACTGTAATTCGGTTTCATAATATAAATGTCTTAAGTCGAATAACTCAAAAATGCAAGCGAAATATAAAACTAAAAGACAAATGAAAAAAGTTGTGAAAGTAAAATAATGATAAAAGAAATTGGTGAAAAAATAAAAAGAAATATATTAATTAAAACCGATTGTAGATTTAAGAGGAATAATATGAGTTACAAAATAAAAACTCCCGAAGAAGTTCAGGTAATGATTGCCAAAAAAGATGTCAATTTTATCGATGTCAGAACGCCGCAGGAAAGAGCATACGACGGATATATCGCAGGATCATCGTTGATTGATATCCGCAGCCCCGATTTTGATCAAGAATTGGGTGCGCTCGACAAAAATGAAACGCTTATTCTGTACTGTCATGCCGGAAACCGTTCAAAAACAGCAGCCCAAAAAGCAATTGATGCAGGATTTAAAGATGTGTGTATGATTGAAGGCGGCATTGCGGAATGGGAATCTTGCGGATTGCCTGTTGAAAAGTGATTTGTATTTTTTTTAGCGGCTGACGCCTGCGCGCGAGTCGCTCCATTTTTCACATTATGACTCAAAAAACGGATTACGCTTTTGATATATTTCTTGACTCAAAGACTGCCGCTTTAAAAAATATTAGAAAAGAGTGCCGTTTTTTGATTGGCACGACACTTATTGAGCTTATTTATCATCCAGAGCGAAATAATTGAACAAACCCTTCATTTTGCCTTTTCTGAGTTTATCTTCAAGTTCCGACCAGCTTGAAACAATTGCAACAGGCAATTTATCGCATTCATCAGACGTAATTTCCGGCTGGAGCCAAAAGTCGCGGTGGACATTCAAAATTTCATAAATATCATTGGACTCCTCGGTGAAGATTTTAGAATAATCCTCGAGCTCTTCCAATGCCTTTGTCAGACTTTTATCCTCTAAATCCAAAGGATTTTGGTACAGCTTAATTTGATAAATAGGATCGTCATCACGAACCGATATCACGCAAATGCCGTAATCTTCGTCTTCATTGAGTGAAACGATGACCAAATCCATCGGTTCTCCGAGAATATCTTTCATTTTCTCCATATTATGCCTCTTAAATTCTATACAACACAAATTTTATTTTTTAGACTTCCTCAATTTACTATTTATGCTTTTCTCAAGAAACGACAAAAAAATGGCTCTAAGCGCTTAAAATTTTTAAAAAAATATTTATTATAATTTATTCAAACGATGGTTAAAAAATAGTCCGAAACTCACTGAAATACATTTATTCTTCCGTCGCAAAGCGCTGAATGCTAAAAATGCGGCCGGCCGCTTCCAGCAATTCATCATCATCTGATTCAGCCGCGTTTCTGAGAACTTTCGTCGGCTCGGCCAAAATCTGATTGGCAATCGTATGCGTTAAATTTTCCAAGACCTTTTCTTCAAAATCGCCGATCGTGTGCTTGACGCGGAATTTGTTGACAGCTTTTTGCTTTTCTTCTTCACGTATGTCATACACATTCCTGTACAAAGCAGCGATGATATCATCCGCTTTTTGTCTTTTGTACTGTTTTCCAAGAAGAATTTGCTCTTCATAGACAATTTTCATCACTTTTTTCGCTTCTTCGTTGCGCATTTTAAGTGTTTTTTCACTGATCACGCGCAAATTATCAATGTTGCAAAGCGTCACGCCGTCCAAAACGTCTACGGACTCTTCGATATCTCTCGGATTTGCGATGTCAACCATGAAAAGCGGTTTTCCGTTCCTCTTCGGCAGTGCTTCTTCAACAATCTTTTTTGTAATGACGTAGTGCGGCGCGCCGGTTGCGCTGATGACGACATCGGCGGATCCTAAGTATTTCGTAATATCGTCAAACAAAATCGCTTCCCCGCCGAGCTCATAAGCAAGCTCCTGGGCTTTTTGAAACGTTCTGTTGGAAAAATAAATGCCTTCCAGATTCTTATCCGCAAGCGCGCGGGCGACCAAGATGCCGATTTCACCGACACCGACAACCATAATAGTTTTACCGTCCAAACCGCCGAGCGTATCTTCCGCAAGCTCGACAGCGGCTGACCCGATTGAAACGGAACCCTCATTGATTTTGGTCTCCGTTCTCGCGCGTTTGCCGACCTGAATCGCTTTCGAAAACGCCGTGTCTAAAACGCGCCCGATGGTTTTCTTTTTGACCGCCAGATTGTAAGCGTCACGGATTTGCCCAAGGATTTGGTCTTCGCCGACAATCATGGATTCGAGGCCGCAGGAAAGTTTGAGAAGGTGTTCAAGCGATTCTTCATGATCATGAAAATCAACGATTCGGGTTTCAACGCCGATTGATTTAGAAAAGTTGAATAAAACACGGCTTCCTTTTTCGGAAACAACGTAAACTTCAGCGCGGTTGCATGTTTTTAAAATAACGCATTCATAAACGAGTTCGTTTGCAATGAGCTTGTCGAGCATTTCCTCTGTCGTCAGCGGCCACGCACATTCCATTTCGGCGACCGTCGCCTTTTTATGAGAGATAACAAGACTTGAAATTTCGTTCATAATATCCGACCGCGGTGTTTGAGTATGCTTGATGCATATCAAAAGTAATACTAATTATTGGAACTCTGATATGAATGTTTCCCGTAGAGGCTCTTTTCACAAATCACAAAAATCGGATGAAATCATCATCGCCTTCTCTCTCGCTTTTTCAAAATCCGCTGAAAGCAAATCCCAAATCTCGCTGTCATTCATAATTTCCCAAAGAATTTCCTGCCGCTTTTTTTGTTCGGGAATAATCGTTTTTAAATATTCGCGCATTTCGTTTTGAAGAAGGATCATTTGTTCTAAATTGCCATCAATCGCCTCTTCGATTTTCATTCGGGCGTACTTCGTGACCGCCGGACTTTCGCCGCTTGAAGAAATCGCAATTTGAAGCCCGCTGCGCTCAATGAATGACGGAATGATGACTTCATCAGCTTTTTCCGTATCGTTTACCAAAACGCCCGCGGTTTTCGCCATTGAAACAATTCGGCGGTTGACAGCCGAGTCCGAAGTTGCCGCAATGACTAAAAAAGCGTCTGACATGCAGTCAAAAATTTCACCGTCGGTCAGTTTCGAAAGATCTTTTTCAATAAACAGAATCGTGTCGGCTTTTTCCATTTGCTGCAAATCAGGCGTCAGGCCGGAACTGACGACCGTGACAAGCGCTTTTTTTGCAAAACGCTTTACTTTGCGTTCACCGACAGCGCCGCCCCCGAAAATGACGACTGTTTTGTCCGTAAAATCAATCATTAAAGGCAGATACGGGTTTGATTCATCTTGAAGCGGCGGTACCGACATTTCTCTTCCTCTGTTTTATCTGAAGTGGCGAACATTAGATACGGACGCCCTTTTTCTTCAGCTCTTTTTCACTGAAAACAAGTTTATATTCCGAAATGCCGACAGCTTCGGAAATTCTTTTTGCGACCGCTTCGCACTCTTCCGGCGTTCGCCCGTGAATCATTGTATACATGCTGTACGGCCATTCTTCCGATCTCGGTCGATTGTAGCAGTGGCTGACTTCATTAAATGTTGCCATCACTTTTCCGATTTCATCAATTTTATCTTCGGGAACGTCCCAGACGCCCATTCCGTTTGCCGTAAATCCGAGCGCGAGATGACCGATGGATGCGCCGAAACGGCGAACTTTTTTCTCCGAAATCAAATTTTTCAAGCGAGCGACCACTTCGTCTTCCGAAATTCCGAGTTCTGCCGCCGCTTTTGAAAACGGCGAATGCGTGAACTCGATGCCGTCCTGAATCAGGCGGATGAGTTTTTCATCCGTTGCATCCATCTCTGCATTCCAAACGTGTTTTTGTTCAGAATCCGATTTATATGCTTTTTGAACGTTTTCTTCAGACATGGAAATTCACCTGTATTTTGAATTGTTTGATTGTCGGCAGATCTAAAAGCGGGCAGTTCAATTCCGTTTGAATTTCATTTAATATTTGGTCCAACCGCGCTTGCGTCGGCGCTGAAACCGTGAACCAGACATTAAACTCTTCATTTCGGAGGTAATTGTGAGAAACTTCATCGTATTTGTTGATGACCGCCGCCGCTTTGTCAATTTGATCACTCGGAACTTTGACAGCGGCGAGCGTGTTTGTGCCGCCGATTCCGCGCGTGTTGATAATCGGACCGATTCTTCGGATGATGCCCTCATTTTTCAAGCGGCTTAGTTTGGAAAGGACAACCTCTTCGGTTGTTCCGATTTCGTTTGCGATGTCTAAAAAAGGATGAGTCGATACAGGAAAACTCAACTGAATCAAGTTGATGAGTTTTCTGTCAATTTCATCGAGTTCAACGGTTTTTCGATTCATTAAAATCCCCTCGGGCGGTAAGAACAAAGCGGCTCTTCTGCCATGTAGTTGCCTGTTTCAGAATAAGCGCGGGCGCGGCAGCCGCCGCAGGCTTTTTTGTATTCACAGCCGCCGCATTTTCCTTCGTACGCCGAATAATTTCGAATGTCATTGAAAACTCGAGCATTTTCCCAAATCTCTTTAAACGGCTGTTTGCGCACGTTTCCGGCGGAGACGGGAAGGTAGCCGCAGGGGTTGACTTCTCCGATGCTGGAAATAAATCCGAATGTTATGCCGCCGAGACAGCCTTTCGTCATC
This sequence comes from Methanosarcinales archaeon, assembly GCA_031260345.1. Classification (GTDB taxonomy): domain Archaea; phylum Halobacteriota; class Methanosarcinia; order Methanosarcinales; family Methanosarcinaceae; genus Methanimicrococcus. The sequence continues at coordinate 8,213 of JAIRKA010000043.1, forward strand.
GCGTCGAGTCCATGCGTTTTCGGCGTCACTTCAATGCCTTCCTCTTTCGCGCGCCGGCGCAGTACTCTGAAATAATGCGGCGCGCAGGTCGGGCGAATCTGAAGGTCCGTTTTTTTGGATAAATCGTAAAGCCATTCAAGAGCGATTTCATATTCTTCCGGCGTAATTTCAAATTCCGAAAGCTCCGCGCCGCGTCCTGTCGGAACGAGGAAGAAAAAGTGGTGCGCCGCAGCTCCGACTTCTTTTGCGAAATTATGAACGTCATCCATTTCATGAACGTTAAACCGTGAAATCGTTGTATTAATTTGAAATTCAAGACCCGCTTTCTTCAAATTTTCAATGCCTTTCATGGAACCTGCAAAGCAGCCCGGGATCATTCGAAACGCGTCATGCGTTTGCTCGCGCCCGTCCAAGCTGACGCTGACGCGCTGAATGCCGGCCTCTTTCATTTTACGGGCGATTTCTTCCGTGACCAAAACGCCGTTTGTCGCAAGTGCCATCCGAAAGCCTAAATCCGTTCCGTAGCGCGCGATTTCAAAAATGTCTTCGCGCATCAGCGGCTCGCCGCCGGTTAAAATAATAATCGGCGTTCCGGTTTTGCGGATTTCTTCAAGCATCTTTTTCGCTTCTTCCGTTGTTAATTCACCCTCAGCCGAGTCCAGCGTAGATGACCCGCGGCAGTGCTTGCATTTTAAGTTGCATGCCGCAGTCGCCTCCCATGCGAGGACGCGCGGAGGTTGGATGCCGCCTGCCAATCGGGGTGCTGAAGCGCTATCTCCGTGCGGGCAGCCGCCTGCTTCTCCATGATTCATTTTTAGACCTCTTTCGTTTTTATTTTTGACCGGTCCGAAGGAACGGTCAACTCGGAGCGCAGTTCCGAGGAATTCTTTCTATTTTTATAATTTTTTGATAAGCACAAAGCTTCATTTCTCATTAAATGATCTAAAACAACGATTGCCGCCATTGCTTCGCCGACCGGAACAAACCGCGGCGCAATCACCGGGTCATGTCTTCCCTGAATTGAAATTTCCGTTTCCTTCATTTCCGCCATATTTACCGTTTTCTGCGAAATTGAAATGGATGGCGTCGGCTTAATTGCCGCTCTGAACCGAATGATTTCTCCGGTTGTTATGCCGCCCAAAATACCTCCGGCATTGTTCGATGCCGCCGCTATCTTGCCGCTTTTGATTTCAAAAGCGTCATTCATTTCACTGCCAAAAGCTGCTGCTGCGGCAAAACCCGCGCCGATTTCAAATCCCTTGACGGCGCCGATGCTCATAATCGCTTTTGCTAAATCTGCGTCCAGTTTGTCAAAGACGGGTTCGCCGAGTCCTGCCGGAACACCGCGAATCAAACCCTCAACGATTCCGCCGACAGAGTCTCCTGTTCTCTTTGCTTCTGCGACTTCCGCTTCCATCAGAACCGCAGCAGCCAAGTCTGCGCAGCGAACGCTGTTCTTTTCAATATTCTCCAAAATGCCTTCAAAAGGCAAATCATTTAAAACATCTGGGTTGGCAGCAATACCGCCGATTCGAGTCGTATGGCAGACAATATCAATGCCGAATTCGGATAAAATTTTCTTGGCGACGGCGCCTGCCGCAACTCTGCCGGCGGTTTCTCTGCCGGAGCTGCGCCCGCCGCCGCGATGATCGCGAATGCCGTATTTCTCCGCGTAGCAGAAGTCGGCGTGTCCCGGGCGCGGCGTGTCTCTAAGGCTGTCATAAGCGGAAGATTGCTGATCCGAATTTCGAATCAGAAGGGAAATCGACGTTCCCGTTGTTTTTCCTTCAAAAACGCCTGATAAAATTTCAACCGTATCGGATTCTTGCCGAGGCGTGGAGACGCTGCTTTGGCCGGGCTTTCTGCGGTCAAGCTCTTTTTGGATGTCTTCGGCCGTTATTTCAATTCCGGGAACCGCGCCGTCAATCACGACACCGACTGCGGGACCGTGGGATTCGCCCCAGGTCGTGATTCGAAAAATCTCGCCGAATGTGTTTCCTGCCATTTTTGTCTCCTTTGATTAATTTATTCTTATCTGAATCTTATCGGAATACTTTTTAATCATTTGCCCGTTTTATGCTATATAACATTCGTAACAATAATAAATAATAATCTTTGCTGAGGCTGCAACAAGACAAAATCGCCTCATAGATATAATTTTTTCAAAAACAGAGAGGGTTATATGTGGATTTGATTCAGCTTTATACCGATCAATGCCGCATGTGCGGCTTGTGCATCAATGTCTGCCCGAGCTATGATACGATTGGCGTGATTCCTGCACTATGCGCTTACATTTCAGAAGGCGGTGACGCCGAGGAGCGAAAAGCGCTTGAATATGACATTCGCCTCTGCTACACATGCAATATCTGTACGGTCACCTGTCCCGAAGGCTTAGGCATTCGAAAATTGATTTCCGCCTCCCGCGAAAAGAGGACAAAAATCAGCGGACTTTCGGAAGAGCAGACGCTGGCCGATCCGTTTTCCGACAATAACATTTACAAAAAAATCGGCGAATGGGAAAAACCGGTTGAATTCAAAAATGAAGGCCGAAAAAGCGAGGTTGTTTATTTCCCGGGCTGCGCCGCCTCCTGTATGAATAAAGTTGTCGGCAAATCAACCGTTCGAGTGCTGAATGCCGCAGGCATTGATTACACCGTCATGAGCGGCATTGAATACTGCTGCGGTTCGGTTTCGGCAGGCGCCGGAAACACTGTCCCCCTTGAAAAACTCGGCCAGCGGAATATTGATGAAATCAATGCCCGCGGCTCAAAAGTTTTAATCACGACATGCCCCGGCTGCTATCGTGCTTTTAAAATGCTTTATCCGCAAAAATTCGAAAACCTTAATTTTGAAGTTCTTCAAACATCCGAATATTTCGCCCGCCTTTTAGAGGAAGGAAAATTGAATTTCAAAAAAGATATGATCGAATATACAAAATTAAACGACAATGTGTTACCCCTCGGAGCTACGCTCCGAGTTGACCTTTCCCTTCGGGAACGGTCAAAAACGAAGAACAAACTTCGAATTTTTTATCAAGACCCCTGTCATTTGACGCGCGCGCTTGGCGTTCATAAAGACCCGCGCAAAGTTCTGTCAGCTCTTCCCAACACTGAACTCGTTAATCCGACGCCTGACGGATCAATTTGCTGCGGTTTTGGCGGCGGCGTTCGAATCAATTTTCCGACAAGATCCATCGATCAGGCAAGCTGCGTTCATGAATTGGCAAAAAGCCTCGACAGTGATATTATTATTACGAATTGCGGCGGCTGCATGAAAAACATCATTGAAGGCAGCTATATGATGAAAAAAGAAAGCGAATCCGCAAACGAAAATGAAAGCCTTCCCGTTTATGATTTGGCGGAATTCATTTCCATTGCCTGCGGCAGCGAGCCGACAGAGCGGGATGATTTGAAATTGATTTACCTTTCCAATAAATCGCTTTGTGAATGTCTGACACATTATGATTACAAGCCATTTGAAGAGTTGGCGGCAGAATATGACCCTGATTTGAAAAAGAATTAACCGATTCGCGAATTTTTGGATTCCGGACGGCGTGAAGCGGCGAATCTATCTCCGCCGCCGCGCGCGAGCCGCACCGATTTAAAAAAATAAATGAAAAACGCACCCGACATTCACTTTTTTTGAAAACTCAATCTTCGCTCTGAAGTTTCAAAGCAATTGCCCGTACAATACTTTTTGGGAGGAAACGCTGCCCGACAGCTGTAACTTTATACTTCAAACCGGGAATCGCGATGATTGTTCCGCGCATCATCGCGCGGTAAGCGAACAAAGCCACTTTGTCAGGCGTTGCTCTTTTTGTTGTATCGAATAATTTTCTGGTGCCGCTGCCTGCGACTTTTTCAAAGCCCGTATCTGTCGGTCCGGGACAAACGGCTGTTACCGTAACGCCGCTTCCTTTCAATTCAGTCGCAAGCGAGTCCGAAAAGGAAAGAACAAAAGATTTGGAAGCATAATAAACGGACATATACGGCCCCGTCGAAAAAGCGGCGATTGACGCCATATTCAAAATTTTGCCTTCTTTTCTTTGAAGCATTTGCGGGAGAAACAGTTTCGTCAGCTGCATGAGGGCGAGCACATTGACCTGCACCATGTCATACTGCTTCTTCCAATCAGCATCCGCATAACGTCCGTAATCTCCGAATCCGGCGTCATTGACAAGTACATTGACTTCAATTCCTTCGTGTTCGGTTTGTTCGAAAATTTCCTGCGCCGCGTCTTTTTGAGATAAATCCTTAGCAATAACAAACGCGCTGATGTCGTGCTGTCCTTCCAATTCGGCTTTCACTGCTTTCAATTTCTCTTCGTTTCGAGCAACAAGAACCAAATCGTATCCATGGCTTGCAAATATCTTTGAATATTCGTAACCGATACCGCTTGAAGCTCCCGTGATGAGTGCTGTCTTTTTCATGATGTCACCTTATTTCGTGAATATATTATATAGACATAATTATATAAATTTATCACTAAGGAGTTGTTCATCATGTACGGCTGCGAAGTTCAAGCGCTAATTTTCGAACGCTTTCGGCGATTTGCCATTCGCCTGCGCCCCAGTGAACAACAACACCTGTCAAGCCGTTGATTTTAACGATTTTGCCTGAATGTTCCGATTTGCAGCACCGCATAATAAACGGTTTTTCAGGCCTTGTGAGTTCTGAGCGCATCGGGCACATATCAACAAAATCATATTTCATCTTCGGGTACAGCGTTTCAATGATTTGCCGAGAGGTATCGCAGCCGACTAAAAGCCATCCGTCTTCTGTTTCATCCAAAATGTCTGAATCTAAATATTTCCCGAAAAGACCTGAAGACCGGCAGGGGTAGATTGTTTTTTCGCCTTGATAGATAGAAATATCAGCGCGTTTTTCCGTGAATCTGATTTGAAGGTCGCCGAAAATATTGCTCGCACTCAGCCGCTTGATGCAGTCTGAAAGCCACGGCGGCTCGGGCGGATAAATATCAATCACCTGAATTTCCAAGATTTCGGAAACATCCGGATCCTTCACGAAAGTCAAATGTTTGTCAAAACCCTTGAAAACAACGGTTGTCGCCATTTTTTGATCGGCTTTT